>CAZJDU010000020.1:0-40833 GCA_964544855.1 uncultured Nocardioides sp.
CGAAGATCTCCTCCTGGAAGATCCGCATCGAGTTGTCGCCCTCGAAGACGGTCGGGGTGACGTAGTAGCCCTCGGCGAGGTCCCCGTCGAGCACGTTCCGCTCGCCGCCGGTGAGGATCTTGGCGCCCTCCTGGGTGCCGATGTCGATGTAGGACAGGATCTTCTCCAGCTGGTCGTTGGAGGCCTGCGCGCCGATCATCGTGGTGTCGTCGAGCGGGTTGCCCTGCGTGATCCGCTCCACCCGCTGCACCGCGTCGTGCACGAAGTCGGTGTAGATCGAGCGCTGCACGAGCGCGCGACTCGGGCAGGTGCACACCTCGCCCTGGTTGAGGGCGAACATCGCGAAGCCCTCGAGCGCCTTGTCGTAGAAGGCGTCGCGCTCGGCGGCCACGGAGTCGAAGAAGATGTTCGGGCTCTTGCCACCGAGCTCCAGCGTGACCGGGATGATGTTCTGGCTCGCGTACTGCATGATCAGCCGGCCGGTGGTGGTCTCGCCGGTGAAGGCCACCTTCGCGACCCGCGGCGACGACGCGAGGGGCTTGCCGGCCTCGACACCGAAGCCGTTCACCACGTTGAGCACACCCGCGGGCAGCAGGTCCCCGATGAGCTCGACGAGCGTCAGGATCGACCACGGCGTCTGCTCGGCCGGCTTCAGTACGACGGCGTTGCCGGCCGCCAGCGCCGGCGCGAGCTTCCACACCGCCATCAGGATCGGGAAGTTCCACGGGATGATCTGACCGACGACCCCGAGCGGCTCGTGGAAGTGGTAGGCCATCGTGTCGCCGTCGATCTCGCCGATGCTGCCCTCCTGGGCACGCAGCACACCGGCGAAGTAGCGGAAGTGGTCGACCGCGAGCGGCAGATCGGCGGCGAGCGTCTCGCGCACCGGCTTGCCGTTCTCCCAGGTCTCGGCGACCGCGAGCGCGGAGAGGCTCGCCTCCATCCGGTCCGCGATCCTCAGCAGGATCGATGCGCGCTCGGTGGTCGACGTACGGCCCCAGGGGCCTGCGGCGGCATGGGCGGCGTCGAGCGCCGCGTCGATGTCCTCGGCGGTGCCGCGCGCGATCTCGGTGAACGGCTTGCCGTTGACCGGTGAGACGTTCTCGAAGTAGGCGCCCTTGATCGGGTCGACCCACGCGCCGCCGATGTAGTGGCCGTACCGGCTCGCCACGGTGACGAGCGAGTCGGGCTGTCCGGGTGCTGCGTAGACGGTCATGTCGGCTCCAGAGTGGTAGGCGGGCTCATCGATGTGAGTGCCGTCACGCTAGGAAGCGTCACGTTGCAGCGACGTTGCGTGTCGCCGCCCGCCCCCGGCCGCCACTCAGCAGCCGAGCTCGCGGTCCAGCCGCGCCAGCTGACCGTCCACCAGCGCGCGCATCGGCGAGCCCGCACTGACCAGCCGCTGCTGTGCCTGCCACATCTCGTAGTCGTCGCGGCCCCGGCCCGAGCGGGTCCAGGCCGCCATCAGGTCGGCGGCGCCGCAGCGGAGCAGCGCGTGGCGCAGCGAGGCCTCGAGCGACTCGCGCATCCGCACCACACCGGGAGCGCTCGACCGGGGGAGCAGCGGGCCGGCGTACCCCCGCATCGCGCCGCGTACGTCGCCTGCAGCGAGCCGTGCCTCGACCGCGAGCCAGTCACCGGTCACGTTCCCGTGCAGCCGGTAGGGGCGCGAGGGCAGCAGATCCTCGCCGAGGATCGCCCGCAGCCGGTTGAGCTCGGCCCGCAGCGTGGAGGAAGCGCCGTCGTCCTCGTAGAGGAGGACGCCCAGCTCGTCGCCGCTGAGCCCGTGGGGCGCCGCCGCCAGGAGCGCCAGGAGCTCGCTGTGACGTGGAGAGAGGCGGAGCAGCTCCGTGCGGCCCCGATGGTCGGTGACCCGCACCCCCGCCTCGCTGCGACCGAGCAGCTCGAGCGCGACGGTCACCTCGGCGTGTGCGTCGCGTGCGGGCGGGGCGTTGTCGCTCCGGGCGAGCTCTGCCTCGGCGAGCCGGGCGGTCGCGCGCACCATCGCCATCGTCTGCGGGACCAGGATCTCGTCGCCGCCGGTGACGTCGAGGACGCCCAGCAGGCTGCGGGTGCCCGGGTCGTGGATCGGGGTCGCCGCGCAGCTCCAGCCCCGCACGCTGCTGCGGAAGTGCTCGACGCGGTTCACCATCGCGGCCTGACCGGTGGCGAGCACGAGCCCCGGGGCGTTCGTGCCGGCGAGTCGCTCGTCCCAGTTGCTCCCCTCGACGAAGCCGATCCGCTCGGCCCGTCGCAACGTCGCCGGAGAGCCGCAGACCCAGAGGAGGTGTCCGTCGGCGTCGGCGAGGGCCATGACCGCACCGCAGTCACGGACGGCGTTGCCGAGCAGGTCGTCGACCAGCGGGAAGACCTGCGCGAGCGGGTGAGCCTCCCGCCGTCCGCGCAGGTCGCCGCGGTCCAGCGCCACCGGGACCTCCGGCAGGTCGACATCGACGCCGGCAGCGGCGGAGCGCTCCCAGGAGGCGGCCACCTCGGCTCGCATGAGGGTCGTGGTCATGGCTGGTGTTCCCGTGGTCGTGCGGACTGAACGGCGATGGTGCCGCGCCGAGGTTGCTTTCCGGTTGCCCGTGGCCGGATCCGGTCATGGTGTTGTGTCCGTCACACAGAGGGCGCACGATGCATGAAACGATTCATGACCTCGGGAAGGATCGATCGTGCACCATCGCACCCTCACCGCCGGACTCACCGTCCTCGCACTCTCGACAGGGCTCGTGGCTGCGGCATCGAGCGGCCCGGCGACGGCCGACCCGGGCGACCGCGCCCCGACGGCGCCGAGCGGACTCACCGTCGACGACCAGGCCGCGCCGCTCAACACCACGCTCGAGCCCCGGTTCGGCTGGCTGCCACAGGACGGGGACGGCGCCGAGATCCAGACCGCCTACGAGGTGGAGGTCTCCTCGGCCGGAGGAGCCGAGGTCTGGGACACCGGGAAGGTCGGCTCCGGCCAGCAGTCCTACGTCGACTACGGTGGCGCGTCCCTCGATCCCGGCAGCACCTACACCTGGCGGGTCCGCACCTGGGACAAGGACGACCAGGCCTCGCGCTGGTCGCGGCCCGCGACGTTCGAGACCGGTCTGGCCGACGGCGACTGGGGCGGCGCCCAGTGGATCAAGCGGCCGCCCGGCGGCGACGGGCCGCTGCAGATCGTCGACGGCCGGGTGCGCGTCTCCGGCGGCGGCGTGACCGTCGCGAGGAGCGGCCGGGACTGGACGGACTACGAGGTCGCGATGACGGTCACGCCCGTGGACGGTGGTGCCGGCGTCGTCTTCCGTGCGCCGGACGAGGACACCGGCTACATGTGGCAGCTCTCCGCCAGCGATGACGCGTTGAAGACCCACACCCTCGTGGACGGCGGCTTCCCGACGAGTGGACGACGTACGGTGCCGCTCGAGGGCGGCGTGAGTGCCGGCACGAGCTATGACGTGAGCATCCGCGTCGAGGGACGGACCGTCGAGACCAGCGTCGACGGTGAGATCGTCGACACCTGGACCGACCCGTCCGGGGACGCCCCGACGGCCGGGACCATCGGCTTCCGCGAGGCGAGCGGCGAGGTCGGCGAGTTCGACGACGTCACCGTCACTGCGCTCGACGGCACCGTGCTCCTCGAGGAGGACTTCTCGGGAGACCTCGGTCGCTGGGACGTGGCGCTCTCCCAGGAGCCTGACGAGTACACCCTGGCGCGGCAGGAGATCGATCTCCCCGAGGGCGAGATCGTCCGGGCGCGCAGCTATGTCGCCGGCAGCCACACCTATGAGCTCTACCTCAACGGCGAGCGCGCCGACCGCGGCCAGTCGTTCGCCTACCCGGGTGAGGGCTACTACCAGGCGGCCGACGTCACCGATCTGGTCGACGCCGGTCAGCCGCTGGCGCTCGGCGCGATCCTGCACTGGTACGGCGGCGGCCAGGGACGACCCGCGGGCGAGCCCGGCCTCCTGGTGCGTCTCGTGGTCGAGTACGCCGACGGCAGCGAGACCGTGGTCGTGAGCGACGGCAGCTGGCGGGTCCGGCGCGGTCCGTACCGGCTGGAGGGTCGCCGCAACGGCGAGGGACTCTGGATCGAGCACCAGGACGGCGCGGCGGCTGCTGCGATCGGCGCCTGGGACGAGCCGGCGTACGACGACTCGACCTGGTCGGACGCGGTCGTGCTCGGTGATCACCCCACGGAGCCCTTCACCGCGCTGACCGGTCAGGAGACCCGGCTCACCGAGACCGAGGTCCCCGCCGAGCGGATCCTGACCGCCGACGACGGCACCCCGGTGGCCGACTTCGGCCGGATCATCCCCGCCCGGCCCTCGATCCAATTCGACGACGGCGAGGCCGGACGCGTCATCGCGTCGCGCGCGAGCTACCTGCTCGCCGACGACGGCCGGGTGGCCACGTCGCGGGTCGCCACCCAGGGCACCGACATGCGGTTCCTCTACACCCAGGCCGAGGGCGAGCAGACCTACGACGCCTTCGAGCACCTCGGGTTCCGCTACCTGGAGATCCCGGACGCGGGCGAGGAGATCACGGCCGACGACGTGAGCGCGACGATCGTGCACACGACGGTGCCCAAGCAGGGGACGGCGAGGTTCACCAGCTCCGACGAGACCCTGAACGACGTCTTCGACCTGATGTACGACTCCGCGCTCTACTCGGTGCAGGAGCAGTTCGTCGACACGCCGACGCGCGAGAAGGGCCAGTTCCTGGGGGACGCGGTCAACATCTCCTACGCGCTGATGGCCACGGCCGGCGACCGGGTGGCGAGCCGGCAGGCGATCCGTGAGTTCCTGCACAGCCAGGAGCGCTACTGGACCTCGGGGAACGACGCCGGACGCTACAACGCGGTCTACCCCAACGGCGACGGCAAGCGCGACATCCCGGACTACTCGGAGATGATGCCGACCTGGGTGTGGCGCTACTACCAGGAGACCGGCGACCGTGACCTGCTCGACGAGGCCTACCCGGCGCTGCTGGCGACGGCCGGCTACGTCCGTCGGCACATCCCCGAGGACGGTCCGACCGCCGGCCTGGTGACCAACCTCAGCGGCGGGTCCGGACCGTACCGCTACGGCATCGTCGACTGGCCGGTCCACGGCCGGTTCGGCTATGACATGGAGACCGCGGCCCGCACCACGGTCAACGCCCTCGGCGTCGACGTGCTCCGCAGGACGGCCGCGATCGCCGAGGTGCTCGGTGAGCCCGACGCCGGTGCGCTCACCGCGGACGCCGACGCTCTGACCGAGCGGATGAACGCCACGCTCCGGCGTCCCGACGGCGTGTACGTCGACGGCCTGACCGAGGACGGGGAGCAGAGCGGCCACGCCGGCCAGCACTCGACGTCGTACGCGCTCGCCTTCGGTGTCGCACCGGAGGATGACCGTGCGGCGCTCGCCGAGCACGTCGGCGGCCTGGGGATGCGGCAGGGACCGATGACCTCCCACTGGCTGCTGGACGGACTGGCCGAGGGCGGCAACGACGCCGCGGTGCTCGACCTGCTGACGAACCCGGACGACTACGGGTGGGCGCAGGTGCTCGCCGAGGGCGGCACGTTCACGCCCGAGGCGTGGGAGCCGGACTCGAGTGCCAACAGCCTCTCCCACGGCTGGGGTGCCCAGGCGATCGTCGACATCGTCGAGACCATGCTCGGCATCGAGATCACCGAGCCAGGAGCGGCCGAGGTCCGCATCAGCGTGCCCGACGTCGACCTGCGGCAGGCCTCCGGGTCGGTGGTGACGCAGCGCGGCGAGGTGCGCTCGGCATGGCACCGCCAGGGCGACGGCGTCGACGTCCGGGTCACCGTCCCGGTCAACGTCACCGCGGTCGTCGAGCTCCCGGCGGGCGACTACGACGTGACGGGACCGAAGGGCGCGCGTGCCGAGGAGCTCGGTACGGCGGACGGGCTGACGACGTACCGGATCGGCTCCGGCAGCTGGTCGTTGCGCTGATGCGGCCGGGCGGGCGGGATTTCGATCCGGCCGCCCGGCTCCGGTAGCCTACGGCGCGGTGGCGTGTCCGAGCGGCCGAAGGAGAACGCCTCGAAAGCGTTTGTGGGGCAACCCACCGTGGGTTCAAATCCCACCGCCACCGCCATGTGGAACGGCCCCTCGTCTGCGAGCCTGTAGGCGAGGGGCCGTCTGCTCATTTCTGATCGCGCCGTTGCGTGCTGAGTAAAGCGTCGCGATGCATCACCGCAGCGGCACCGACCTTCCGGATCGGCACCGACGAGGACGGCTTCGAGAGACACGTTGGCCGTTGCCTGCCAGCTTCTCTGCCGCTCGTCCGCTGGGCGGGTTCCGTGGGTTGCCGGTAGCGGCTATGGATCGGTGCGCTGGTCCGGATCGGTCGCTCCCTCGTTGCCGTTGCTGTTGAGCAGCAGGGCTCGGCGCGCGGAGGAGATGTGGTGGCGCATCGCAGCCGAGGCCGCGTCGGGGTTCCTGGTCTGGATGGCGGTCACGATTGCGTGGTGCTCGCCCAAGGAGTCCGGGCGGGGATGTTGTGTGGTCTGGTTGCGGTACTGGCGCATCACGAGTGGGTAGACGAGCTGCTCCACGAAGCTCGCCAGGATCGGTTGGCGGGCGCAGTCTCGGATGTGCTGGTGGAACCTTTGGTTGAGCTTGGAGAAGGTTGTTGCGTCGCTGAGGTAGTCGGCGTCGCCCATCTCCTCCCAGATCGACCGGAGGTCGGCGAGCTCCTGTGCGGTGGCGCGTTCAGCGCACTTGGCGGCTATTGCTGACTCCAGGATCTCCCGTGCCTCGAGGACGGAAATGGCCTCGTCCAGGGTGAAGACCCGTGTCCGGACGCCTCGATTCGGCTCCCGCGTGAGGTAGCCCTCTTGCGCAAGCCGGACGATGACCGAGCGGACCGTGCCGCGCGAGACGTTGAGCAGGCCGGTGAGCTCGGCCTCGGTGAGCCGGGCTCCGGGCTCGAAGTGGCCGGCAACGATGAGCGCCCGCAGGTCCTCGTATGCCTTCATGAACCTGCTCGAGGTGTTCACGTCCTCCTCGGGAGCGCTTGACTCGGTGCTCACGGGCCGCTTGCGTCCTTTCGTTCCTTGGGGCGATGTAGGTATTCCAGTCTGTCAGTTCTGATCACGACCAGGAGTACAAGCGCCCTGATGTACCGCCCATGATCTCAGCGCGAGTGTCGTCGTCCAGTGCGGCGAGTACGCCGTGGACGAGGTCGACCAAGTCACTGAGGGGCTGTTCGGCTGCCGGGCAGTTCGACCCCCATGCGATCCGGTTGGGTCCGAACTGCTCCAGGAGCGGCAAGAGGAAGTCGCGGGATGCCGCCGCTCCGATCTGCTGGAGACCTTCGAGGGTGCGGTGGGTCAGCTTGAGGTGAAGTCCGGGTGCGGCAGCGAACTCGGTGAGCTGGGTGGCGGCTTCTGCGGGGGCACTGATCACGTCCGGGTACCCGCAGTGGTCCAGCAGGACTACAGCCCCCGGGTGACGCTCCAGCAGCTGTCCGAGCGCAGGCAGGGTGTCCTGCCCCAGGCGCAATTGCAGGCAGACGGGCGTTTCCGTCTGCGACGCCGCGCCCCAGAACGGGTCGGCTGCTGGGTCCACGAACCACAGGCCCTGCTCGGCAACGGTGCTGCCCGTCGTGAAGAGGCGTACCCCTGCCAGGCCTGCCGCTACCTGCTTGGCGAGTTGCTCGGCAGCATCGTCCTGCAGCGGGTCGAAGGTTCCGACTGCGGCGAAGCGGTCGGGCCAGCGTTGCGCGGAGTCGACGACGTAGCTGTTGTCGTAGCCATAGGCGGTGGTTGCCTGCACGAGAACGGCCTTGGCGATGCCGGCGGTGTCCATCATGTCGAGGAGGCCTTCGGCGGTGACGGGCCGGGTGCTGGCCCAGCCGGACTGCTTGCCGCCGATCGGCGAGCGGGGGTAGTGGTCGGTGTCGGGAGAGATGATGTGGCAGTGGCTGTCGACGATGTCCATGGTGCTGTTGCGGTCCTTCGGGTTCGTTGGTCGGCCTGGGTCAGCAGTCGGGGTAGTCGCCGGGGGCGAAGAGGCCGGATCCCGGTTCGTTGTCGATGAGGCCCTGGCGCCTGCTGAAGCGCTGCAGCGCCGAGAGGCTCTCGCGGTTGGAGTCGGCGCCGTAGGGGATTGGGTCTCCGCCGATTGTGGCGCGCTGTTCGGCGAGCCGTGGGAGGGTGGTGAAGTCGGGGTCCTCGGTTGCGGCCGTGCGCTTGCTCTCGGCGAAGGCGGCGTAGAGCTTGGTCGGTAGTTCGGGGTCCTTCTCGACCAGTTGTGAGCGGACCACGATCACCGAGTGGAGTGGGTAGATCCCGGTCCGTAGGTAGTGGTCACGCTCAAGGATCCTGGGCTGGGGGAACAGCGGGTAGGCCGACTCGGGCTCACCGGTGGTGGCCGTCTCCCATCCCTGCGTCGGGCTCCCTGCGCGACCGGTGCCGGCGTTACCGGTGAAGGCGGCGTCGATCTCGCCCGCCTCCAGGAGGGCTCCGAGAGAGCGGCCGTCGCGGACCCGCTCGACGTTGGCCGGCACGCGTCCCTCGACGTGGTCGTCGTCGTCGACGACCGA
The DNA here is from genome assembly GCA_964544855.1 of uncultured Nocardioides sp. Classification (GTDB taxonomy): domain Bacteria; phylum Actinomycetota; class Actinomycetes; order Propionibacteriales; family Nocardioidaceae; genus Nocardioides. Next base: position 8,545 of record CAZJDU010000020.1, read on the forward strand.
GGTCAGCCGGTCCAGGTCGACGCCGTATTCCTCCTCGAGGACGCCGCGTGCCCACACGCCGGTGCTCACCGAGTAGGCGCGAACGCCGACTCGGCGGCCTTCGAGGTCGCGAGGTGCGGCGATGCCCGAGTTGGCCGCGCACTGGATGTCGCCGTGGTGGAACCGACGATTGAGGAACACCGGGATGGCGACGATCGGGACGCCGGCCTCGCGGGCCATCAGGTAGGAGACCGGAGCCAGTTCGCAGACGTCGAACTCCAGGTCGCGGATCATCCGGCGATAGGCCCCGATGATCGGCCGTGCCTCGACTGGTTCGACCACGTAGTCGGGCACCGGGGCGCGACCGTCCAGGACGGCAGCGCAGTGGGTGTACTCACCAAGCGCGACGGTCAGGTGCTCCATGAAACCTCCTGGGAGTTGTTCGACAATATGGGCACGGTAGCACGAGTTCGCGCCATACGTTCCCTGCGCCGCTCCTGGCTCATCTGAGTGCGCCAGGTCACCTTCAAGCTCGGATCCACCGCATATTAGCCGCAGATCACCGAGTTCGAGGCCGATCTCTGTGGCGCTCTTCACAAGGGTGACCGGAGCCTGTTACGGTTCCGGCGGTTCAAGATTGTTCTACAAAACTAGCGCTGGGAGTTGGCGACGTGATCACGATCACCGAACGGATCCCCGTTCCCCACCCACCCGAGATCGTCTGGGGCGTCCTGTCGGACCCGGCGACGGTCGTGTCCTGCATCGACGGCTCCGAACTCGGTGCGCAGCACGAGGACGGCACCTTCGATGCCCGCCTCGCTGTGAAGTTCGCCGCCATCAGGGTCGTGTTCGACGCCCGTGTCGCCCTGGAGCTCGAAGAAGCCGACCGTGTCGGCCGGATGGAGGCGCGCGGCGCCGACAGCCGCGGCTCGACCCGGGTCGAAGGTCACGCGACCTTCACCGTGATCCCAACGACCGAGGGAGCGGACGTGGTCCTTGACGGCGTGATCGAGCTGAACGGTCAGCTGGCTTCCCTGGTGACCACCGGTGCGGCCGTTGTGGTCGAGCGGATGACACGCACGTTCTCGGAGAAGCTCACCGCCACCTGCGCGGAGCGGGACCCCAACGCGACGAGCCCCGTGGCCGTGGCGCCGCGCCCCGCGGCCGCTCGCCGCTTCATGGAGCGGGTGCGCCGCGCGTGGGGTCGCCTTCGCGACGCCTGGTCCGCCCGCCGTGCGGACCGGTCGCAGAGGAGGGTCGACGCATGACTCGCCTCAACCGCATCATCGACCTGCTCGACCGTGGCGAGACCGTCTTCGGCCGGTTCCTGCCACCGGAACCGTCAGCCGCCGTGTCGGTGCGCGACACCGACTACGACGGGATCATCTTCGAGGCCGAGCACAAGCCATGGGACGCGCCCACGCTGAAGGACGCATTCCAATACCTGCTCGACCGGCGGCAGGTGTTCGAGACCGAGACCCTCGCGCCGACGACGACTCCACTGGTGCGTGTCCCGGCCAACGGGGTGGAGCGCTCCCAGTGGCATGCGAAGCAGGCCCTCGATCTCGGCGCCTTCGGCATCATCTGGCCGCACGTCGACACCGTCGAGGACGCCCGCAACGCGGTGTCGGCGTGCCGATACCCCCGCGTCGGCCGCGATGAGCGGGAGCCCGCAGGACTGCGTGGCGACAGCCCAGCATGGGCAGCCCGCTACTGGGGCCTCTCGACCCAGGACTACTACGAGCGCGCCGACGTGTGGCCCCTCGCGCCCGACGGCGAGATCCTCGTCGGCCTCATGATCGAGAGCGTCGAAGCGGTCGACAACCTCGACGCGATCCTCGACCAGGTACCAGGAATCGGCCTCGTGCTCATCGGCGAGGGAGACCTGAGCCAGGAGCTCGGCGTGCCTCGCCAGTTCGACCACCCCTTGATGCTCGAGCACAAGGATCGCGTGCTCAAGACGTGCGCGGCCCACGACGTCCCCGTCGGGCATCCCCACGTCACCGAGAAGAACGTCCAGCAGGTGATCGAGCAGGACTACCGGCTGCTGCTGACCGCCCCTGTCACCACCCACCCCGGACTCGACCGCGGCCGAGCCCTCACCGGCCGCTGACGGCCCACGGTTGGAGTAGAACCCACACTCATGTACATCGACTGTCACTCCCACTTCACCACGGTCCCCGACGCACTCAAGCAGTGGCGCGACCGCCAGATCGAGGAGTACGAGCTGCACGGCCGGCACCTCTCACCCGATGGTTTGGACATTCCGGACGAGCACTTGGTCACCGCGCTCACGCAGGGGCAACTCGAGCTGCAGGCCGAGCACGGGATCGACTTGGCCCTGCTCTCTCCGATCGCGGGGAAGATGGCCCACCACTACGGCGACCAGGAGACCAGCACGACCTGGTCGCGGCTGGCCAACGACACGGTGCACCGTGCCGTCGAGCTGTTCCCGTCGAGCTTCGTCGGGGTCGCACAGCTGCCGCAGTCTCCCGGTTCACCGGTTGACGCCTGCGTGGAGGAGCTCCGCCGGTGCGTCACGGAGCTCGGGTTCGTTGGATGCAACCTCAACCCGGATCCGTCCGACGGTGACTGGGCGGCGCCGCCGATCACCGACCGCTCCTACTACCCCCTCTACGAGGCGATGGTCGAGCTCGACGTGCCGGCCATGGTGCACGCCTCGATGTCGGCCAACCCCGCTGTGCACGGCACGTGCGCCCACTACCTCAACGGAGACACCACCGCCTTCATGCAGTTGTGCCTCTCCGACCTATTTCGTGACTTCCCCGACCTCAAGCTGATCATCCCGCACGGCGGCGGTGCGGTCCCCTACCACTGGGGCCGTTACCAGGGCGTGATGCTGGACCAGGGCCGCGGCGACCTGCGCGACCTGATCGGACGCAACGTCTTCTTCGACACCTGCGTGTACTGGCAACGCGGCATGCAGCTCCTGATCGACACGGTGCCCACGTCCAACGTCCTGTTCGCCTCCGAGATGATCGGCGCCGTCCGCGGCACGAACCCCGAGACCGGACGACGCTTCGACGACACGCGGTACGTCCTGGACTCCCTCGAAGGGCTGACCCGGGCCGACCTGGACGCGATCGCCCACGGCAACGCACTGCGGGTCTTTCCCCGGCTGGGCGCCGCACTCGACGAACGCGGCCTCACCGTGCCCACAGGCGACGGAGTGACCGACACACCCACGAGCAGCGTGCCGGCTCCGAGCGCCGCCCGCTGAACCCACGAAAGCAGAGAGGAACCACCGATGGTCAAGGTCTACGAGGCCATGGCAGAGGCCTTCGTCGCGGAGGGCGCCACCACCGTCTTCGGGATGATGGGCGACGCCAACATGCACTGGATGAACGCCATGGCAGAGCGTGGCACCGAACTCCTCGAGGCACGCCACGAGGGGTCCGGTCTGGGGATGGCGGACGGATGGGCTCGTGGTGCTGACCGTCCCGGCATCGCCACCACCACCAGTGGGCCGGGCGTCACCCAGCTCGCGACCAGCCTGGTGTGCGCCAGTCGCGCTCGGACACCGCTGGTGGTCTTCTGTGGCGAAGCACCCCGCGGTGCCGTGACCGCCACCCAGTACCTGGACCAGCAGAAGTTCGCCGAAGGCGTCGAGTGCGGCTACGTGCCCGTGCTCACCTCGGCCCAAGCCCAGGACGCAGTCCGTCGCGCCTTCTGGCTGGCCCGTACGACGTCACGCCCGGCCATTGTCAGCGCTCCCACCGATGTGCAGCAGGCCGAGTTCGACGGTGCACCGATGTATGTCCCCTCCACCGACATGGTCGACGTCGCCCCGCGCATCCCAGACCCCGCGCGAGTCCGCGAAGCCGCCTCGATCATCGAGGAGAGCAAGCGCATCGTCGTCCTCGTGGGCCGAGGTGCGCGGGCCGCCGGCGTCGATGACCAGGTCGTGGAACTCACCGAGCTGACCCAGGGCCTGGTGGCGACCACCCTGCAGGTCAAGAACTGGCTCCGGGACCGCACGCCGTACTACGCCGGTATCTCCGGACTGTACGGAACCCAAGCCGCGCACGACCTGCTTCAGGAGGCCGACTGCCTGATCGCGATCGGCGCGAGCCTCAACCAGTTCACCACCGAACACGGCTACCTCTACCCCGCCGCCCGGGTGGTCCACCTCGACCACGCCGACCAGGTCGTCACCGGCACTGGGCAACCCGTCGATTGCTACGTCCGCGGCGACGCACGCGCCTCACTCGACCAACTGCTGGACATCCTCCGCGACGCACGGCCCCGCAGTGAGGGCTACCACGACGACGACATTGCCACCAGGCTGCGCGACGCAGACACACTCCAGGAGCCGTTCCACCGCGAGGAAGGCCGCCTGGACCCACGCGAGGTGGTCATCGCGCTCGACGAACAGGTGCCCGAGCAGCTCCCCTTGGTCCTCGGCAGCGGCCACCAGGTCGACTTTGGCACCATGCTCTTCACCCGTCCGCGCGAGATCGTCAGCAACTACGGCATGTTCGGTGCGATCGGCCAGGCACCGCTGATCACCATGGGGTGGAGCCTGGCTCGCGGCAAGCAGCCCACCCTCGTGATCGAGGGCGACGCGAGCTTCATCATGCACCTGGCCGAGTTCGACACCGCCGTCCGCTACGGCTGGCCGGTCCTCGTGATCGTGATGAACGACGAGGCACTCGGCGCCGAGTACCACAAGTCCGCCGCCCACGGCCTGCGCGCCGACCATGCGGCGATCCCGTCCCCGGACCTGGGTGCAGTGGCCACCGCCATGGGCGGTCGCGGCGCAACCGCACGAACGATGGAGGACCTCCAGCACGCGGTGAGCTCTTTCATCGCGGATCCGGCCCCGACCGTGATCGACGTCCGGATCAGCCGCGAGGTGCTCAGCGTCCCCTACCGGCGCCTCCACTTCGCCGAGGACATCTGATGACGACACAGGCCACCACGAACCACCCCGACCGTGAGACCACTGTGACGACCCGGAAGGCACCCGAGATGACCGCCAGCCAGACCGACGCCGACCTCGAGCTGCTCGTGAACGATCAGGAGCTGGCCGACTCGGCGGTGGCCGCGTTGAGTGCGGCGGCCGGGATCGGACCGGTGTCTGCGTCGCCCCTGCGGCCCGTGCACAAGGGATTCCGGGCGTTCGTCGAACAGGAGTCCTATGAGGTGAGTGAGATCGCGATCGTCACCCTGCTGCAGGCGGTGGCCTTCGGCAAGGACGTGCACCTCCTCCCGCTCACGGCACTGGGACGCCACCAGCACCAGACCTTGATCAGCACCCGACCCCTCACCGTCGCAGACTTGCCGGGATGCAGGGGAGGGGTGCGTGCCTGGAGCCAGACGACAGGCGTGTGGGTGCGTGGTGTCCTCGCCGAGCAGTACGGCCTCGATCTCAGCTCGATCCAGTGGCGCACCTACAGCCGTGGCCACGTCCCGGAACAGCCGGAGCCGGCCTGGGTGACCCATGCTGAGGACGGCTCCGCCCTGGCCGAGGACCTGCTCGAGGGGCGCGTCGACTTTGCCGTGATGGGCAACGACCGCCCCGCCGACCCACGCGTGCGGAACATTGTTCCGGACCCGGCGGATGCGGCCGCCGAGTGGTCAGCAGAGGTCGGCTTCGTGCCGGTCAACCACGTGATCGCCGTCCGCGGAGCCACTGCGCGAGCCCACCCGGACGCGGTCCTCGCCATGTACGACACGCTCGCGGCCACGCTGCGGACTCGCGATGAGAGCGACGACGGACTGCCGGTCAATCCCGTCGGGTTCGAGGCGTTGCGCCCCGCGGTCACCGCTGCCGCTCGGTTCGCGCACGCCCAAGGACTGTTGCCGCGCGAGCTCGGCTACGACGAGCTCGTCTCCCGCACGTGCGCTGCCCTCGGCGTCGACCCGTCCCGGCTCGGAGCGTGATGTCGGTGTCCGGACCTCTCACGGTCGCCCTGCGCGACTACCCCCACACCAGGCCCCTCCACGACGGTTCCATCGACGTCGCTGGCCAGGACGTCGAGTACGTCGACGTCGAACCCATCCACCGGGCGTTCGGCCCGATGGTGCGCGAACTGCGCTACGACGTCTGCGAACTGGCCATTGCCACCCTGCTGCAGGCCGTCGAGGCGGGGGTGCCGATCGCGGCACTACCCGTCGTCCTACACGGCAACCTGCACCACCGTTCGCTGTGGGGTTGGGGAGAGCAGCGGCTCGACCCGGGCCAACTGCGCGGGCGACGCGTCGGCATCCGCGCCTACAGCCAGACGACCGGACTCTGGGTCCGCGGCGTACTCAGCGATGACTACGGAGTCCCTTCCCGGGACATCACATGGGTGACCACGGAAGGTGCCCACGTCGAGGACGTGCAGGAGCCCGTCAACGTCGAGCGAGCCGACGCCACGCTGGTCGACAGCCTGCGCGCTGGCGAGGTCGCTGCCGTGGTGATGGGGACCCGTTCCGCCGACCACGTCGACGGACTCGTCCCGCTGGTGACGGACTGGCGTGAGCGCCAGCAGGACTTCGTCCGCACGCACGGCTGGGTGCCGATCAACCACCTCGCCGTGGTGCGTCGGGACCTGCTCGAGGACGACCCGGCAGCCGTGGCTGCGGTCTACGGCGCGCTCACGGCCGGCATCGATCGAGCCCGCCCCGAGCGGCCGGGCGACACGACTCGGGAACTCGTCGTCGAGCACGGCATCAACGACCGGCTCCTCGGTGCTCTGGACACCGCCATCCGATACGCGCGGGAGCAGGAAGTCATCCGCACCGACCTGGATGCCCGATCCCTGTTCGCCGACTTCGAGAAGTACGTGGGCACGCCGTGAACAGCCCCACCGACCTGCCCACCACACATTCACGCCCAGGAGGATCGCCGATGAACCTCTTCGACACCCACACCCACGCCATCTCCTCAGACACCGTGACCTACCCGCCAGCTCCGCTGGGCGGTACTCGCTCGGAGTGGTCCCAGACCCGGCCCGTCGACGCCGATGGCCTCATCCGCGCCCTCGACGACGCCGGCGTGGCACGGGCGGCGCTCGTGCACGCCTCGACCGTCTACGGCTTCGACAGCTCCTATGCCGCCGACGCACTGGCCCGCTATCCCGACCGGCTGGTCGGAGTCTGTGCCGTCGACTTCCTGTCCGAGAATGCCGTGGCCGACCTGCGGCACTGGATCGAGGACCGCAACTTCGCCGGCGTGAGAATCCGTGTCTCCGACGGAACCACGAAGGTCCCCACCCCTGGTGCAGGAGTCTCGGACGAGCGCATGGCCAAGGTGTGGGAGTACATCGCGGACAAGTCGGTCCCGGCGTGCATCCAGATGCACTCCAAGGACACCGACAAGCTGCTGCAGGTCCTGGGCAACCACCCTGGCCTCACGGTCCTGCTCGACCACATGGGACGCCCCGACGCCACCGGCGGCAGTCCCTACCCACACCTTGACCAGCTCGGCCGGCTGTCGGCCTTCGAAGGCCTGCACCTGAAGATCACGCCCCCGGCGCTCAAGCGACTCGACGACCAGCCCTGCGTCGACACCGTCGAAGTGCTGCAACGCCTGGCAGAGATCTTCGGAACGGACCGACTGATGTGGGGATCGAACTACCCGGCGTCCGAGGGCAGCCTGACCAACATCCATGCCGCGATCCGGCGCCGACTGACCTGGCTGACCGACAGCGAACTGGCCGATGTGCTCGGCGGCAACGCGGCCCGCATCTACGGCACGACCACCCACGGACGATGACCAACCGGCCACCAGGGCACCAGCCCGCAACCCGAGGAGGAAACATGACCAACCACGAACAGACCCCGATCCGCACAGAGCCCCCGAGCATCGAGCACGACCGAAACGCCACGGCTAGCTGGCGACCCCGCAGCCCGCGCCGACTGATCGCCGCGGCAGGCACCCTTACGCTGGCATGTGTCGGACTCGCCGCCTGCGGTGGGGAGTCCGCATCCTCTGCCGCCGACCTGCCGACCTCCAGGGATGCCCTGGTCGACCAGGCCACCGAGGAGGGAGAGGTCGAATGGTCGGGTCCCAAGCCCATCGAGCAGATGCAGCCCGCAATCGACCTGTTCGAGGAGAAGTACCCCGGCATCGAGGTGAAATACACCAACACCAAGGCCCCCGACCAAGTCAGCCAGATCAAGGTCGAGCAGGCCGCGGGAAAGGTCTCGATCGACGTCGGCAACGCCGGCGGCCTCACCGTCGTACCATCGCTCGAACTGGCCGACGACGTCTCGTGGGGCGACTATGGCATCGAGGAGGAGAACACCTTCGAGGAGAAGATGGTCTACATCTGGGCAGTGCCGAAGGTGTGGGCCTACAACACCGACAAGGTCGCCGCCTCCGAGGTTCCGACGTCGTGGGAGGACCTCCTCGAACCGCAGTGGTCCGGTGGACAGGTCTCTGCCGAAGGGCGCGGCTCGTTCATGACCGTGTGGGACCTCGCCCCCTCCCTCGGCGCCGACAAGGCCACCGAGTGGGGACAGGAGTTCGCCGAACAGGATCCCCACTTCACCCCCAACACCACCGAGGCCGAGGGCCTGATCGAATCCGGGCAGGTCGGTGTCGGAACCAGCCTGATCAACCTGGTGCTCGAGGCCCAGGCCAAAGGGGCCCCGGTGAAGGTTGCGCCCGTGTCACCCACGAACGCCAACGAGGCTTACCTCTACGTCCCCGAAGGTGCACCCCACCCGGCCGCGGCCGTCCTCCTCACGTCCTTCCTCTCCACTGACGAGGCGCAGGACGTTCTGGCGGAGAGCTACAACTCCCGGATCCCGGTGAACACCGACTGTTCCACCCCGGACCAGAACAAGGTCCTGCAAACGATCTGTGAGGCCGACCTGGAGTGGTACGCGACCCCCGACATCGAAGCCTATGAGCAGCTCGCCGAGTACTTCCCCACGGTGGAAGAAGCGCTCGGGACCAACGTCGGCTGACCTCAGGGCCGGCCCGAAGGAACGGACACGTGATGACACCGAGCAATCTGCGTGAGCCTCACACCTCGACTCTCGAGCGACGGAGCGTGAACCGATGACTACCGCGACAACGGACAGGCCAGTCGCGCCGCCACCGGATCCACCACGTGGTGACGGTCATCCCCGCGCTCGACGAGCGGGCGGCAGGCTCGTCAACCTCGCGATGGCGGTCTTAGTCAGCTACCTGGTCCTGGTGCCGCTGGCGATCCTCATCTACAGCAGCCTCAAGCCGACCACCACCGAGTTGCCGTTCCAGGTCCCGGGGATCTCACTGGCCAACTTCGAAGCCGTGTTCAGCTCCCCGAGACTCATCGAGGTCACCCTCAACACGGCGATCTACGTCATCGGGTCGCTTCTGGTCGCGCTCGTTCTGAGCCTGAGTCTGGCCTACCTGTTCGAGCGGACCGACCTTCCTGGCCGCAAGTTTCTGGCTCCGGTCGCGCTGGCGCCGATGCCCATCCCACCGACGGTGGGCGCCATTGCGTGGGCCCTGGTCGCGAACCCCGCCAACGGGCCCGTCGCCCTGGCCTTCCAGCGATTCCTCGGCCTGAGCATCGACATCTACTCGTTGCCGGGAATGATCCTGGTGACCGGGATCTTCGGGATGCCGAGCATGTACCTGATGATCGCGCCGGCATTCGCGAAGTTGAACCCTGAACTGGAAGAAGTAGCCACCGTTGCCGGTGCGCCGTTGATGCGGCGCCTGCGGCTGATCGTGTTCCCACTCGTCGGTCCCGCCGTCGCCGCCTCCTCGATGCTGATGGTCGTTATCGCCCTGGAGGGGTTCGCGATTCCCGCCATCCTCGGTCTGCCTGACCAGATCTTCGTCTACAGCAGCCTGATCCAGTACTCCCTACAACCACCGAGCGGTGTGCCCAACTACGGCCAAGCCAGCGCCTACGGCGTGTTGGTCGTGCTCCTGTCGCTGGTCATGCTCGTGGCGTACAAGCGTCGAGTTCGGGACGCGAACCGGTTCAAGGTGGTCGTCGGCAAGGGGTACCGGCAGAACCCGGTGCCCCTGGGACGATGGCGTACTCCAGTCCTCGTGGTGGTCGTGGCCTACCTGTTCGTGGCCGTGGTACTGCCGGTCGTCGCCCTCCTGTGGACCAGCCTCTCACCCTTCGGGCGACCGATGAGCCTGTCCGGCCTGCTCAGCATGACCTTCGACCCCTACATCAACGTCTTCACCTCACCGGGGATGGGGGAGATCCTCCTCAACACCGCCCAGGTCGTCCTGGTCACGGCGACGGTGACGACCGCGCTCTCGATCTGGCTGGCACTCGCGGCCTCTCGACGCCAGTTCCCCGGCAGCAACCTGCTGTTCGAGGCTACTTTCTTGGCGTTCGGGATTCCCAGCATCGTCCTGGGGGCCGCCGTGCTGTTCCTTTACCTGTACGTCCCGATCCCTATCTATGGGACGGTGTGGATCATCGTGGTCGGTTTGACCACTCGATTCCTGCCGCGCGGGTCGCGCATGGTGCAGGCAGCCCTGTTGCAGCTCGACGACGGGCTGATGGAAGCAGCTCGGGTCTCCGGGGCATCCAGTTTCACCGTGACCCGAACCATCGTGTTGCCGCTCCTGAAGCCAGCCCTGTGGAACTGCTGGTTCTGGGTGTTCGTACACGCGCTGGGACAGCTGCCGATCGCTCTGCTGCTCACCAGCTCGGACAACAAGACGCTCGTGGTGCTTCTCTGGGACACCTTCACGTCGAGCGTGAACTATCCGGAGGCGAGCGCCCTGGCGGTGACTCTCCTCGCCGTTTCGATGATCACGATGTGGCTCGTCAACCGCCGCAGCTCAGTGGAGGAAGCATGACCATGACACACAACGCCCCAGCCAAAGACGCCAGCACCGCCTCGTCGGCGCAGGGCCAGGAGAACGTCTCGGTTACAGGCCTGCGCAAGTCCTACGACCGGAACCCGGGTAAGGACTCGCTGTTCGCTGTCGACGGAGTCTCCTTCGAGATCGCACGGGGATCACTCCTGACCCTCCTCGGCCCCAGCGGTTGCGGAAAGACCACCACGCTGCGCTGCGTGGCCGGCCTCGAGCAGGCCTCCGAGGGCCGGATCACCATGGGCGGGCAGGTTGTCTTCGACTCCGCCAGCGGCCGGGTGGTCCGTACCGAGGACCGTCCCATCGCCATGGTGCCCCAGTCCTACGGCATCTGGCCCCACATGACCGTGCTGGACAACGCCGCCTTCCCGCTGCGGCACGGACGCAACCGGCTGCCCAGGAGAGCCGTCCGAAAGCGGGCTGTCGACGTCCTCGAGCAGGTCGGTCTCGGTAGCATGGCGGACCGATGGGCAACCCAGCTCAGTGGTGGACAGCAACAGCGCTTGGCGTTGGCGCGCGCGCTGCTCGGCGACCCTGAGGTCCTCCTGCTCGATGAGCCCCTGTCCAACCTCGACGCCAAGCTGCGCGCACGACTCCGTCACGAGCTGCGCGAGTTTCAGCAGGATCTGGGTGTCACCGCGCTCTACGTGACCCACGACCAGGCCGAGGCGCTGGCGATGTCGGACACAGTCGTGGTGATGAACCACGGGACGATCGAACAGATCGGGCCGCCCGGTGAGATCTATGACCACCCGCGCACCTCCTTCGTCGCAGACTTCATCGGAAGCGCGAACCTGGTGCCAGCCGCGGATGTGACTCAGCGATCCGACGGCAGCGTGCTCGCGAAGACCGCCGTCGGCGCGATCCGCTGCGCCAACCGCGCGCCCGGCTCTATGGAAGACAGTCACGGCGCGTTCGTCTGCTTCCGACCCGAAAGTGTCGAGGTCACGCGTCTCGACGACGGGCGGCGGGTGGCCGATGACGAGTTCAGAGCCGAAGTGCAGTCAGCCGAGTTCCTCGGCGACCGCCTGGAAGTCGTCCTGCACGCCGCCGACGTCCGGATGACGGCGTTCGCCGCGCCCAAGTCCGGGCTGCGACCCGGCGACGCGGTTGGCGTGGGCCTTGACCCGGCCCGCACCAGCTACCTGCCGCACTGACCCGGGTGCCGACCGAAGCGGGTCCGCGAGCAGGCCGGGTCGCCAACAGGGTCAGAAGGTCCGGCGCATCCCTCACGGTGCGCAACTACCGGCTGTACTTCATCGGCCAGACCGTGTCGGTGGTGGGCAACCAAATGCAGCTGATCGCGGTGGCGTTCTTGGTGCTCGAGCTCACCAACAGCGGGACCGCGCTCGGCGTCGTCATTGCAGCTCGGTTGGCCCCACTCTTCGTACTCGGCCCCTGGGGTGGGCTCGTCGCGGACCGCACTGACAAGCGACGGGTCCTCTACGTCACGCAGTCGCTCTCAGCGGTTGGTGCCCTGGTGCTCGCCACGCTGGCGTACACCGATCGTGCGACGTACCCCCTCGTCGTACTGGTCTCGCTCGTCATGGGCTCGATCCTGGTGCTCGACAACCCCGCACGGCAGAGTCTGATCGGCGAGCTCGTCAATCGCGACGTCCTCGCCAACGCCGTCATCCTCAATTCCGTCTCGGTCAATGTCGCACGAGCCCTCGGTGCCGTGATCGGAGGCGGGCTGACCGCCACGATCGGACCGGCGACCGGTCTCGCCGTGAACGCGGCGACGTTCGGATTCGTCCTGGTCACCGTGGCGCTGATGCATCCCGCCGAGATGCGGCGGTCGGTGCCGTTGCCACGACACCGCGGACAGCTTCGAGAGGGATGGCGCTACGTCGCGCGCACACCGGAGATCGGCGTACCGCTGCTCATGTTGACCGTGACCGGGATCTTCGCCTACGAGTACCCCACCACGTTGCCACTCCTCGCGGTCGACGCCTTCTCCGGCGATGCCCGAACCTACGGGTGGATGGCCGCCGCGCTAGCCCTGGGGTCGATCGCAGCGGGGCTGGTCGTCGCCAGCCGCGAGACGCCCACCCGCTACCACTCACTCGCGCTCACCTGCATCGCCTGGGGCGTGTCGATGCTTGCGGCCGCGCTCGCCCCCAGCCTCGCGACGGAGCTCCTTCTGCTGGTTGCCGTTGGCTACGTGAGTATGAGCTTCAACGCGACCTCGAAGTCCGCCATGCAACTCTCCGCGCGCCCCGAGATGCGGGGCCGCGTGATGTCGTTCTGGGCTATCGGATGGACCGGCAGCGCCGTGATCGGCGGCCCGCTCGTTGGTGCGGTCGGTGAGCATGCGGGAAGCCGCTGGGCGCTCGTGGCAGGCGGGATCCCGACGCTGGTGCTCGGAGCGATGGCCCTGCCCCACATGCGCCGTGCTGCCAGGAACGCCGATCGCCGCACCGTGGGGTGACGGCATCTCGTTCTGATCGACGATCTGGCGACTCCGGGTCCCGTGCGGATCAGCCCGGCTGCGGCCGAGGGCGGGGCCGCTCGCCCAGGCAGACCGCGACCAGCTGGCCGGGACGGTCACCGGTGAAGGACGCCCAGCCGCGGTCGAAGCTGACCACCTCGAGGTGGCCGTCGAGGTGCCGCAGCAGCGCGGCGCCGGGGATGACCCCTTCCCCGAAGCCCGTCCGGGAGCAGCGGTGGCGTGCCAGCAGCTCCGCGAGCCCCGTGTCGGGCGCCCCGACCTGCTCGGCGGCGCGGCGCGAGGGCTCGGTGTCGAGGATGCTCAACGCGCCGGCTCCGACCACGGCGGTCAGCGCCGCTGCGGTCAGCGACTGGCGCACGAAGGTCATGGCAGCACGCAGCCATGGGCGCCCAGCGTCTGCGGCCACCTCGGTCCCCCTGAATCCCTCAGACGTGGATGCTCTGCTCAACGAACCGCCGGGGTCCTGGTCACGACGTGGGGGTGCGCGACTCCGGTCACCGGGGTCGTGGCATCGAGTGGACGGTGCCCGGACCGGCTCCGTTCAAGCGGGGGTCACCGACTGCCGATGGAGTGACGAGCGATCCGTCATCTCACTCGGGAGGGACCATGGAGAACCCGTCAGGCATCACCCGTCGCCGCGCGCTCGCCGCGGCCGGTACCGTCGGCGCGATGGGCGTGCTCGGCAACCAGCTCGCCGGTGCGCCGGCGTACGCCGGGGAGCGCGAGGTGATCGGCCGGGCCCGCGGCACCGACATCCACGCGATGTCCTTCAACATCAGGCTCGACCGGACGCCGGGGACGCAGCCCGGCGACCCGGACCACTGGCCGGACCGGGCACCGCTCGTCACGCGCTTCCTGGAGCTCGAGAAGCCGACCGTCCTCGGCGTTCAGGAGGCGGAGTACCAGCAGCTGGCCGCCGTCGAGGAGGGGCTGGGTCCGAAGTACCGGATGCTCGGCTTCGGTCGCGGCGGGGGCGCAGCGGGGGAGTACTCCTCGGTCTTCTACGACGCGTCCCGGCTCACCGCGCTGTGGTGGGACCAGTACTGGTTGTCCGACACCCCGGACGTGATCGGTTCGGCGACCTGGGGCAACACCGTGACCCGGATCGTGACCTGGGTGCGGTTCCACGACGTCAGGTCGGGCCGGGAGCTCGTGCACGTCAACTCCCACTTCGACCACCGCTCCGAGAACGCCCGGGTCCGCAGCGCGGAGACCACCAGGGACCAGATCGACGCGCTGGACGTCCCCGCGATCCACACCGCCGACTTCAACGCGGCGGCGGAGGCATCGGTGCCGTACGACGTCCTGGTGACCGACGGCGGCCTGCGGGACACCTGGCTGGCGGCCGAGCATCGGCTCACACCGAGGGTCGGCACGTTCCCGAACTACGGCGCGACCGATCCGGACGGCACGCGCATCGACTGGGTGCTCGTCACCCCGGACGTCCGAGTGAAGACGGCCGCCATCAACGCCTGGACCTCCGAGGGCCGCTACCCGAGCGACCACCTGCCGGTGCAGGCGCTGCTCTCGCTGGCGTGAGCGTGGAGCCACGCTGAGTGCCGGGCCTCGGTCCTCGCGCACCCCGTCGCACCGGGGTGCGCGAGGATGGGCCCATGACCTGGTTCGAGACCCCGGCCGCCGCGGGCGCGCGTCTGGCCGACGTCGGCTATCTCGCCGACGCCGCCACCGCGACCACCGCCTACCTCGCCGGCGCCCTGGAGAAGCCGCTGCTCCTCGAGGGGCCGGCCGGCGTGGGCAAGACCGAGCTCGCGAAGGCGGTCGCCCGGGCGACCGACGCCGAGCTGGTGCGACTCCAGTGCTACGAGGGCCTCGACGAGGCGCGTGCGCTGTACGAGTGGAACTACAAGAAGCAGCTGCTCCGGATCCAGGCGACCACCGCGGACGAGCTCGACTGGAGCCGGACCCACGACGACATCTTCACCGACGAGTTCCTGCTCACCCGGCCGCTGCTCACCGCGATCCGCCAGGACCGGCCGACCGTGCTGCTGATCGACGAGGTCGACAAGACCGACGTCGAGGTCGAGGGGCTGCTGCTCGAGGTGCTCTCCGACTTCCAGGTCACCATCCCCGAGCTCGGCACGGTGACCGCCACCCGACGGCCCTACGTCGTCCTCACCTCCAACGCGAGCCGCGAGCTCTCCGAGGCCATCAAGCGACGCTGCCTGTACCTGCATCTGGACTATCCCGACGCCGCGCGGGAGCACGAGATCCTGCAGTCCCAGGTCCCGGGGCTGGACGACCGGATCGCGGCGCAGCTCGTCGCGACCGTCGGCCGGCTGCGCGACCTGGAGCTCAAGAAGGCGCCGTCGATCGCCGAGTCCGTCGACTGGGCTCGCACCCTCATCGCGCTCGAGATCGGCGACCTGGACGAGCAGGCGATCACCGACACCCTCGGGGTGGTGCTCAAGCACGTGTCCGACCAGGAGCGTGCGGTCAAGGAACTCAAACTGGCCCGCTCATGACCGCCGACGGCTCCGGACTGCTCGACCGCCACCTCGCCTTCGTCGAGGCGCTGCGGGGTGCCGGGATGTCGGTGTCGCTCGCCGAGGACCTCGACGCGGTGGCTGCTCTCGGAGCCGTCGGCTGGGGCGAGCGGGCGCACGTGCGCGACGTCCTGGCCGCGACGCTGGTGAAGAAGCAGGCGCAGCGGCCGACCTTCGACTCGCTCTTCGACGTCTACTTCCCCGCGCTGGTCGGTGACGGCGTACGACGCGGCGAGGGCGAGCCGGACCGGGGAGAGGACTCCGACGCCTCGCCGCGGGACAACGCCGACGCCCTTCGCGGGTTCCGCGAGGAGCTCGCCCAGGCGCTCGAGGCGGGCGACGAGCAGGAGCTGCAGCGGCTGGCCGCCGAGATGGTCGCCCGGTTCGGCGCGATGCCGGGACGCGGGCCGGGCCTGTCGTCGTGGTCGGCCTACACCGCGCTGCAGCGGGTCGCGCCGCAGGAGCTGGTCGACCAGATCGTCGCCGGTCTGATGCGCGACGGCGCCGACGAGGGCGACGCCGCCCGGCGGGCGAACCGCCGCGTCGGGGCCTTCACCACCCTGGTGGAGAACGACGCCCGTCGCCGGATCGCCGAGGAGAAGGGACCCGACCACGTCGCCGACGTCGCGGTGCGTCCCAGCATCGACCAGGTCGCCTTCACCACGGCCCGCCGCGCCGACCTGGAGGAGATGCGGCGCCAGATCTATCCGCTGGCCCGGCGGCTGGCCACTCGGCTGACCCAGGAGCATCATGCGAAGCGCCGCGGTCCGCTCGACTTCCGGCGTACGGTCCGGGCCTCCGTCGCCACCGGCGGCGTCCCGCTCACCACCCATCACCGCCCCAAGCGGCCGCACCGCACCGACCTCGTCGTGCTCTGCGACGTGAGCGGGTCGGTGGCGAACTTCTCCAACTTCACGCTGCTCTTCGCGTTCGCGCTGCGCGAGGTCTTCCAGAGCATGCGAGCCTTCACCTTCATCGACCACGTCCACGAGGTCACCGAGCACTTCCGTCCGGGGGCCGACCCGGTCGACGTGCTCGAGGACCTGGCCGCGGCCACGTCGCACGCGGCGCTCTTCGGTCGCACCAACTACGGCCGTGCCTTCGCGAAGTTCGAGGAGCAGCACGCCGACGCGCTCGGCCCGAAGACCAGCCTGCTGATCCTCGGCGACGCCCGCTCCAACTACAGCGACCTGCACGAGGACGTGCTCCGCCGGATGGCGGGCTCGGTGCGCCGGTCGTGGTGGCTCAACCCGGAGCACCAGCGCAACTGGGGCACCGGCGACTCCGCCGCCCCGACGTACGGCGAGATCGTGCGGATGGTCGAGTGCCGCAACCTCACCCAGCTCGAGGGGTTCGTGCACGACCTGGCCGGGTGAGGGAGTGGTTGCTGCACCGCCCCCGCGCCGTGGCCGGCGCCCCTGATCGTGATCGGGCTCGGCACCCTCCCGCAGCGGGCCGGCGCGGTCAGCGGCCCGTGAAGCCGCCCGGCCGCTTCTCCAGCATCGCCGCCAGCGCCTCGTCGTGGTCGGCGGTGTGATGGGCCAGCGCCTGCATCGAGGCCGACAGCTCGAGTACGTCGTCCAGCGGCCGGTCCTGGGAGGCACGCAGCAGCCGCTTGGCCATCCGCGTGGCGTGCGGCGGGTTCTTCGCCACCCGGTCCGCGAGCCCCCGGGCCTCGGCCAGCAGGTCGTCGGGCTCGACGACCCGGGCGACCAGTCCCCACTCCAGTGCCCGGGCTGCGTCGACCCGGTCGCCGGTGAGCGCCATCTCGGCGGCGCGCTGCGGCCCGATCGCTCGGGTCAGGAACCATGCTCCGCCGTCGCCCGGGATGAGCCCCAGCTGCACGAAGCTCTCGGCGAACCACGCGTTGGTCGAGGCGACCCGCAGGTCGCACATCATCGCCAGGTCGCAGCCGGCGCCCACGGCCGGGCCGTTGACCGCGGCGACCATCGGCACCTCGCAGGCCTGCAGCGCGAGCGGGATGCGCTGGATGCCGCCGCGGTAGCCGTTGCGCAGCTCCCACGGGCCGCCGCCGAACATGCCGGCCTTGGTCTGCATGTCACGCACGTTGCCGCCCGCGGAGAAGGCCGAGCCGGCGGCGGTCAGGATCACGCAGCGCACGTCGAGATCCTGCTGGACCCGCCGGGCGTTGACTTCGAACGCCTCGACCATGTCCGGCCCGGAGATCGGGTTCCGCTGCTCGGGCAGGTTGATCGTCCAGGTCTCGACGTGCTCGGACCGGTCGACCAGCAGGACGTCGCTCATCGGCGCTCACTCCCCTTCGATGTCGGGTTCCTCCGTATGATGTCGGATCCCGTACGACGTCCCTCAGGCCAGGTAGCCCGCCTCACGGAGCCGTCGCAGCTCGGCCACGAGCTCCGGGTGACCGGCCCGGTCGGCGGCGCGCCCACCGCGCACCAGGGTCGGCGCATCGTCGCCGTCCACGAGGTGCTGGGCGTCGAAGACCACCGTCGTCCGCTGTGGGGAGTCCGCGTTGATCAGCGACCCGAGCAGGGCGACCGGGTCGCTGCGGTCCTCCAGCGACAGCACCCGCACCCGCTCGGGGAGCCGTGGTGCCTGGGCCGACGGGGAGCCGGCGGTCACCACCTGCTCGACCGCGAAGCCGGGCAGTGAGTCCCGGCCGGCGATCTCCACGGCCGCCGCTCCGCCCGCTCCGCTGCCGACCAGCATCACCCGGGCGTCGCCGGCGACCGCGGCGGTGACCGCCCGGACGACGTCGTCGGCGTAGCCCGTGGTGTCGCCGGCGACCAGCTGGAGCCCGGTGCCGGCCGACCCGCCGTGCGGGCCGGGGAGGTAGGCGACGTAGCGCTCGTCGTCGACCTGCTGCACCCGCACCGGCTCGGTCGTCGCCGCCAGCACCGCCATCAGCCCGGCGAGTCCCTCGGGTCGGGCGGCGGTCGATCCGGCAGCCGACGGACGGGCCGGATCGCTCTCGGCGATGCCGATCGCCGCGTCGCGCAGGGCGGCGTCGATGCCGGTGCTCAGCGGTGCCACCCCGACCGCGCCCAGGCCGGCCTCCCGGGCGTGGTGCGCGCCGTCGCCGGTCAGCACCCCGGCTGTGAGCAGTGCCCGCAGCTGCAGGCTGTCGAGCAGGCCGCCACCGGTCGTGACGTGCTCCATCAGCTCCGGGTGCGACGCTGCGAGCTCGTTGAGGTACGCCGCCACCCCGTCCCGGTCGAGGCTGTCGGTCTCGATCAGCCCGGCCGCCACGATCGCGCCGCCGAGCGCCACCTCGGGGGCGAGGTAGCCGATCGCGCGTCCGGCGATGGAGCCGAGGGTCTGGTAGGCGGCCTGCTGCAGGTCGTCGATCCATTGGTAGGTCAGCACCGTCGCTCGCAGCACCAGCGCGTCGGTGTCGAGCTCGACCGAGGGGTGCAGCAGCCCGCGGCGACCGGTCGTCGCTGCGCGGATCTCCTCCTCGGCCTCGGCGAAGGTCTGCGCCGAGAGCTCGGCCGACTCCGCGACGGCCGGGTCGGTGAGCACCTCGTCGCCGAGCGTGGCCCACCCCCGCATCCGCTCGCCGGCACCGTCGAAGAGCTCGGCGAGCCGCACCATCTGCTCGTAGGCGTCGACCAGGTCGGCCGCCTCGCTCGGCGTCGTCGGGACCGAGCGGCGCTCGGCCCGCGCGGCCGCGACCACGTCGTTCTCGTCCTGCCGGGGCTCGTCGGTCATCGCGCGGCCTCCGCGAGGACGGGAGCGAGGATCTCGGGCAGCTCGTCGGGGCTGACCGTGCGGACCTCCACGCGCTGGCTGCCGTCCTCACGGTGCGGCCGCAGGGCCCGCCATCCGTCGGCGAGCAGCGTCCACGAGATCACCCCCACCACGCTGAGCGCCGTACCCGTGACGTCGGCCACGAGGCCACGGACCCGCCCATGCGCCTCGGTGGTGAGCGCCGTGAGGAGCTGCGCGACCTCGCCATCCGGCAGCACGGTGCCGTCGGCGCCGCGCACCGTCCCGGAGTGCCGGTCCACCAGCACCGGGACCAGGTCGCCCCGTCCGGAGCGGATCGCCTCGGCCGCACCGTCGACGAGCTCGTAGGGCAGGTCGACGTACGACGGCACCGCCGACGCGCGGACCTCGATCTCCTCCGAGATCACGGCGACGCGGCGGAGCTCGTCGGGCCAGGCGTCGTGCGGGGTCCACGCCAGCTCGAAGACCAGGCCGTCGATGGTCGCGAGGGTCGCCACCGCCCCGGCGGCGTGACGGTGCCATGCCTTGACCTGGACACCGCCGGCGGCGACGTCGAGGTCGAGGGCCACCTCCGGGGTGGCGAGCAGGCCGACGGCGCCCGCCAGCCCCTCGTCGAGGGCACCGTCGACCAGGAGCCCGCGACGGGTCAGCGAGTCGGTCGGGTCGTGCAGCGCCGCGAGGGTCTCGTCGTAGGCGCGTGCGGTGCTGCTCGCGGGCGTCGCCCCGAGCCGGCTCTCCATGGCGCTCACCGGTCGGTGCTCGGGCGGGCGGAACGGCAGCGGCGCGTCGCCGGCGGCCTCGGCGACCAGCTGGAGCTCGGGGAGGGTGAGTCCGATCCGGCGCGGCGCGCCGCCGAGGGGGCTGCTCGGCGGTGGCGGCGGCGTGGCGAGATCGATCGTCGGCATCGGCGGTCCGTTCTCCTACAGCCCGGGGAGCTCGACGGTGAGCCAGTCGCGGTGACCCGGGGCGGGTGGGGTGAAGCCGGCGAGCGCCACGTCGGCCGGATCCGGCTCGCGGCGTACGCCGGCGTCCTCGTTCGCTGCCTCGATCCGAGCGATCCGGCTCCGGGCGTCGGCGACGAGTGCGGCGGCGCGCTCCTCGATCGCGGCGATGTGGTCCTGGGCGTCGGTGACGGCTCGGAGGTGGCGGCCGAGTGCCTCCGCCGCTCGGTCGTGGCCGTCGGCCGCGGTACGCAGCTGGGACGCACGCTCGGCGACCCGCTCCCGCATCGCCCCTGCCGCTCGGCCGGTCCAGCCCAGCGCGTCGGTGCGGGCCATCAGCTCCTCGGCGAGCGCCCGCACGTCGGCGCCCTGCTGGCGCAGCTGGTCGACGCGGCGGCGCATCTGCTCGGTGTCGCCGTACATGGAACCCCCCGTCCCGGATCGGTGGCGTGCGGCCGATTATCCACGTCTACCCGGCGACCGGGGAGAACATGCCGGAGTGCTCGAACCGGTCCAGCGCCTCGGTGATGTCCTCGGCGGCCCCGGCGAAGCTGAACCGCACGAAGCGGTCGCCGGCGGTGGTGTCGAAGTCGATGCCGGTCGCGACGCCGACGCCGGTGCGGGCGAGCAGGTCGCGCGCGAACCCCATCGAGTCGGAGGTCAGGTGGCTGACGTCGGCGTAGAGGTAGAACGCGCCGTCGGCCGGTGCCAGCCGGGTGAGGCCGAGTCGTCGTACCCCGTCGACGAGCAGGGCGCGGTTGTGGGCGTAGCGCCGGACATGCCCGTCGAGCTCGGCGTAGGACGCCTCGTCGAACGCCGCGAGCGCGGCGCGCTGGGCGAGCACGGGTGGGCAGATGCTGAAGTTGCCGGTGAGCACGTCGACCGCGCGTCGCAGCCGCGGCGGGGCGAGCATCCACCCGAGTCGCCAGCCGGTCATCGAGAAGTACTTCGAGAACGAGCCGAAGACGACGGCCTCGCGGCTGGTCTCCCAGGCGCAGCGGGCGCGGGCGGCGTCGTCGTACTCGATGCCGTGGTAGATCTCGTCGGAGATGAGCTGGACGCCGGCGGTCTCGCACCAGCGGGCGATCGCGGCGAGCTCGTCCGGGCGCAGCATGGTGCCGGTCGGGTTGGCGGGCGAGGCGACCACCAGGCCGCGGATCGGCTCGGCCGCGTGGAGCTCCTCGAGCTGGGCGACGGTCGGCTGGAACCGGGCCTCCGGACCGGCGTCGATCTCCACCACCCGGCAGCCGAGTGCCGCGAGCACGTTGCGGTAGCAGGGATAACCGGGCCGGGCGATCGCCACGCGGTCGCCGACCTCGAACGCCGCGAGGAACGCGAGCAGGAAACCGCCGCTCGACCCGGTCGTCACCACGACGTCGTCGGCGGTGGCGTCCACGCCGTAGCGCCGGCGATGGTGCGCCGCGATCGCCTCGCGCAGCTCGATGATCCCGGTCGCCGGGGTGTAGCCGAGCGGGTCGCCTGACCCGAGCAGTCGGATCGCCTCGGCGGTGACCGGTGCCGGTGCGCCGGTGCTGGGCTGGCCGGCGAGCAGATTGACGAGGTCACCGTGGCTGCGTTGCCGATCGGCGGAGAGCTGCAGCAGGTCCATGACGTGGAACGGCGGCACGTTCGCTCGTTGCGCAGCGGCCATGCGGTCGA
Source organism: uncultured Nocardioides sp. (assembly GCA_964544855.1). Taxonomy (GTDB): domain Bacteria; phylum Actinomycetota; class Actinomycetes; order Propionibacteriales; family Nocardioidaceae; genus Nocardioides. Next base: position 30,589 of record CAZJDU010000020.1, read on the forward strand.
TCATCGGCAGCGGCCTCTCATGGGTGGGACGAGAAAACTCTTGCTTGGACGATGAAACTTCATCGGCCAAGCAAGAGTTTCACCGGCCGGCCGGTGAAACTCTCGCAGCCGCGTGCCGCCCCGCCCGCCGCCCGAAGAACGACCCCTCACCCAGCTGGGTGCCCGAGCAGTAGCCGGCACCGTCCTGGGCGATGTTGGAGGCACAGGCGCCGGCGGCGTAGAGACCGGAGATGACCGACCGGTCCTCGCGCAGCACCCGGCCGTCGAGGTCGGTGCGCATCCCGCCGAGGGTGAAGCCGGCGTAGAGGGCCGTGCCGAGGGAGAGGTCGAAGACGCCCCAGGGGCCGTTGGCCTGCGGGGCGAGCCAGTCGGGGTGCTTGTGGAAGTCGGGGTCCTCCCCGCGCGCTGCGTGCTCGTCGTACCGCTGCATCGTGGCGACCAGCGACCCTGCGGGCAGCTCGAGTGCGGCCTCCATCTCCTCGATCGTCTCGTAGCCGTCCTTGAGCGGCACGAGCGGCATCCGCTGCTCACCCATGTGGTCGCTGTCGGCGATGAGGTACGCCGTCGCGTCCGGCTGCCGCAGCACCTCGTACGACGTTCGGGCGTGGTAGCTGTCCTCGGCGACGAACCGCTGCCCGAGCTTGTTGACGATCACGCCCTTCACCAGCGACGACGGTGGGTAGAACGGTGCGGTGATGAAGGGCTCGTCCATGTGTTCCAGGGCCGCGTCGACGGACTGGCCCAGTCGGATGCCGAGCCCGTCGTCGTAGGTCGAGCCGAGCGTGAAGAGCTTCTCGCCGAGCGCGGGGGTGTGCTCGGCCACCATGTCGGCGTTCATCACGAACCCGCCCGCGGCGATCACGACGGCGTCGGCACGGACCGTGCCGGTGGTGTCGAAGCGCCGCCAGGCCACGCCCGCGACAGCGCCGTCGTCGTCCACGACCAGCTGGCTGGCCCCCGTCTCGTAGCGGACCTCGACCCCCGCCTCGGCGACGCGGTCGCGGAGCAGGTCCATCACCAGCCTGGTGCCCTCGGTGTCACCGGGCACCGGCACCTTGTGGCCGCGCGGGGCCGGCCGGACCTCGTCACGGAAGGGGTGGACCTTCTCGTTGCCGGTGAACATCAGCCCCTCGGTGCCGGGCTGGATCACGGCCTTGCCGGGGAAGAAGGACCGCTCGAACTCGAAGCCCAGGGCCTCCAGCCACTCGAAGTGCTCGACGGACCCGTCGCAGTAGGCACGGATCTTCGCCTCGTCGGGGTCCTTGGTGGAGGCGATGAGGTAGCGCGCCATCGCCTCCGCGGTGTCCTCGTGACCGGTGGCCCGCTGCACCGCGGTGCCGCCGCCCAGGTAGAAGTGACCGCCCGACATCGAGGACGTCCCGCCGTGGGCGGCCGCCCGCTCCAGCAGCAGCACCCGGGCACCGCACCGGGCGGCCTCCAGCGCGGCACAGCCACCGGCGATGCCGAACCCGACGACGACGACGTCGTACCGCTCGGTGTCGTCGGCGAGTGCGGCCGCGGGCACGGTCTCCGGGATACTGAGCCCGGAACGCTCGATCGTCATGGGCCCAGAGTAGAACACGTTTCAGTTCCCTGCGACCGTCGCTCCGCCGGATGACACCGCCGGCACCGATAGACTGCGGTGCCATTGCCACCCCTGAGACCGAGGTGACATGACCTTCGACGTCCACCAGCTCGACACCTTCGTCCTGGTGGGCGCCGCGGTGACGCTGCTGGCCGTGCTCGCGGTGCGGCTCTCCTCCCGCGTCGGCCTGCCCAGCCTGCTGATCTACCTGCTGATCGGCGTGCTGCTCGGGGAGTCCGTGCTGGGCATCCCCTTCGAGGACGCGCAGCTCGCCCATGCGCTGGGTTTCGGTGCGCTGGCGATCATCCTGGCCGAGGGCGGTCTCTCCACCGACTGGCGCGAGGTCCGGGGGTCGATGCGGCTCGGTGCCTCGCTCGCGACACTCGGGATGGCGGTCTCGGTGACCGTGGTCGCGGTCGGCGCCCACTACCTGCTCGGTCTGTCCTGGGAGATCGCGGTCCTGCTCGGAGCGGTCACGTCGGCGACCGACGCGGCCGCGGTGTTCTCGGTGCTGCGGGCGGTGCCGCTGCCCAAGCGCCTCACCGGCGCGCTCGAGGCCGAGTCGGGTCTCAACGACGCGCCCACGGTGGTGCTGGTGACGCTGATCTCCACCGGCGCCGTCGCCGACGACGGGCCCGTGACGGTGGCCGCGATCGTGCTCTACGAGCTGACCGTCGGCGTCGGGGTGGGCCTGGTGGTGGGGTTCGCGGGGTCCTGGCTGGTGCGGCGCGCGGCGCTGCCCTCGCCCGGTCTCTATCCGATCGCGGTGATGGCACTGGCGCTCTTCGCGTACGGCGCCGGTCCGGCCCTGCACGCCAGCGGGTTCGCCGCGGTGTACGTCGCCGCCCTGGTGCTGGGCAACGTCGACCTGCCGCACCGGATGGCCAGCCGGTCCTTCAGCGAGGGGCTGGCCTGGCTGGCCCAGATCGGTCTCTTCGTGATGCTCGGGCTGCTGCTCTCGCCGGGCCGGCTCACCTGGACCACGCTCGGGATGGCGATCGTCGCGGGCCTCGTGCTGACCTTCGTGGCGCGGCCGCTCTCGGTGCTGGCGAGCTCGGTGGTGCAGCCGATGCCGTGGCGCGAGCTGTCCTTCGTCTCGTGGGCCGGCCTGCGCGGTGCGGTGCCGATCGTCTTCGCGACGATCCCGCTCGCCGAGCACGTGGACGGCGCGGACCACCTCTTCGACATCGTCTTCGTGATGGTCGTCATCTACACCCTGGTGACCGGGCCGACCCTGCCGTTCGTGGCGCGGGTGCTCCGGGTGGCGCGGCGCTCCGAGCCACGCACCATCGAGATGGAGGTCGCGCCGCTCGAGCGGGTGGCGGCCGACCTGATCCAGGTCACGATCAGCCCGCGTTCCCAGCTGCACGGGGTCGAGGTGGGCGAGCTGCGGCTCCCCCCGGGCGCCTCGGTGTCGCTGGTGGTCCGCGAGGGACGCACCATGGTCCCGGAGCTGCGCACGGTGCTGCGGCACGGTGACGACCTGCTCGTCGTCACGCCTCGCCGGCTGCGCGAGGCGACCGAGCGCCGGCTGCGTCGGGTGAGCGCCCGCGGTCGACTGGCGGAGTGGCTGCAGGACGAATGAGGTCGCCGCACGGGCGCCGCCGCACGCCGTGGCGGGTCAGTCGACCGGAGGCTCGGTCTCGTCGGTCTGGTTCGGGGTGCAGACCGACCCCTCGGCATCGGCCTTGACCTGCTTGCGGCCGTCCTTGACGCCGGAGAACTTCGTCCCGACCACGATCGTGACGCCGGGGTACTCGTTGGGCTGGTCGACGAACTCGACGTTACGGCCGAGATAGCTGCGCACCAGCCGGGCGGCCGGGTCGTCGGGGCTGCCCCAGATCACGGCGGCCGCGGTCGCCGCGCTCTCGGGGGCGTTGCCGCGGTCGCCCTCGCCGAAGCCACGGCGTCCGAGCTGCTCCATGGTGTCGCTGGCGAGTCCGGCGCGGTCGCTGGCGTTGAGCACGCTGACCATGACCTGCTCGGGACGCACCCGCTCGCCGGCCTGGACCCGCTGGTCGGTGCACTTGGCGACCTCGAGCGGCTCCGGGAACGGCTCGGTCACCTGGGACCAGGCCCACGCGATGCCGCCGAGGAAGATGGCGACGAGCACCCCGAGGGCCAGCAGCGTCCGGGCGTGGGTGGTCAGGTTCTGCATCGGCTCACGCCTCCACCTTCACCACGCGGGCGTGGAGCACGTTGCGCTGCTGGAGCGCTGCCCGCAGCGCCCGGTGGAGCCCGTCCTCGAGGTAGAAGTCACCCTCCCACAGCACCACGTGGGCGAAGAGGTCGCCGAAGAACGTCGACTCGGCGTCGAGGAGGGTCGCCAGCTGCAGGGTGTCCTTGGTGGTCACGAGCTGGTCGAGCCGGATCTGACGGGGCGGCACCTGGGCCCACGCCTTCGCGGAGAGGCCGTGGTCGGGATATGGCCGCCCGTCCCCTACCCGCTTGAAGATCACGGCTCAGGAGTCTAGTTCAGCCGGCCTGACGGGCCCGGGGCGGTGCGGGCGTTGGTACGACGGGCGCGGCGCGCGGTGCGCGGAGAGGGCGCCGGCGGCGTGCTGGCATCCCTCCCCGCGCCGTGGCTCAGGCGGTCCAGCGGACCGCGTCGTCCACGAAGTCGGCGAGCGGCAGCACGCCTCGGAGGTCGTCGCGCTCGTCCATGAGCCGGGTCAGGCCCTGGGCGTGTCGGTGGCGGAGTGCGGCTCGGCGTGCGCGCTGGCGCTCCAGGCTGTCGATGGAGGCGTCGGTCGCGTCGTGACGGTCCGCGTTCTGGATCGCAGAGGGAATCGTCGTGGTCATGCCAGCAGTCTGGCGTCGTCATGTCGCACCCTTGTTGATCAGCGGTAACATGAAGATGTACAACGTCGGACCATTGTTACGTTTCACGGCGCCCCGGCGCCGGCGCGAGCGGAAGGTCAGTTGGCGATCACCCGGCGGCTCGCCCTGTCGGGCGCCAGATCGGCTGTTCCGGCGAACATCGCGACGACCTTCAGCTTCATCCGTCGGTCGGTGCGCAGCCTGCCGCGGCGGATCTTGACCTTCGTGCGGTAGGTGCAGTCGTTGCGGACCCAGGCCGTTCGCTTGGCCAGGCGCCGCTTGCCGCGCTTCACCTTGATCGTGACCTTGCCGCCGCAGGTCGCGTCATCCGTCGCGAACGCGCCCTTCACCACGCCGCGCACCCGGTAGACGTACGGCGGCCGGCGATCCCGGCGGGGCGTGCGGCGCAGGGTGAGGCTGGTGGCGGCCCGGGTACGCACGGTGATCCCCACGGGCACGTTGCCGGCCGACGCCGGAGTGTCGCTCCTGCCGACCGTGACCTCGTCGCCGTAGCCGAGGCGTCCGCCGCCACCGTTGCCCCAGCAGCGCACGCGCTCGGACCGCAGGGTCGCACAGGTGTGGAAGCCGCCGGCGGTGACGGCGACGGCGGTGCCGCCGAGGGGGACGGCTCCGGCCGTGGCGGGAGCCTCGTCGTCACCGATGCGGAGGTTGTCGCCGTATCCGAGCTGGCCGGTGTCGCCCGCGCCCCAGCAGCGCAGCGCGCCCGACCGCAGCAGGGCGCAGGTGTGGTTGGTGCCGGCAGTGACGCCGATCGCCGTACCGCCGAGCTGCACGTCGCCGGCCGATGCGGGCGTCTCGTCGTCCCCGATGTTCTCCGTGTCGCCGTAGCCGAGCCGGCCCTCGCCCCCGAAGCCGAACGTCCCGTCGCTGCTGCCCCAGCAGCGCACGCGTCCGCCGCGCAGCACGGCACAGGTGTGATAGCTGCCGGCGGTGAGCGCGATCGCCTCGCCGCCGAGCGGGACGTTGCCCGCGGCGGCCGGGGACTCGTCGTCGCCGACGTCGTCGGTGGTGCCGTAGCCGAGCTGGCCCGGAGCGCCGTCGCCCCAGCAGCGCACCGCGCCCGAGCGCAGGAGTGCGCAGGTGTGTCCGTCGCCGGCGGCGACGGCGGTCGCGCGCCCTCCGAGCGGTACGTCGCCGACGCCGGCCGGTGTCTCGTTGTCACCGACGGTGTCGGTGGTGCCGTAGCCGAGGCGTCCGGAGCCACCGTCGCCCCAGCAGCGGACCCTGCCGGACCGCATCACGGCGCAGGTGTGCGAGGCGCCCGCGGAGATCGCCATCGCCCGGCCGCCCAGCGGCACGACGCCGGCGGATGCCGGTGTCTCGTCGTCGCCGATCGTCTCGACGTCGCCTCGACCGAGCTGGCCCGAGCTGCCGCGGCCCCAGCAGCGCACCGCGCCGGACCGCATCAGTGCGCAGGTGTGCCGGTAGCCGGCGGTGAGGGCCACCGCGGTGCCACCCAGTCGGACGCTGCCGGCGGATGCCGGACTCTCGTCGTCGCCGATCGGGTCGGTGTGTCCGTAGCCGAGCTGGCCGTCGTCGTTGCTGCCCCAGCACCGTACGGCGCCGCCCCGACCGAGCGCGCAGGTGTGGTCGTGGCCGGCGGCGATCGACGCCGCCGCGACCCGATGCCGTGCGGAGGACGCCTGCTCGCCCGACGCGGGCGGGCTGCCGACCGCGGTGAGCAGGCCGGCGGTGATGGCGAGCAGCGAGAGGATCACCACGGCGGGACGGGCACGGACACGCATGGCGGTCCTTTCGGTCGGCAGCGCACCAAGGATTCCGTGCGGACCGCTCGGGCGCATCGGGTGAACACCCGATCTTCGGGGCGTGCGATCCGGAGATGCTGCGCGGCGACTTGGAGGCTCCGCGGGACGACGCTCGCTCCGACGCCACCCACCCGCGGAACCTCGTGGGCGACAATGGCGGCATGCCGAGCCCGGAACCGGCCGCCGCGGCGCTCCGCGCAGGGGAGACCCACCTCGCCCGAGCGGAGTGGGCCGCGGCCCGGCGCGCCTACGGCGAAGCCGTCGTGTCCGGGCCCTCACCGGCGGCGTACGAGGGCCTCAGCTGGGCGGCGTGGTGGCTCGACGACGCCGACACCGTCTTCGACGCCCGGCAGCGGGCCTACCAGGGATACCTGGACCGGAGCGAGGTCCTCGGCGCCGGCCGGGTGGCGACCTGGCTCGCCTGCGACCACCTGGACTTCCGCGGCGCGACGTCGGTCGCCGGCGGCTGGCTCCGGCGGGCGCACCGCCTGATCGACGAGCGCCCGGAGTGCGCCGAGCACGGCTGGCTCGCCTTCCACGAGGGTTACCTCGCGGGCGCGGTCGGCGACACGACGACGGCGATGCGGCTCGGTGGGCGTGCCCGCGACATCGGCCGGCGCTGCGCCGTACCCGACCTCGAGATGCTCGGCCTCGCGCTCCTCGGGAGCGGCCGGGTCGGCACCGGACAGGTCGCCGACGGCCTGCGGGACCTCGACGAGGCACAGGTGATGACCGGCGAGGCCGCTCACCCGATCGCCGCGGCCTGGACGTCGTGCTTCCTCGTGTCGTCGTGCCTCGCGGTCCTCGACCTCGACCGCGCCTTCCAGTGGTGTGACGTGATCGAGCAGTTCGCCGAGCGGTACGGCAGCCGCTACATGCTGGCCTTCTGCCGCGCGGAGTACGGCGTGATCCATCTGTGGCGGGGGGAGTGGGACGCCGCGGAGAAGCTGCTCGAGGCCGCGGTGGCGGACTTCACCCACTCCCGGCCGGCGATGGTGGGCGGCCCGCTCACCGTGCTGGCCGAGCTGCGGCGGCGCCAGGGTCGGACCGACGACGCGGTCGCGCTGCTCGAGGACGCGGGTGCCTCCCCTGCGGCGCTCTCGTGTCGCGCCCGGCTCGAGCTCGACCGGGCGCGCCGGCGCCGTGCGACCGAGCTCGCCGAGCGCGCCGTACGCGGCACGGCCGCCGACCGCGTCGTCGACCGGGTCGGGCCGTGGGAGACGCTCGCCCGCGCTCGCGCGGCGGTCGGCGACCTTCCCGGTGCCCGAGCGGCGGTCGACGAGGTGCGGCGGGCCGGCGCGATCGTGGGGTCGGGTCCGGTGCAGGCGCTGGCCGACGCGGCGGCGGGTGCCTGCGCCACTGCCGGCGGTGAGTACGACGGGGCACGGGTGCTGCTCGAGGACGCGGCGACGGGCTTCGAGCGCGCGGGGGCGACCTACGAGGCGGCACGTGCGCGGCTCGACGTCGCGACCTGTCTGCTCGGGCTGGGTCGTGCGGAGGCGGCTGCGGAGGAGGCGCGTGCCGCGCTCCGGAGGCTCGAGGGGCTCGGGGCCGAGGTCGACGCGGCGCGAGCCCGACAGCTGGTGGCGGCCGCAGACTCTCCCGATGCCAGCGCGGGTCCTCCGGTCACGCAGCGGGAGCGGGAGGTGCTGGCACTGCTCGCCGACGGCCTGACCAATCGCCAGATCGCCGACCGGCTCGTGGTCTCCGAGCACACCGTCCACCGGCACGTCACCAACATCCTGCGCAAGCTCGACCTGCCCTCGCGCACCGCGGCCGCGGCGTACGCCGTACGTGCGGGGCTGTCGGGGGACCCGGCGCCGTCGGAATAGCCAGGTCTGGCGACGCGGGCGCCGGTCGGGCGCTCCTAGCGTCGCGACCATGGACACCACCACTGCGACCGACGCCGAGGTCAAGGCCGGCATGCGTGCGGCCTGGGCACTCGGCGACTACCACCGCTTCGCCCGGGCGACGATCTGGGAGATGGGGCCGGTCCTCGTCGACGCCTGTCGGGTCGGCCCGGCCGACCGGGTGCTCGACGTGGCCGCCGGCACCGGCAACACCGCGATTCGGGCGGCCGAGCGGGGCGCCGAGGTCGTCGCCTCCGACCTGACGCCGGAGAACTTCGCCGCGGGTCAGCGGGAGGCGGCCGAGCACGGCGTCACCCTGGAGTGGGTCGAGGGCGACGCGGAGTCACTGCCGTTCCCGGATGCGTCGTTCGACGTCGTCACCTCCTCCTTCGGTGCGATCTTCGCGCCGCACCACCAGGCCGTCGCCGACGAGCTGGTGCGGGTCTGTCGGCCGGGCGGCACGATCGGTCTGCTGACCTTCACCCCGGGCGGGCTGTTCTCGGACTTCTTCGCCGCGTGCGCGCCGTACCTCCCGGCCCCGCCGACCGATGCCCTCCCCCCGCTGCTGTGGGGCGACGAGGCGCACGTGCGCGAGCTCTTCGGCGACAGCGTCGGCGCCCTGCGGGTCACCACGGACGAGTACGTCGAGACCGCCGCGACCCCGCGGGCGTACGTCGATCTCTTCCGCGACACCTTCGGGCCCGTCACGGCCGCCTACCAGCGGCTCGCCGAGGAGGATCCGGTGCAGCGGGCGGCGCTCGACCGCGACCTGATGGACTTCGCGACCCGGTGCGACTCCGGGCCGACCGGGGGTCCGGCGGAGTACCGCTTCGGCTATGCGCTCGTCGTCGGCGAGCGTGCGTCGTGACGCGCACTGCTCGACGTCGGCTCGCTGGCCAGGGCCGCCACGACGGGGCACGGCGCGTGCGGGTCGAAGCCGGGCGCTGAGAGCAGGTCGTCGAGCGCGTCCCGCATCCGGTGCAGATCGGCGATGCGGTGGTCGATCTCGTCGAGCTTGGCGGCGCCGATCTCGGCTACCTCACCGGCGGTGACGGTGCCGGTGCGCGCGCGGTCGGACACCGCGACGAAGGTGGCGAGCTCGGCCAGGGTGAAGCCGAGTCCCTGGCCGCGGCGGAGGAACCGGACCCGGCGTACGTCCTCCTCGTCGTAGAGCCGGTAACCGCCGGGGGACCGGTCCGGGGTGGGGAGCAGGCCGCGCCGCTCGTAATAGCGGACGGTGGAGACCTTGACGCCCGCTCGGTCGGCCAGCTCGGAGATCGTCATCCCGCGAGCGTAGGAGACCGGTTCGGCTGCGTCCGTCGGGTCGCTGTCAGCACGGCTGCTCCCTGCACGACACCCCAGCCGAGCTCGGCGACGAGGAAGCCGACCAGCACGGTCGAGGCGCCGCCGGCGAGCGCGGCCGCCATCGCGAGGCTGAAGAGCCCGCGGGCGACGGTGTCCGCCGCGCCGAGCGCCAGGGTCGGTCGGATCAGCCGGACCGTCGACCAGACCACCACCAGGCTGCCCATCAGGTTGGCGAAGAGCACGGTGAAGGGGTGGCGGGTGCTGGGCAGTGCGCCGGTGAGGCCGAGCGCGTCGTGGAGGTGTCCGACGGTGTCGAACGCGAGGCCGACCGTGATCGGCAGTGCGAAGCCCCATGTGACCAGGAGGTCCCAGATCGCTGAGGCGCGGACGATGCGAAGAGCCGTCGAGAGCGTCATGCGTCGAGCGTCGGCCCTGCACCCTGGTGCAGGGTCAAGCGATGACGAGACGCTGATCCAGCGGTACTCGGACATGCCGATGGCCCCGCCGGTGGGCGGGGTGTCGGGGCTCGGCGTTCAGGGTTGGCGGCGGTGGTGGAGGTGCGAGCGTGTGAGCCTCGACACCACCGCCTGGTCGGAGAGGTCACGCGTGCCGCGATGGTCGACGAGGTACTGATACCCGCCAGGACTGGTCCAGAGGTAGGTGCCGGGATCGAGCACCACATAGGCCCAGTCGGCATGCGTCTTCGCACGGTGATGCCCGCGACAGCTCGGCACGAGATTGCACGGACACGTCGCCCCGCCCTCGGCATGGGGGACGGCATGATCCAGGTCGCAGCCCTGGGCGCGGCGGGTGCAGTGCGGGAACCGGCAGGTGGGGTCCCGTAGCTCGGTCTGGCGGCGGTGCCGGGTGGGGATCTCGTAGGCGTCGATGGGTTCGT
>CAZJDU010000021.1:0-40048 GCA_964544855.1 uncultured Nocardioides sp.
AAGGATTATGAGTCCTCTGCTCTGACCGGCTGAGCTACCGCCCCCGAGCGTGATGCCGAACTGCTCGCAGTGAGGGTACCGAGCGGCCTGCGCCGGCCGCTCCGACCCCGGAGGCAACCCGCTACGGGGCGGCGTCGGCGGTGCCGTCGTCGTCGGCCGGCTGGTAGGCGCAGGCGTCGGCGGCGTCCTCGGCCGCCTCCTCCGTGGCGGTCTGATCGGGAGCCTCCGGATCCGTCGTGGCCGAGTCGTCCGGTGCCGCGGTCCCACCGGCTCCGGGCGTCGCGGAGCCACCCGCGGCGGCGCGTGCCCGCTTCGGGTGCAGCGCGCGCTGTACCCGCTCCTGGACGTACTCGAAGTCCGGGTCGCCGGAGTTGAACCGCTCGGAGCGCTGGAACACCACCGATCTCATCGGCTGGTTCTTGACCTTCAGCGCCAGGTCGACGAAGGCGGACGCGAGCTCCTGGGGGATGTCGGTCGTCACGATCTGCTCACCGGCATCGAGGAGGTCGAGGTAGCGCACCAGCAGGTTCTTGGGCTCGGCGGCCTCGATGATCGCGTCGATCATGCAGCGCTGCCGCTCCATCCGCTCGTAGTCGTCGGAGCCCCACCTGCCGCGCGAGTACCAGAGCGCGTGGAAGCCGTTGAGATGCTGGTCGGGGCCGGGCTCGAGGTAGTCGCTCGGTGGGATGCCGGCGCTGGTGTCGCCTCCGATCGCGACGGGCTCGTTGATGTTGACGGTCACGCCGCCCATCGCGTCGACGACCTGCTTGAAGCCGTCCAGGTTGACCAGCACGTAGTAGTGGACCGGGGTCCCGAGGGTGCCTTCGACCGCCTGCTTGATCGCGTCGGCGCCCTCGTTGGTGCTCTCTCCCAGCACCTCGGGATGCAGCGCCGGCACGTTGCGGTAGACGGCGTTGAGCATGTACTCCCCGTTGGCGGGGGTGCCGTCGGTGAAGCCGTAGGGATAGATCTCGGCCAGCGCGCTGTCGGGCGGGAACTGTGCCTTCTCCATGTTGCGCGGCAGGCTGAAGGTCGTTGCTCTGCCGTTGCGGGTGTCGATGCTCAACAGGATCATGCTGTCGGTGCGGACCCCGTCGCGGCCCTTACCGCCGTCACCGCCGAGCAGCAGCACGTTGACGCGCCGCCGGTCTCCCCAGGGGTTCTCCTCGGTGACGTCGTCCGGTGTGGTCGCCGTGAGGTTGTCGTCGAAGACGTTGCCGACGAAGTCGGCCGTCGCGACGGCGTACTGTGCGACCCGGACCACCGGCAGGGCGAAGACCAGGCACACGACGACGACGGCGAGGTTGCCGACGGCGGTGTGCCACCGCGGTCGCTCCTCGGGGCGGACCAGCCGGTAGGAGGTCCAGACGACGATCGCCCACACCGTCAACAGGACACCGAGCGCGACCGCGGCGACCTGCAGCACGGTCGGATCCAGCGCCAGGTCGATCAGGCGGCCGGTGTCACGCCCGAAGTACCACACCGCGCCTCCGCCGACGACCAGCCAGCCGAGCACGATCAGCCAGCCGAGGACCTTGCGGCCGGCGAAGAGATAGCCGAACCCCGGGATCGCGGCGCTCACGACGGTCAGCCCGAGCGTCCCTCCGAGACCGCGGGTCCGTCGGCGCTCGGGCCGCTGCACCCGTCGGCCGCCGCGGGCGCGCGCCGCCGGCGCGGCGTCCGGGCGCGTGCGCGGAGCGCCGGGCCGTGGTCGGGGCGGGCCGCCGGGCGGGCGGGACGCGCTCGGACGCGGACCGACGCTGCCGCTCTGCGGACGGCGCCTCGGCTGGACCTCCTTGCGCGGGGCGCGCATCGATCGGGAGGCACGCCGCGCACCACCACGGTTCGCAGCACCGGCCATGGCCGCTCCTCCCTGTCTGCCCCCGAGCCGAACTCACCGGGTACGAGTATCACGGTGCGGGCCGATGTTCGTCACATCGGACCCCTGATCGGCGGGTCGTCGGCGAGCGTAGCGAGCCGACGGGCGGGGTGCCGGCCGTGCTCTGCGCGCTCCGTCGCGGTCATCGTGACACGCACCGACCCGACGACTCGACCCGCGCAGACGCTCGGCCGGCTCCGCCCGCGGCACGGCCGATCCTGGGCCGGCTCACAGCGAGAGCACAGGGTCGCGACGCAGTCTCGGAACCATGAGCGAATCGCAGCAGCCACACCGACCCGACGAGCCCGGAGGAGCGGCGGAGCCCGCGGCACCGACCGAGCCCGCACCCGTCGCGCCGCCGGTCGCCGGCTCCGGAACACCGGCGCCCTCGACAGTCGACCCGGCTCCCGACCCAGCGCGCACACCGTTCGACGCTGCGCCGGCCGGCGGCGCCGCTGACGAGCCCGGCCGACTCCGACGGATGCGCTCCCTGATCGCCGTCGGCCTCGCCGGCGTGATCGTGGGTGGGCTCGGCGGCACGACGGTGACCGCCCTGGTGACCCACGACGACGGCCCGAGCCACAGCAGCAACGTCGAGGGCGGCTTCCGGGGCGGCCCGGGCCCGATGCCTCGACCCGAGGGCCGGCCGGGAGGCGCCGACGAGGAGCAGCCGGCGCTACCGCCAGAGGAGCAGGACGACCCCAGCGACGACTCCGGCGACTGAGCGCCGGCCGGGTCAGATCAGACCGATCGCGCTCGCACGGTCGACGCCCTCGTCGCGGTCCTCGACGCCCAGCTTGCGATAGATGCTGCGCACGTGGGTCTTGAGCGTGTTGACGGAGATGACCAGCGCGTCGGCGATCTCCCGATTGCTCAGTCGCGTCGGCAGATACTCGAGCACCGCGATCTCGCGGGGCGTCAGCGGGTCGAGCAGTCCTGCGTTCGCCTCGGTGCGGCTGCCCTCGGTCACCACCGCCCTGGCCAGCGCCCGGAGCCGGTGCAGCGGCCGCGACGGCGTGGCGGAGCGCAGGATGTGCAGGATCACCGGTGCCTCGAAGAAGGGCGCCAGGATCCCTCCCGCCTCCGCAGCGACCGCTGTGTCAGCCACAGAGCGTCCCGCAGCGCCCGGGTGGCCCTGACGGTCCTCGAACGCCGCAGCACGAAGGGCGTGCTCGAGCTCGCCGCGTCGGTCACCGTCCTCCGGTCGCCATGAGGCGAGGACCTGCCCCGCCGCGTCGAGGTCGCCCTCGGCGAGCAGGACGTCGAAATGCGAGGCGGGCGTCGGGCCTTCGGCGCCGTCCAGCACGACCCGTGCCTCGCCGATCGCATCGGTGCGCACGAGCAGCTGGATCTCGAGCGCTGTCCGTGCTGTGGTCACGACGGGACGGACCGGAGCCTGCCACGGACTGCGACGCAGCAGGTCCAGCGCCGGTCGCGCTCCGGCCACGGCAGCGGCGTGCCGGACCCGCACGAGCTGCACCAGATGCCGATAGAACGGACGGTGGCAGCGGTCGACGATCGCTGCTGCGGCGGAGAGGTGGCTGCCTGCCTCTCCGAGATCCATCCGGTCCAGGGAGACGGTCGCGCGAGCCAGGTGCGCCGGCACGCAGGCGACCTGGTCCATCCCGTCGACGTCCCGCGCCGCGTACAACGCTCCCCCGGCGCACTCCTCGGCCTCGGCCGTCAGGCCGAGCCAGGCACGCGCGAGCGCCAGCGCCCCGAGCGTGTTCACCCGCCAGAGCGGGTACGACGCTCCTCGCTGCTCGAGGACGCGCTCGAACCTCGCCGCGCTGGCCGCCACGTCGCCGAGCATGAGGTCGGCGAGGCCCGCGGCGAACCCCGCCATCGTCTCGCAGGAGTCCGCACCCCCCATGCCGAGGAAGTCGATCACCGTGCCGCGGTCGACCCCGGGCAGCGTCCGCAGCACGCCGGTGGCGAGTCGCTTCATCTCACTCATCGCCAGATCGCCGTGGCCGAGGTGGGACGCGAGGGTGTCCACCGCGATCCGCTCACCGGCGGTGAGGTCCGTACGCCGGGTGAGTCGGCGGTAGGTCTCAGCGGCTGCCGTGAACTGGTCGGCCCCCACGTGGCTGGCCAGCAGGCTGATCGCCACGCGTGGCGATGGTGACGGATCGCCGTCATGGATGGTCGCGAGCCCGCGGGCGAGGGTCGCGGTCTCCCCGCGTTCGAACAGCCGGTGCCCCTCCGTGTCGAGGACGTCGAACGCCGCCTCGTGCTCTCCCGCCGCCAGCAGCTGGTCGACGCCGGCACGATGGTGACCGTGCGCGAGCAGCCAGCGGGCGGCGGCCCGCCGGCAGTCACGCTCGGCCTCCGGCCCCTCGCTGCGCAGCTCGGAGCGCAACAGGTCGGCGAAGAGGTGGTGGTAGTGGAACAGCCCCGAGGAACGCTGCTCCTCGGTCGTGAACAGGCCGCGGTCCACGAGTCGACGGAGCGTGGCCTGCGCGTCGTCCCGGCCGGTGACCGCGTCGCAGAGTGCCGGCGACATCGTCTCCAGGATCGACGTCCGCAGCAGGAACCAGCGGGTCCCGGGGCCGACCGAGCGCAGCACCTCCTCGGTCAGGTAGTCGGCCACCAGGCGGTCGTCACCCGCGAAGCCGTCGACGAAGCGGTCGAGATCCGCGGTCCGCCGCATCGAGAGCGCCGCGAGCTGCAGTCCGGCGGCCCACCCCTCGGTGCGCTCCAGGAGGAGCTTGGCCTGGCCCTCCGACACCGGGCGGTCGGCTGTGCGCCGGAGCAGCGCGGCCGCCTCCGACAGGTCGCAGGCGAGGTCGGCCGACCGGAGCTCGACCAGGCGCCCCTCGACCCGGAGGCGCCCGACCCCCGTGGGCAGGTCCCTCCGCGTCGCGACGACCGCACGGCAACGGTCCGGAAGCCTGGCCAGCAACCGGCCGAGATCGGCGAGCACACCCTCGTTGGTCACCAGGTCCGCGTCGTCGAGCACGAGCACGAGCGGCGCGACACCGATGTCGAGCTCGGCGACGAAGGCGTCGAGGAACTGCGGGCCGAGGCAGGTGCCGCCACGCTGCGCCAGGTCGGCGATCACGGGGTCGGTCACCTTCTCGGACCGTCGCAGTGCGGCGACGAGGTCTCCCGCGAGCACCACAGCGTCATCGTGTGCCGAGGTGAGCGAGAGCCAGCAGGCCGACCGCCCTCCGAGCCACTCGGCGGTGAGCACGGACTTGCCCCATCCGGCGGGCGCCGCGAGCAGGGCGGTGCCACCGGGCGGGACCGCGTCGAGGACGGCGGTCAGGCGCGCCCGACCGATGAGGTGCGGGGGCCGGGCCCCCACACGCCGGGGCAGCACACCCGCAGCGTGACACACACGCACGGCCGGTACCCCGGAAATCATCAATATTGGTCAACCGCGTGGACGCGACCGACCCCGTCCGTGCGGCGGATCCGGCCGCACCGGATCATCCTCGCCGGGTGATGTGGCGGACCTCCGATCCTGCGACGCTCGGGACCCCACCCGTGCGGACACCAGGAGCATCGATGTCGGACGCCTCGCCCCTCGGCCCCCTCGACTTCGTGCTGATCGAGTTCCCGGATCGTGCCCCGACCGGATCCGTCGCGGCGGCGCTCTCGACCATCCTCGATCAGGGCGTCGTACGACTGTTCGACATCGCGGTGATCCGTCGCGACGAGCGTGCCGTGACGCGGGTCGACCTGGTCGGCGGCATCCCGGGGCTCGACGCCCTGGCGGCCTTCGCCGGCGCCGAGAGCGGTCTGTTCGCCCCCTCCGACGTCGAGGAGGCCGGCGCAGCCCTCGAGCCGGGCACCTACGGCCTGATGCTCGCCTTCGAGAACACCTGGGCGCGTGGCTTCGTCGCCGCCGCCCACGAAGCAGGGGGCCGGATGATCGCGAGCGAGCGCATCCCGGCACAGGTGCTCCTCGACGTGCTCGACGAGATCGAGGCGGCCGAGGCCGCCACCTGACCCACCGCACCCACCCGTCCACAGGAGGACCCATGCCGGGACTGCTTCGCGGCGTCGCCCGCACCGCCGCCATCGCCGGAACCGCGACCGCCGTGAGCGGCCGCGTGCAGCGCCGCCAGGCCGAGCGCTTCGCCGATCGCGACGCGGCCATCTACGCCGAGCGCCAGGCCGCCTACGCCCACCAGGCACCGGCCGCACCGGCGGCCCCCACCGGCACCGCCGACGATCCGGTGATCAAGCAGCTGCAGGACCTCGCCGACCTCCGGTCCCAGGGGATCCTGACGGACGAGGAGTTCGCCGCGCAGAAGGCAAGGATCCTCGGCACATGATCGGTCCGGCGTCGTCGCGCCGCTCCGACCCCGGAGGATCGGGTGGCTGACCCCTGGAGCAACGCCCTCCTGCTCGCGCTGAGCGCCGTGGTCGCGTTCGGAGCCTGCCTGGCGGTCCGCTGGGCTCTACGCCACCGCCAGGTCGAGCAGGGTTCCTGGTCGGCGACGCTCTCGTACGTCGCAACGGCGTACGGCGTGGTGGTGGGCTTCTCGATCCTCTTCCTCTTCGGCCAGTACGCCGACGCCCGCCAGGCGGTCGGTGACGAGGCGACGTCGATCGGCACGGCCTACGAGCAGGCTGCCCTCTTCCCGGACAGCGGTCCGGACATCCAGCGCGCACTGGTGTGCTACGCCCGAGCCGTCCCCACCTACGACTGGCCCGCCCTCCGTGAGCGCGGCGGTGCGCCGGAGGTGGACGCGGCGTTCAGCGACCTCGTCGCCTCCCTCGGCCCAGGCGACCAGCCGCCGGTCGGAGCGCTGCACGCAGGCGCCGCGACGAACCTCAACGGCCAGATCGGCAGCATCTCGACCGCTCGGGAGACCCGTCTGGTGGCCGCGGAGACCCAGGTGCCGCCGATGTTGTGGGTGCTGCTCTTCGGCGGCGGCGCACTGGTGGTGTGCCTGATCTTCGTCATCACCATGCCGGCGAACCGGATGACGCAGGCGGTGCTCGTCTCGCTGTCGGCCGTGTTCACCGTGGTCCTCCTCCTGCTCGTCGTGGCGCTCAGCACCCCGTTCGGCACCGGCACCGGACGCGTCACTCCGCGGCTCATCGAGGAGACCACCACTGCGATGGAGCGCAGCGCCTCGCCTGAGGTCGTCGCCCCCTGTGAGAGCTGACCCGTCCCCCACAGCCAGGAGCTGACATGTCCGAGCAGACCGACCGAGACGCGTACGGCCCGATCCACGGCCGTCGGGGGTTCCACGAGCACATCGACCCCTTCCGGTTCCCCGAGCACAGCATGGATCCGGACGAGGCCTACGAGCTGCTGCACACCGCGCTGATGCTCGACGGCCGGGAGACGCTCAACCTCGCGTCGTTCGTGACCACGTGGATGGAGCCGCAGGCCGAGGCACTCATCCACGGCACGCTGCGCAAGAACCACATCGACCACGAGGAGTACCCCGCCGCCTCCCTGGTCGAGGAGGGGTGCGTCCACATGCTCGGCAACCTCTTCAACGCTCCCGATCCGCAGCAGGTCGTGGGGGTCGGCACCATCGGCTCGTCCGAGGCGATCATGCTCGGGTTGCTCGCCCACAAGCGCAGCTGGCGCCATCGCCGCGAGGCGGCCGGCCTGCCCGCCGACCGTCCGAACGTCGTCTACGGCGCCGAGACCCACGTGGTCTGGGACAAGTTCGCCAACTACTTCGACGTGGAGATGCGCAAGATCGCGATGAAGCCCGATCGCTACGTGGTGAGCGCCGACGAGGTCGAGGAGCGCATCGACGAGAACACCATCGCGGTCGGCGCCGTCCTCGGGACCACCCACATCGGCGAGTCCGACCCGATCGAGGAGATCGACGCGATGCTCGTGCGCGTCAAGAACGAACGCGACTGGGACATCCCGCTCCACGTCGACGGCGCGAGCGGAGGCTTCATCGCTCCGTTCGCCGAGCCGGACCGCCCGTGGGACTTCCGGGCCGAGCAGGTCGCGTCGATCAACGTGTCGGGGCACAAGTACGGCCTCGTCTATCCCGGTGTCGGCTGGCTGATCTTCCGCGACGCCTCCCGGCTGCCCGAGGACCTGGTGTTCAGCGTCAACTACCTCGGAGGCGCGCAGCCGACGTACACCTTCAACTTCTCGCGCGGGTCGGCCATGATCCAGGCCCAGGCCTACTCCTTCCTCCGTCTCGGTCGCAGCGGCTACTCCGCAATCGTGGCCAGCACCTTGGCCAACGCCCGTCACCTCAACGAGAGCCTGGCGGCCACGGGGCGCTACGAGATCCTCAACCCCGGGCTGGCCGAGCCCGTGGTGACCTTCCGGCTGATCGGCGATCCCGGCTTCGACGTCTACCACCTGTCGTCCCGCCTGCGCGAGAACGGCTGGATCGTGCCCGCCTACAGCCTCCCGCCGGATGCGGAGGACGTCCACCTGATGCGGATCGTGGTGCGTCTCGACCTGAGCCGGCAGATGATCGATGTCCTGCTGCGCGACCTCGACAAGGCCTACCACGACCTCTCGGCGGAACGCCCGAGCCGCCGGCAGGCCGCGAAGCCCGACCTGTGGACCGCGCCCGCGCACTCGGCGGCGCACAGCAAGGCACGGACCGGGTACACCCGCTGACCAGTTCGGAGCGCCGCGCTACTGACGCGCCATCGCGATCCTGAACCGCTCCTCGGGGTCGAGGTAGTGGTCGTGGACGTCGTCACCGAGGTCGACCTGCACCCACGCGATCCTGCCGGTGAAGCGGCTGGTCCGACTGGTGTAGTCCGAGGCGACCGTCGTGCCGGACTCGTAGCCGATGTCGGTGGTCTCGTCGGCTGAGAAGATCATCGGATGGGTCGCCTCCACCCGGCCCGAACCGACCGGGGAGCCGTCGTGGTAGAGCGTGACGGCACCGCCCTTGCCGAGACCACCGCCGTCGTAGTCGAGCTCCATGCGGACCTGATGGGTGCTCGCCGGGACCGGCACGTCGGCCTCGACGGCGTACTCGTGGATGCCGAGCACGTTGTAGACGAACCTCAGCCGGCCGTCCCGGGTATAGAACGTCCAGCCGCCGAACCGGCCCCCTTGGGCGATGATCACGCCCTCCACGCCGGCCTCCGGGACCGACACCTCGGCGGTCACCGAGAACGACTTGTTCTTGATGTTCAGCACGCTGTTCTCCGAGAGGCGCCCCATGCCGGGGAAGAACAGCTGGCTCTTGCCCGGGACCAGCGTCGGCCGACCCGCCGTCTCCGGGTCCACCCGCTCACCAGAGCGGTCGTCGATGGGGAGTACGCCGTACTTCGTCGCCTCGATCAGCCACAGCCGCTGCAGCTCGGCGAGCATCGCGGGATGCTCGGCCGCCAGGTCGCGCGCCTGGCTGAAGTCACGGCTGCCGTCGTAGAGCTCCCACACGTCCTCGTCCAATGCCGGCATCTCACCACCGACCAGGATCCACGGCGTGCGGTGCTTGGTGACGGCGCTCCACCCCTTGTAGTAGATCCCGCGGTTTCCGAACATCTCGAAGTACTGCAGGTCGTGGCGCTCCGGCTCGTCCGGTCCGCGGAAGGTGTAGAGCATGCTCGTTCCCTCCATCGGCGACTGGAGCACGCCGTTGACCGACGTCGGCTCGGGCACACCGGCCGCCTCCAGCACGGTGGGCGCGACGTCGATCACGTGGCTGAACTGGCTCCGCAGCGCCCCCGGGTCCTCGATGCCCTCCGGCCAGTGGACGATGGTGCCGTTGCGGGTCCCGCCCCAGTGCGACGCGACCTGCTTGGTCCACTGCAGCGGGGCGTTCATCGCCCACGCCCAGCCGACGGCGTAGTGGTTGTAGGAGCTGGGCGACCCGAACTCCGCCATCTTCGACCGCATGAACTCCGGTGTCTCCAGCGCCGCCATGCCGTTGAAGTTGGCCATCTCGTTGAAGGCGCCGTTGAGCGTCCCCTCGGCCGACGCACCGTTGTCGCCGATGATGTAGAAGACGAGCGTGTGGTCGAGCACGCCCAGCTCCTCGACCGTGTCGATCAGCCGCCCGACCTGGTGGTCGGTGTGCTCGAGGAAGCCGGCGTAGACCTCCATCTCGCGCTCCAGCACCGGCGTGAGCTCCTCCGGCATCTCGTCCCACGCCGGGATCTCGTCATGGCGCCGCGTGAGCTCGGTGTCGGACGGGACGACGCCGAGCTCCTTCTGGCGTGCGAGGGTGCGCTCGCGCAGTGCGTCCCAGCCGTCCGCGAAGGCGCCCGCGTAGCGGTCCGCCCACTCCTGCGGTACGTGGTGCGGAGCGTGGGTCGCTCCCGGCGCGAAGTAGACGAAGAACGGCCGGTCCGGCATCAGCGCCTTCTGCTGACGCATCCAGGCGCAGGCGTGGTCGGCCAGGTCCTCGGTGAGGTGATAGCCCTCCTCCGGCGTCGCGGGCGGCTCGATGGGCGTGGTGCCGTCGTAGAGCGCTGGGTCCCACTGGTTGTTCTCGCCGCCGATGAAGCCGTAGAACTTCTCGAACCCGCCACCCGCGGAGGGCCAGGCGTCGAACGGGCCCAGCGGGGAGGACTGCCACACCGGGACCTCGTGGCACTTGCCGAACTGCGCGGTCGAGTAGCCGTTGAGCTTCAGCGTCATCGGGAGCGGCGCCTTGGTGTTGGGCCGGATCGAGCTGTTGCCGGGCGCCGACGTCGCCGTCTCGGTGATGCTGCCCATGCCGACCGAGTGGTGGTTGCGACCGGTGAGCAGGGCCTGGCGCGTCGGAGCACAGAGGGCCGTGGTGTGGAACCGGTTGTAGCGCAGGCCACCCGCGGCGAGCCGCTCGGCGACAGGGGTGCGGCACGGTCCGCCGAACGCGCTCGACGCACCGAACCCGACGTCGTCGAGGAGCACCACCAGCACGTTGGGTGCCCCTTGAGGCGGCAGGAGCGGCTCGATGGGTGGGAACGAGGTCTCCGGATCCTTCGCGTCGTACGTCGTGAGTCCTGGCTGCGGCCGGTCGGGGATCGGGAGCATGGTCCGGGCGTGCGCGTCAGGGCGGTTCGTCATCGCTGGGCTCCGATCGTCGATGCGGATGCTCGAGCGTCGCAGCCGGCGCGCGGCAGCGTCGTCACCCGCGGAGGGTGATGAGCGCGGGCGCGTTGTCGAGATCCAGCCCGATCGACCCCGCGTCGGCGAAGCACGACCTCCGCGATCGTCGGTGCGGCAGCGGTGGACGCGCACTCCAACTGAGCATCATGCGCCTCCCGCGGCTCGACGCACCACCTTCTCGTAGCGACGGCACGGGACGAGGACAGCAGCGCCACCGGCGATCTCGGCGTGGTAATCGATCGCGCCGGCGTCGCGCCAGCCCTCGCGCTCGTAGAACCGTCGAGCGCGAGCGTTGCCGGGAGCCACGGCCAGCCAGCCCCGGTCGTGGTGAGCGTCGCCGACGGTCTCCTCCGCATGGCGGAGCAGTGCGCTCGCAACCCCGGTCCCTCGCGCGGTCGCCGATACGTAGAGCTGCTCGATCTCGTCAGCGTGGACGATCACGAAGCCGACAGGGCGCCGGTGCCGTAGGGCCACGGTGGTGCTCGGGATCCTCGTTGGGAGCCGGTGGCGGAACGATTCCTCCGTGCGGTGCAGCAGGAGCTCGTCCGGTACGTGGCCGAGGTGTCCGTCGCGCCACCCCTGGAGCCAGATCGGGGCGAGGTCGTCGACATCTTCGTCGACGGCCGACCTGAGGCAGATGGTCACATCAGTGCGAGGCGCGGACTTCATGCACCCTCCTGCTGTCACGGCTATCGTCGTCAATGGTCGTGACGACGATAAGAGAGGAAGCTGTGACGGGTCAACATCAGTTCGATCGTTACGTCGACGCCGGCGCGTTTGCCGCGGTCGACTTGGTCAACGTCCTTCGCGATCCCGCCACCGAGCTACGGATCGACCTCCTGCGGGCGATCCTCGCGATCGACCCACCGTCGGTCGCGCAGCTTCACAAGAAGCACATCGCGGGCTTCAAGGGGCTCGCCGAAACGTTGGACGCGACGTTCACTCACGTGAGCGACGGCGATCTGGACCAGGCCGCGAACAACCTCAACGCACTACTGGCCGCGCATCCCGCACATCCCCATCTGTCGAAGGACGACGGACGCTGGCGCCTCCACCACCATCCCACCGACACGGGCCTTGTCCCGATGTGGTCCTCGATCTGCGCCGAGAACCTCGCTCGCATCGTTGCCGCAGGCGACTCCGGCCGCCTCGGGACCTGCCAGGCAAGCGGGTGCCGGCGCGTGTTCCTCGACGAGTCCAAGAACGCCAGCCGACGCTTCTGTTCCGTGACCTGCAACAACCGAGCGCGCACGGCCGCGTACCGACGCCGGCACAACCATCGGGAGGCACCGCGCCAGTAAGGGGAGCACGAGCGCTCCACTCGTCGGTTCGACCTCGTGTCACACGAGGAACCACTCCGGCGACGCCACAGGTCTTGCGGTCGAGACCGACCACCTGCGCCCGATCGCACCTCTCCGGAGGGAGAGGTCCCCCGGGGACGCTCGGCACTCCACTCTGCATCTCGACGGGACGCTGCCCGGCCGCCGTTCTCATCCCCTCGGGGTGATGTCGACCAGTACTCCCCTGCCTAGGTTCGAGACATCTCATCTCGGATGCCTCGACCTCAGGAGGAGCCATGCAGGACACCGAGAGCACGTCCATGGCCACCAACCGGGCTGCCCGTCCCCCGAGTGCGTGGGCGGTCGGCTGGACGGTCTTCGCCGGATGCATCCTCGTGATGGTGGGGGTCTATCAGGTGATCGCGGGGCTCGTCGCGATCATCGACGACCAGTTCTTCGTCGTCGGCGAGGAGTGGACCTTCCAGTTCGACACCACCGCCTGGGGCTGGATCCATCTGATCCTCGGCGTGGTCCTCGTGCTCGCCGGCATCGGGATCTTCAGCGGGAACGTCGTCGCTCGTGCCGTGGGTGTGGCCCTGGCGGCGCTCAGTGCGATCGCCGCCTTCATGTGGCTGCCGTACTACCCCATCTGGGCGCTGGTGATCATCGCGCTCGACATCGCGGTGATCTGGGCGCTGACGACGCACGGCCGCGACGTCCACGCGTGACCGAGCCAGGGGCCGCGGCCGCGATCAGTCCAGCGGCTGGTCGACCGCGGCCCGGAAGGCGTCGTAGGACGCCCGGTCGCCCGTGACGGTGATGCCGGTGTCGTCGCGTCGACGCCACAGCCAGGCGTCCAGGGTGGCTGCCCTCCCGATCACCGTCACCGCCGGGACCTCGGACGGCTCGGCGACCACCAGGTGCGGCCCGGAGACGTCCTTCCCCGACTCGGGATCGACACCGGTGAGGTGACCCGGCTGCACCCGGAGCGTGGTCGCCGCGTCGGAGATCTCGATGCCGACCTGCCCGCCGCGCGGGTCGAAGCGCGCCCACTCCGGGGGCCTGCCGCCGTACATCACCTCCATCAGCTCGGCCACACCGTCGGCAGCCAGGATCGGGTCCAGCGCGGTGACCGCCCCCGCTGTCTGCTCGGCGTCCAGGCGGTGGATGAGCGCCTCGTGCGCCTGCCGCCGGAAGGTGAAGCCGACCGTCTGGTCCGGTGCCCAGGACCAGGCAGGCTCAGCCGGGTCAGCAGCGGAGAGCGCAGTGGCCAGCCGGCCGGACGCGTCGTCGTAGAAGACCAGCAGGCCGGCGACGTCGGACGGACGGTCAGGCGCCGCATCGTCCGGCGGCGCGGGGCGCTCCTCGATGACGCGGGCCCAGAACCACTGCACCGCCCCCAGGTGCCACAGCAGGTCGGTCGCGTCCCAGTCGGGACACGCCGGCACCCGCGCGGTCGGGTCGCAGTCGGCCAGCACCTCCCGGAAGCGCGCCGACTGGGTGACGATGTGGTCGAGGTAGTCCGGCATCCGAAGGCGGGTCATCCTGCGGACGTTAGCCACCGGGACCGGTGACCACCACCGGTTTCCGGTCTCGTGAGGCGTCCGCGGATCCAGCACGCTGCGAGGCCGCTGACGAGCCGGCGACCGAGGCGCGCCGCCGCTCGGCCGCGCCAGCCGGCCCGGGGTCCGTTCAGCCGTCGAGCTCCCCCCGCAACGCGGCCTCCAGCGCTGCACCGATGCGGTAGAGACGCGCGTCGCGGCCGGCCGGCGCCATCAGCTGGGCGCCCACCGGCATGCCCGCGCCCAGCCCGATCGGCACGGTGGCCGCAGGGACGCCCGCCAGGTTGGCCTCGACGGTCCACCAGTCGGTGCGCGGCCGGGCCAGCGGGTCCCCGATGCCGGGACGGCCGAGGTGGGGCGCGATCAGCGGCACGGTGGGGCTGAGCATCACGTCGCAACGGCTGAACTGCTCGGCCATGTCGGCCCGGATCATCGTCTGCACCTCCAGTGCCTCCTGGTGCGCCGGTGTGCCGGCGAGACGTCGGCCGATCTCCAGCCGGCTGGCCGCCTCCGCGCCGAGGGGACCGCGAGCCGCGTGCTCCTCCAGCACTGGGAGCGCCTCGACGCTGGAGACCGCGACGTAGACGTCCAGGAGGTCACCGAACCGCGGGACGCTGACCGGCACGACCGACGCGCCGAGGCCGCGCAGCAGCGCCTGCACGTGTGCGAACCGGTCCAGCACCTCAGGGGCGTTGCGCTCGCCGGCCATCGGGAGGACCACCCCGACCGTGTGACCGACCAACCGCCGCTCGGCGCCGGCCGTCGCCGCCGCCACCAGGCCGTCGACCCCGGCGATCACCTCGTGCAGGGTGGCGGCCTCGGCCACGGTCCGGGTCATCGGCCCGACCCGGTCCAGCGACGGCGCGAAGGGGACCACACCGTCCATCGGCACCGTGTCCGGCGAGGGGGCGACGCCGACGATGCCGCACAGGGCGGCGGGTTCGCGGATCGATCCGCCGGTGTCGGTGCCGAGCGCCAGGACGTCGTACGCCGCCACCGCGGCCGCCGAGCCGCCGCTGGACCCGCCGGGTGTCCGGCTGTGGTCCCACGGGTTCAGCGTCGGACCGTACGCCGAGGTCTCGGTCGAGGCTCCCATGGCGAGCTCGTCGAGGTTCGTCGTACCGATGACGCGGCCGCCGGCGGCCCGGACCCGGCGCACCACCTCCGCGTCCACGGCGCTCGGGTGACCGCGCCGGGTCCCCGAGCCGCAGGCCCACGGCGCGCCCTCGACCGCGATGTTGTCCTTCACCGCGACCAGGCGTCCGGCGAGCACGCCCGAGGCGGGCTGCACCGCTGCTGACGGATCCACGTGGACGAACGCACCGAGCCAGGCGTCCTGCTCCTCGATCGCCCGCAACGTCTCCTCGACGTCGTCGACGCCCTCCCGGAGACTCACGCGGTGGCGAACCGGCCGAGCGGCCCGGCCCCCACCCCCGGCAGTCGCTCGGCGAACATCCGCTGGTAGGCGAGCTCCTCGCGACTGCGGGGGGCGGGGAGGTCACCGACCCGGAGCCGCCGCCAGTGCTCCTCCGGCACCAGCTCCGCCACGCGTGCGGCCATCACGTCCGCGGTGCCGCTCCCGTCGCCGAACTGCTCCTTGGCGCGCCACAGGATGTCCTGCGGCAGCCAGCCGTCGAAGGCCTCGCGCAGCAGCGCCTTCTCCTGGCCCAGCTCGCCCGGAAGCAACCAGGCGACCGGCATCCGGGCCGCGAGGTTGACCAGGTCGCGGTCGAGGAACGGCACCCGCGCCTCGAGGCCGTGCGCCATCGTCACCCGGTCGCAGCGTTGCAGGTTGAGGTTGTGCAGGCTGGAGATGCTCTCGATCAGCGCGGCACGAAGGTCGGTCGCGTCGACGTCGCGGTAGTGGGCGTAGCCGGCGAAGAGCTCGTCGGCACCCTCGCCGGTGAGCACCACCTTGACGGTGCGGGCAGTCTCCTCGGCCAGCAGATAGTTCGGGACCGCGCTGCGCACCAGGGAGGGCTCGTAGGACTCGATGCTCGCCACGACGTCGGGAAGCACGCGGAGCACCTCGTCGGCGTCGTACACCCGCTCGTGGTGGACCAGGTCGAGCTCGTCGGCGACGCGTCGCGCGGCAGCGAGGTCGCTGGACCCGGCCGTGCCCGCGGCGAAGGAGTGCACGGGACCCCGCGCGTCGTCGCGGTACTTGGCCATGATCGCGGCGACCAGGCTGGAGTCCAGGCCGCCGGAGAGGAAGACGCCGACCGGTACGTCGGCCATCATCCGACGGTGGACCGCGGTCTCGAGGGTCTCGCGCACCACCCGCCGTGCCTCGTCCCGGTCGGTGAGCTCAGTGCCGGAGACGTGGAGCTCGCGGAAGCGCGTCAGGCCGCGGGCGGGGCTCCAGCGGAAGCCCGGAGGGAACTCCTCGACCTGCGACCGGTGATCAGCGTCGAAGGCCACGATCTCGGAGGCGAACAGCACGCGGTCACCGGCGCGCACCCAGTAGAGCGGCTTGACGCCGACCGGGTCGCGGGCCACCACGAGGTCGCCGTCGGGATGCGCGACGGCGAAGGCGAACATCCCGCGCAGCCGGCCGATCGCGTCCGGGTCGTCACTGATCGCCGCCGCGAGTCCGGCCTCGGAGTCGGAGTCGGTCCGGAAGTCCCGCGGCGCGAGCTCCCGCAACCGCTCGTGGTTGTAGATCTCCCCGTTGACCACGGCCCAGTGGCCGTCCTCCGACGGCAGGGGCTGGTCACCGTGCTCGAGATCGACGATGGAGAGCCGGGCATGGCCGAGCCAGGTCGGTCCGACCCGCCGTTCTCCGTGGCCGTCGGGGCCTCGGTGTCGGATCCGGTCGAGCATCCGCCGTCCGAGCTCGCCGTCGGGCCCGTTCGCCGCATGGGGGTCGTAGACGGCCACCAGACCGCACATCGCGTTCCACCTCCGTGGGCAGCCGCGACCTACGGCCGCCCACGGCTCAGCGTACGGGAGCGATCGGCACGGTCCGGGTCGGCCGTCTCCCGGTCGACCCGGATCCCGGTCTCGTCCCCGCCTCGGCTCAGTGCTTCGCGGTGCGCCGGGCGAGGTACATCGGCGCGTAGTCGGCGAGGCCCAGGAGCGCGACCGCGCCACCACCCAGGACGCAGCTCAGCACGACGCTGGTCTCCGTCGATGCGCCGCTGACGACCCAGGGCGAGATGATCGCCCACACGCCGAGCAGCGGGCAGACCCAGGTCAACCGGTGGGTCCGCTCGTACGCGGTGGAGAAGGCCATCCCGAGGATGGCCACAGCGATCCCGGCGATCAGCAGGTTGACCGTCAGGGCGGTCGAGCTGCTGAATCCGACGATCCATGGTGAGGCAGCGACGAACAGACCTGCCATCATCGTCAGGCCGTCGAGGACCTGCGCCGTCGGCGTCTCCGCGGCCGACTCATAACGAGCGTTCATCGCGATGATGTCAGGATGCTCGCTCATCCTCTCTGCATGTGTTTCGGACATGTCGTTCTCCTCTGTCGACGTGCCCCACACCCCAGAGCGAGACGGTCCCGGTCGCGGCAGCGTGGGGCGATCCTCCTCGGTGCTCCCACGCTCCGCGCCCGGCGGACCTGCGGATAGGGCAGTTGGTCCCGCCCGCGCCCGACCTTCGGCACCACCAGCACGCGGGCGCCCTCGGCCACTCCGTTCAGGAGCCGCGCGGTCGTCCCGTCCTCACCAATCGGCCACCACGGTGGCGTGCCGGCCGTGGCCGGACGAGTCCGCGGCGGTGGTGCCCTCGGTCTCGTCGAAGCGGTACGCCGCGACGTCACCGGCTCCCTGCCGGCCGCCGGCGAGCGCCCGCACCTCCTCGACGGTCAACCCACGACCGTAGATGTGGAGGTCGTCGACCAGCGCGTCGAGTCGCGGGTCGTCGTCGTACTGCGAGCGCCCGATCCAGTTCCGCGTCGTGCTGCCCAGGTCGGCCGGGGAGACCGTCATGTCGTGGTTGACGCCCACCGCCTCACCGTTCAGGTACAGCGTGCACGTGGTGCCCTGCTTGGTCACCGCGACGTGCTGCCATCCGGTGGGCAGCGGGTCGTCCGTGCGCACCTGCTTCGTCTCGCCGCCGGAGGGCCGGAGCATGAACCGGAGGCCCGAGCTGCCTGCGGCGGGGGTCAGGAACATGTAGTTGTCGCCGCTCGTCCCGAAGTCGAGGATCCGGGTCCAGCTCTCCTGCTCGGTCAGGTCCACCCAGGTCGCGACCGAGAAGTCCGTCAGCCCGCTCACGATCCCGGTCGGCAGCTCGGCGTAGGTGGTGAACGGGGCGCCGCTGACCCGCACCGCGTTGCCGACGCGCCCCGCCGTCCACTGCGGCGGAGGGTTCAGCGGCGAGGTGCCCAGGTCCTCCGACGTGGCGAGTGCGATCCGGCGACCGCGGCGCGTGACAGCGTTGTAGAAGTGGTAGACGACGCCGTTGTGGTTGATGACCCATGGCTTGTGGGCGTAGATCGCGTCGTAGGACTCCGAGGAGGCGACGAGATCGGGACCGTCCCACTTCGTCCAGTTGACCAGGTCGTAGGAGCAGGCGAAGGTGTCGAACGCTCCCGGCTTCCAGAAGGCGCCGAAGTAGAACATCACCCAGAGGTCGCCCATCCGGACCACCTGCGGGTCGCCGGAGATGCCCGAGCCGTTGTCGATCACCGGGTCGAAGCGGTAGCGCGTCCAGTGGACCATGTCGCGGGAGATCGCGATGCCGATCCGCTCGGTGTTGGAGCTGGTGGCGTTGTAGTACATGACGTACGGCGCCCCCAGCCGCGCCGACGGGTCGTGGATGATGTTGCTGCGGTAGAGCTTGCTGCCCTCCCACCAGCGCGCCTGCGGGTCGTTGGGGCTCAGCGCCGGCGAGTCGAACCGCTGCCAGACGCCGGGGTAGGACGGGTCCCCGGTGTAGGCCATGCCGATGCCGAGGTCGCCGGCCTCGTAGCCCGCGTCGTCGCCGCCGATGTAGGACATCCAGTAGCGGCCGTCATGTCGCTGCAGCGTCTGCGGACCGCCCCACTTGGTGTTCTGCAGCGAGACCGAGCCGGCCGCCTGGTCGGCGTCCCAGGCGCCGTTGCGGAACGGGAGTGTCGTCCCGAGCGGGGTCCAGTCGAGCAGGTCCGGGCTGGACGCGAGCCTGGTCTGGTAGCCGCGATCGGCTGCGGCGTCGAAGACGCTGTACATCATGTACCAGGTGCTGCGCCACCGGAAGACGCTCGGGGTGTCGTTCCAGACGTCCTCGTCGGGCAGCAGCACCAGGCCGTACTTGTGCGGGGTCCTCACCTTCTCGTAGACATCACGCATCACCGCGTCGGGGACGACGCCGCTGCCGCCGGACGGCGGCTTGGCCATCGCCGAGACGGGCGTGGTGAGCAGGGCGGCGGCGCCGAGCGCCGACGCGCCGACGAACCGGCGTCGATCGAGTGCGGGCTTCTTCGAGCTGGGCATCGTGCCTCTCCTCCATCGGGTTACCTGAGTGGCCACGGCAAGTAGGTGTGACCGGGGAGGCACCGGCGGGTGACCGGCCGCAGGAAAAGGCGAGATGTTTGCGCTAACATCGCTCCCCGGGAAAGGGGCGGGCCTCGACGGTCGAGGCCCGCCCCGGGCCGAGCGGTGGATCAGTCGAGGTAGCGGACGGTGACCGTGTGGTCCCCGCCGTCCACCGACGTGATCCGGAGCCGGCCGTCGTTCTCGCTCGCAGCGTCGTCGCTGGACCCGCTGCGGCTGTTCCAGACCGGACGGTCGTCGAGCTGGACCAGCGCCTCGCGCCCGTCGAGCGGCACCTCGAGATCCCCGGTGGTGCCGGCAGGCGTGGACACGTCGAGAGTGAAGCCGCGGTCATCGCGCTCCCAGGCGGCGTCCACCGGACCCGCCGCCGTGACCAGACGACCCTCGGCGCTGGCGATGTCAGCGGGGTGCGGCGCGACCGCCCATCGCGAGCCACCGTCGACGGGTTGGATGCCGAGGAGCTGCTCGGTCAGGGCCCGGGTCGGGCCGGTGGCCCAGCCGTGGGCGTAGGACTGATAGGAGCTGACGATCTGACCGGACTCCCGCAGCGACTCCCAGAACGTGCTCTGCGGACCCTCGGGGTTCTCCAGCATCCAGCCCCACTGACGCTCCATGAGGTCCAGGGCAGCGACCTGGGACTCCCGGTCGCCGGAGAGCTGCGCCTGGAGCTCGAACGAGCCGAAGAGCAGCTGCAGGTCGTCACTCCGCTCGGGAGTGCGGGCGCCGCCCTCCACCCAGTTGGTCGAGCGCAGGTGCTCCCGTGCACGGTCCGCCCGGTCACCGTCGAGCAGGCCCCACCAGGCCGCCAGCGAGTTGGCGCTCTGCGGGTGGATGTCGGCTCGGTCGGGGTACCACTGCAGCGCGCCGGCCTCCTCGTCCCACAGGTGGCGATCGATGGCCGAGCGGACCCGGTCGGCCTCCGTGAGCAGCTCGGCGGAGACCTCGGACTGCTCCATCTGGGTGGCGAGCTCTGCGCCGGTCGTGAGGACCCGCCAGAACAGCACGTTGGCCATCGACTCCTCACCATCGGGGATCCGCGACTCGTGCGTGGTGTCGTTGGTCTCGTCGATGAACAGCAGGTCCCGGTCGCCGACCTTGTCGCGGATGTAGTCCAGGCCCGCCACGTAGGCGGGCCACACGCTGCGCAGCCAGTCCCGGTCGTCGGTGTTCTCCATCTGCTCGGCCGTCGCCAGCAGGGTCCACATGTGGTAGGTGTCGGAACGGTAGAAGCCGATCTCCGGGCCGGCGTACGGGAGCTCACCGGTGTCGCGCTGGGCGGCGTAGGCCGTCATGATCGAGTTGCGCGGCGACGATGTGTCACCGGTCGACACGAACGCCGTGCCCTGCGAGATCCCCAGGTCGCCCGGCCACACAGTCCGGTCCCGCTTGGCGCCGTCGACCAGGATCGACTCACCCACGCCGGTGACCGCAGTGTTGTCCCACAGCACGTCGGGCGCGGGCCAGACCCGGCCCGTGTCCGGCGCGATGGTGGTCAGCTGCGTGGTGTAGGCGCCCGCGTACCAGAGCCGGTTGAGCTCGTCGGACGAGGAGTAGAAGTGGTTCGGGTAGGCCCGCAGGTCCTCCATCAGCGGCGACGCGGTGTAGTCGAGGACGATGTCGTCGAGGGCCACCGTCGCGTCGTCGTCGAGGAAGACGGTGAGGTAGCGGAACGCGCCGCGCAGCAGCTGCGGCGGGGCGCTCCAGGTGCCCTGGTCGGTCGCGTCGACCCACACGGTCCCGTCCCGACCACGGGGGCCGCCGGTGGAGGCCTCGGACTGCCGCTCGACGTACTTCGCCGTCTCGGAGAAGGCCAGGCCGATCCGGGCCGAGCCACTGACGTCGCCGAAGTCGAGGCTGACCAGGCCGCCGACGTTGACCCCGAAGTCGAGCGTGACCTGGGAGCCGGAACGCAGCACCGTGGCGCCGGAGCCGAGCACTCCGGGCGGGTTGTCCACCTCGCCCCGCACCTCGTGGATCCCCTCGGCGTGCAGCTGCCGGGAGTCGGGCGCGAGGATGTACTGCTCCCAGGGGGCCTCGACCTCCGCAGCGGCCGGGTCGGCGTCGGGCCCGGCGGCGCGGACGCCGCCTCCCGTCGCGGCGACGATGCCGGTGGTGGCGAGGAAGCAGGCGATCGCGCCCGCCATCCCCCGCCATTTCGTTGATGTCCGGATGACCACGAGAACCTCCGTATAACGTTTCAACGTGACGTGCGCCACAGCCTGCCATCGGGGTCCGAGGTCAACAAGGCTCCGAGCACGGATGGCCGCATCCGGCCAGTCGCGCCACGCGGAACGACGAGGAGGTCGCACGCTATCCGTGCGATCGCTACGAAGCCCCGTCCGCTGCGCGTCGGCGCTGCGAACGGGGCTTCCCCTGCTGCTCCCCCACCTGGATTCGAACCAGGAACCCTCCGTTTGACACGAGCACCTTCACCAACTCTCGCAAGCGCTCAGAGACGCCTCCTGAGCTGCGCATACACCACTCACCCGTCGTGACTGGCTTTCAGTGGCCATCACTCAATCCGTGACCATTGCGTGTGTCCGTGGCCATGAAAAAGTCCCCACTGGTGGCCAGGTAGCGGTCCCCGCTGGTGGCCATCTCGGGTCCCCGGTGGTGGCCATGTAGAAGTCCCCGCTCCTCGTTCTTCGCGTGTCGTAGCGGCTCGTGAGGCCCTGCGTGGCGACGGTGGCGATGCCTAGTCGTCCCATCACCACGCAGGGGTCTCCATTGAAGAACGATCACCCGACGACATCTGAGCATTTTGGGGTCGTGGTCCGGCGAGGCGGCGCAGTACTGGCGGGCGCTCCAGTTCATCAAGAACAACCGAGACCGTTTCGACTTCAGCGCAATGCTGACCGGACGCTACCACCTCGACGAGATCAACACCGCGATGGATCGAATGCAGCGTTTCGAGGAGATCAAGCCGATCATCCTCCCGACTCTCTCGAGCGAGGCCCCCTCTGCGCCTTCGAGCGAGAGCCAGGAGTCAGCATGAAGATCTACGAAGCATTCGCCGCAGCCCTCCTGGAGCATGGCGCCGATCCCCTGTTCGGCCTGATGGGCGACGCAAACATGCTCTACGTGGGCGACTTTAGTGAACGTGGTGGCCGATTCATCCCCACAGCTCACGAATGCAGTGCCGTCGGGATGGCCAACGCCTGGTCCCAGGCCACCGGGCAGGTGGGGTTCGCGACCGTCACCTGCGGCCCGGGCATGGCGAACACCTTCACGACCTTGGTCGAAGCGGTCAAGAGCCAAAGCTCCGTGCTCGTGTTGACCGGCTCCGCCCCGACCGAGCCCACTCACTTCCAGCACCTGAACATCTCGCTGGTAGCCGCAGCCGCAGGAGCCGGATATGAGGAAGTGCTGAGCGAACGGTGGGCCGTCAGGGACCTGAACCGGGCCATTCAGCGCGTCGTGGCAGAACGCCGCCCCGTGGTTCTCAACCTTCCCCAGGACATGCTGCTGTCCGACGCCGGAGGCCAGCAGGCCGTGGTCCCGCCGGCCCCGCGTAGCGCCGCCCAGCCGGCCGAGTCCCAGCTCGACGGAGCGCTCGGCCTGATCGCCAGCGCATCGAGGCCGATCGTATTCGCGGGCAAGGGAGCGCTCCTCGCGGACGCACACGACATGCTGGTCGCACTAGCGGGTCGGCTCGGGGCGCCGCTGACCACCTCGGTCCTCACTAAGGACCTGTTCCTCGGCCACCCCGCCAACCTGGGCATTTGCGGCAGCGTGTCCCACCCGGTCGCGAGCGCTGCGCTCGCGGAGGCGGACTGCATCATCGTTTTCGGTGCCAGCCTGAACGCATACACCACGTTGCAGCGCGAGCTCGCAGGTGGCACCAGGATTGTTCAGGTCGACGACTCACCGGGCGCGTTCGGGCGCTACCTTCCCGTTGACGCCGCCGTCACCGGAGACGCCCGCATCGTGGCGGAAACCATGGTCAAAGCGCTCGAGTCGATCGACCACAAGGCAAACCGTGGATGGCTGGATCGCATCCAGGTCAGGCTCGCCGAACGCGACCCCCGAGACGACTTCCGGGATCAGTCCGGCGAAGACACCGTGGACATCCGAACCGCGAGCATCGTTCTCGACGAGGTCCTGCCGAAGGACCGGAACATGGTGAGCGACATTGGTCGCTTCGTTCACGCGGCCTGGCCCTACATCTCGACCTCGGACCCCGTTGGTTTCACCACGATGGGAGCCTTCGGCTCGGTCGGGCTCGGGCTCGCCGGAGCGATCGGCATGGCCGTCGCCCGTCCTGACCAGCCTACCGTGTGCGTGATCGGAGATGGCGGGTTCATGATGAACCCTGCCGAGCTCGTCACGGCCGTGCGGGAAGGGCTTCCGCTGGTCCTGGTCGTCTACGACGACGGCGCCTACGGCTTCGAGTGGCACAAGATGCTCGGCTTCGGTGCGGACCCCCAGCATTCGCTGCTCACCTGGCCCGATCTCGCCGACCTTGCTGAGTCCATGGGCGCGAAGGCGCACACTGCCCGGACGGTCGAGCAACTCATGGAGGTCGGTCCCCTCGCCAAGGACCTGGCACAGCCGCTGGTCGTGGTCGTCAAGCTCGACCCGGCTATCGACATCGTGCCCTAGCCACGTTGCGCCCTGCGTCGGAGGGTCTGCTCAATGGTTGTACAAGCGCAGCCCGATCTCGGCGACGTCGTGCGCCATCGCGGCCAGGAACGATCGGTCCACGGCGGAGGGGTCGGCCAAGGCGCTTGCGTGCACTAGCTGGCCGACTTTTGCGAGGCCTGCTCAACTCCGCGCTGAGCGTGGGCCGCATCACCTTAATGCTGCTGTCAGTTCGCCACGCGTGGAGCCCGACGAGCTGGATCATGAATGGGTACCGGCACGAGGTAGCGCCCGCCATTACGCGTGCTCGACTACACTGCTGCGCTTTCCTGCCTCGAGGAGGTTCTTGGCGGCGTACTCGATGCCCTCGATCTGACCGAACGACGCGTCCTCGTGCTCGATGTTGACGTGCAGGTGTGGGTTGGCCTTGTGCAGCGCCATCAGGAACCGGGTCCAGAACTCCACGTCGTGACCGCGGCCGACCGCGACGAAGGACCAGCCGGGCACCTCCGGCCAGCGGGTCACGGTGTAGTGGCCGCCGAGGCCGAGCGGGTTCTCCTCGGCGGGGATCCACTCGAACCGGTCGTCGAGTACGCCGTTGACCGCAGCGGTCTCGTGGATGAGCGTGTCCTTGGCGGCGGCGAAGAACACCAGGTCGCCGAGGTCCTCGATCGCCGCGACCGGGTCGATCCACTGCCAGAACAGGTGGCTGGGGTCCATCTCCGCGCCGACATGGGTGCGGCCGCCCTCCGGAGTGGTCAGCTCGACCAGCCGCTTCAATGTGGCGGGGTTGAAGACCAGGTTGTGCGGGTGCATCTCGATCGCGACGTTGACGTCCTGCTCGGCGGCGAGCTGCTGGATCCCCTTCCAGTACGGCACCGCGACCTCGTGCCACTGGTAGTCGAGGCTCTCCTTGTACGCCGAGTCCCACGGGATCACGTTCCACGAGGGGCGGGTCGTCCCGGGTTCCGATCCTGGGAGCCCGGACATGGTGATGACCGTCTTCACGCCGAGTAGCGCGGCCAGCCGGATGGACCGGCGTACGTCCTCAGCGTGCTTCGAGCGCACCTCCTCGTCGGGGTGGAGCGGATTGCCGTTGCAGTTGAGCGCGGTGAGCTCGATCCCGTGCCGCTCGAAGATCGCGAGATAGTCGCGGCGCGCCTCCTCGCTCTCCAGCAGCTCGTCGACCGGACAGTGCGGGGTGCCGATGAAGCCACCGGAGTTCACCTCGACCGAACTCAGGCCGAGGCCCGCGAGGATGGACAGCGCCTCGTCGAGGGGCTTGTCGTGCAGGCACGCGGTGTAGGCGCCGAGCTTCATAGGGGTGTCCTTCTTTCGTCTATGGGTGTCAGGCGAGGGTGACGGCCTGGCCGCCGTTGAGTGCGGACTGGGTGACCGCGGCCTGGATCTCCATGTTGTGGAGGCCGTCGGCCAGGGCCGGAAGCGGTGCGAGCCTTCCGAGCCCCGCGACCTGGTCGAGGAACGCACGGGCCTGCCAGGCGAACAGGTCGTTCTGGCCGTGGCCGACCGAGGGGAAATCCATGGCGATCCCCTTGTCGATCCCGGGGTGCTGGGGCCCGATGAGGACGGTCCGGCTGCCGTTGGTCTTCCCGTCGGGGCCGCCGTCGGCGAAGCTGAACTCGCCGGGGCGGTTGAGGTCGAACGCGGCGGAGCCGTCGGCCGTGAACACCTCGAACCCCAGCCCGTTGGGCAGGCCGTGCGAGATGCGGCTGATCGAGAACGTGCCCACCGCGCCGCTGGTGAACCGGGCGGTGAACGTCGCAATGTCCTCGTTCTCCACCGGCTCGGTGGTGTCACCGACCGCGCCTCCGGCATGACCGACGGTCGCGCCGACGGGCACCGGACGCTCGGTGGTGAAGGTCTGGAACACCGCGCCGCTGACGCTCGCGATCGGGCCGCAGAGGTACTCCCCCAGGTCGATCATGTGACTGCCGATGTCCGCGAGCGCACCGGTTCCCGGCCCGCCCTTGTACCGCCAGCTCATCGGGTTCATCGGGTTCTGGGCGTAGTCACACCAGTAGTGGCCGTTGAAGTGCCGCACCGGTCCGATCGCGCCGCTCTGGATCTGCTCGCGGATCGCGTTGATGCCCGGCGTACGCCGGAACGAGAAGCCGACGCCCGACTGGGTGTCCGCGGCCTCCGCTGCGGCCACCATCGCCTTGGCGTCCTCGACCGTGGGAGCCAGCGGCTTCTCGCACAGGACGTGCTTGCCCGCCGCCAGGAGGGCCTCCACGACCGGTCGGTGAAGCTCGTTGGCGATCGCCACCGACACCACGTCGATGTCAGGTGCGTCCACGATCGCCTGCCAGCTGGTCTCGGACCGGTCGTAACCGAACCGCCTGGCGCCGTCGACGGCGAAGGGCTCGTGCGCGTCGGCGACCGCGACGAGGCGGATCTCGGGCAGGTCCAGGTCGTAGAGCTGGCTCGCGACGCGGTAGCCGGCTGCGTGGGCTCGACCGACCATTCCGGCGCCGATCACGGCCACGCCGAGAGACGTGTGGGTCATTGCTGTTGCTTCCTAGTGAGGTGGATCAGATTGGCGTCGGGGCTCAGGTGCCCGACTTGTCGTGCGTGAGCCGCTCGAGCTCCTCCGGTTCGGGGGCGTGCCCGTGGTGAGCTTGCTGGTAGGCCTCGATCTCGGCCTCGAGCTCGGCCATCGCCTCGCCCCCGGCCATCAGGTCGGTGATCTCCTCCCGGGTCCGTTCGCCCTTGTGGAAGTCGGCGGCGAGCGCCCCCCGGATGAGGACCGCGAAGTGGTCGCCCACCGTCATCGCGTGGGTGACGTTGTGGGTCACGAGGACGACGGCGATGCCCTGCTGGCGGGCCTGCATGATGAGGCGCAGCACGTGCGCGGCCTCCTTGACGCCCAGCGCGGCGGTGGGCTCGTCCAGGATGAGCACGTTCGCGCCGAAGTGGACCGCGCGGCCGATGGCCAGGGCCTGGCGCTCGCCGCCGGAGAGGCCGCCGACGAGCCGGTCGCCGTCGGTGATGCGGGTGATCCCGAGCGCCTGCATCTCACGGACCGCGATGCCGTTGGCGAGCTTGCGGTCGAACCGGCGCAGCGGCCAGAACCCCTTCGTCGGCTCGGCGCCGACGAAGAAGGACCGTCCGATGGTCATCAGCGGGAAGGTCCCCCCGAACTGGTGCACCGTGGCGATGCCGAGCGCGCTGGCGTCTCGCGGGCTCTTGAACGAGACCTTCTTGCCGTTGGCCTCCATCGTGCCGGAACTGGGCTCGTGGAAGCCGGACAGGATCTTGATCAGGGTGGACTTGCCGGCGCCGTTGTCCCCGAGGAGGCACAGGACCTCGCCCGGTCGGACCTCGATCGAGACGTCGGTGAGGACGTCGGTAGTGCCGAAGGACTTGCAGACGTCGGTCAGCTTCAGGAGTGGCTGAGTCGTGGTCTCGGTCATCGATCAGGCCTTCCTTTTGGGTGAGTACGACAGCGCCATGCGCCGGAACGTGTTGTTCATCAGCACGGCGATGAGGAGGAGGACGCCGAGGATGAAGCTGGCCCAGTCGGAGTTCCAGCCGGTGTAGTAGATGCCCTGCTGGACGATGGCGAAGGTCAGGGTGCCGAGGACCACTCCCACGACGGATCCGTAGCCGCCGGTGAGGAGGACTCCGCCGATGACCACCGCGATGATGGAGTTGAAGACGAAGGCCTGCCCGTTGGCGACCTGGGCGCTGTTGTAGAGGAGCGTCTGGATCACGCCGACCAGCGCGGCGCCGAGCGCGGTGCCCATGAAGAGGCCGACCTTGACGTTGCGCACCGAGATCCCGGTTGCGCGCGCGCTCACGGAGTCACCGCCGACCGCGAAGATCCAGTTCCCGATGCGACTCGCATGCAGCAGCCAACCGACCACCAGGACGACGCCGATCCACCAGAAGATGGCGACCTCCAACTTGTCGGCCAACAGGGTGCCGAACAGCTCCTTGTCGGGCGAGCCGGGCTCGATGGCGACGCTGGTGGTGCCGGTGATGACTCGGGAGAAGCCCAGGGTCAGTCCGGCGAGCCCGAAGTTGGTGGCCAGGGTGACCACGAACGACGGCACGTTGGTCGCGGTGACCAGGACGCCGTTCAGGAATCCCGTCACCAGGCCGAGGCCCAGCGCGGCCACGATGCCGAGAATGACCGGCGCCCCCCAGTAGCCGGAGACGATGGCGAGGGTCATCGAGCTCGAGGCGAGCACCGAGCCCACGGACAGGTCCAGCTCGCCGGCGATCATCAGCAGACCGACGGGAATGGCGATGATGCCGAGCTCCGCGGCGACGTTCAGCCAGCTCGCCGTACCCCCGGCGGACAGGAACTGCGCACCGCCGAAGATCGCGAAGAAGACGAAGACGCCGACCGTGCCGATCAAGGCGCCGGACTCCGGCCGCCGGATCAGGTTGCCGAGGGTGGCGCCGGAAAGGACCGGCCGCGCCGGTGCCGGCGCCGGCGCTGCTGTGGTTTGCACTGCCATGTCTGGATCCCTTTGCTTGAAGGAGACGAAGGGGGAACGTCGGGTGGGGTAGGTGCCGGGTCGCGGGCTGACACGACCCGGCACCGGACTGGGTTAGCGGACGCCCTTCTGGGCGCCGGCGAGTGCGAAGTCGACGTTCGACTCGTCGATGATCGCCGGGCCGGTCAGCAATGGCCGTTGCGGCAGCTCGATGCCGTAGAGCACATATGCGTTGGCCATGGAGACCGCGAGGTAGCCCTGCATGTACGGCTGCTGGTCGATCGCGAACAGCTCCGTGCCGTCCTTGATGCGCTTGAGCTGGGTCTCGTCCATGTCGAACGTGCCCAGGTCCACGCTGTCACCCACGCCGGCCTGCTCGATGGCGCTCGCGGCGGCGTCGGCGTCGCCGGTGCTGATCGTGACAACCGCGTCGATCGAGTCGTCCTTCAGCAGCGCCGCCTTGATCCCCTGGCTCACAGCGGTGGGGTTGCCGAAGCTCGACGAGGGCATCGGCAGCTGCTCCGCCGTACCTCCGCTCGATTCGACGCCCTCGGCCAGGCCGTCGCAGCGCGCCTCGCTGTTCGCGGCGCCCGGCAGGGTATTCACACACAGCACGTGCTCCGCGCCGTGCTCGCCGAGGTACTGCCCACCGGCGACGCCGGCCTCGTGGTCGTCGCTGCCGATGTAGTTGATCGCGCCGAGGTTGTCGGCGGACTCCAGCCCGCCGGAGTTGTAGATCCACAGCGGGATGCCCTGATCGACCACCCGCTTGAACGCCGCGTCCTCCGCCTCCGGCACCCAGTTGGGACCGATGATGGCGGTGGCGCCGTTGCTCACCGCGGTGTCGATCAGCTTGGCCGCGTCCGGGCCGAGGTTGTCGTAGTTCTTCGGACCCAGCCAGGTGACACTGCCACCGGTGGACTCCACCACCTTCGCGGCGTCCTCGGCGCCGCGCTTCACGCGCGACCAGAACGGGTCGTCGCCCTTGCCGCCGACGACGTAGATGTCGGCCTTGCCGGAAGGCTTGGCCGGACCACCCGTGCTGTTGTTGGTGTCACCGTCGTCATCCGAGCCCGGCTTGCCACTGCCACAGGCGCTGAGCAGCACCAGTGCCGCAGCGGCGATCGTGGCCAGGACCACCCTGGTCGGTGTGCGCGTAGTGCTCACGAGCATCTTCCCTTCGTCGACCGGGCTGCGCGGGCCGTGAACCTGTCCGAGTCCCCGGGAGCCAGCGGTTGTTCGAGTTGTTCGGTGTGGGTGACGCCTTGTGGCGCCGGTCACAAGAAAACCCTCTGAAATGTACGAATGTCAATACTTTCCGCGGAGTTCTTAGAACGCTCTAGTAGTTGAACCTAGATCGCTAGGCTGCGTGGCTAGAACGTTCTAGACTTCCATCGCGCCGCGGAGTGGCGGGGCCGATCCGGCCCGCGCACCGGCTACGGTGTGCCAGACGTCGGCGGGAGGGGTGTGGAGATGGCGGAAGACCTCTGGCCGCGCCGGCGGGTCACGCTCGCGGACGTGGCCAAGGCCGCGGGCGTCTCCACCGCGCTCGTCTCGATCGTGATGCGGGACGCGCCCGGGGCCAGTGCCGCCAGCCGCGAGCGCATCCTCGCGGTGGCCAAGGAGCTCGGCTACCGCCCCGACGTCCGGGCCCGCTCCCTGGCCAGCCTGAAGGCACACGTCATCGGCGTGGTGTTCGGGAAGGCCGGACGCTTCCACTTCGAGCTGCTCGACGGCCTGTACGCCGCGGCCGAGGAACGCGGCTGGACCCTCGCGCTCAGCGCGCTCACCAACAGCCGGGACGAGAAACAGGCCCTGGAGTCCCTCCGCGACTTCCGCCTCGACGCGCTGGTGATGCTCGGCCCACCGGTGGCCGAGCCACTGCTGGCCGGACAGGTCCCCACCGTGGTCGTGGGCTGGCACGTCGACCACCCCGAGGTCGACATCGTGCGCACCTCCGACGAACACGGCCTGGCAATCGCCGTGGACCACCTGGTCTCCCTCGGCCACCGCCGGATCGCCCACCTCGAAGGCGGCCACGGCCTGGTCGCCCAGGCGCGACGTCGGGCCTACACCAGCGCAATGCATGCCCAAGGCCTGGCAGACCAGATCCGCGTCGTCGCCTGCGGCGGCGAGGACCAGCTCGACGGACAACGCGCCACTCGCGCGCTCCTCGACGAAGTCACCGCGCTACCCACCGCGATCGTCGCCTTCAACGACGACGTCGCCGCCGCGGCGATGAGCGTGCTGGCCCAACAAGGCATCGACGTACCCGGGGAGATCTCGGTCATCGGCTTCGACGACAGCGAGCTCGCCCGAACCCCCGGCATCGACCTCACCAGCATCCAGCAGGTCCCCCAGGACATGGCCCGGCTCGCCGTCGAGCGCATGGTCGCCCGGAGCGACGGCGCGGACGTGATCGACCGCGAGATCGTGCTCGAGCCGGAACTGTGCCTGCGCCGAACCACCGGTCCCGCGGTGACCCGTTGACTTGGTCGCTGATCTCACACTTCTCGACTGGACCCTGCTCGCACTCGCCGGGCTCATGGTCGGGTTCGCGAAGACCGCGGTCGGTGGGGTCGGATCGCTCGCGGTCGTCCTCTTCGCGTTCGTGCTCCCGGCACGCATCTCGACCGGCGCGCTGCTCCCGCTGCTGATCGCGGGCGATCTGGTCGCCGTCTCGCTCTATCGACGCCACGGGTCGGCCCGGGAGCTGGCGCGTCTGCTCCCGGGTGTGGTGCCGGGGCTGCTGCTCGGCGCCTGGTTCGTCTCGATCGCGGACGACACGGCCATGACTCGAGTCATCGGTGCCGTCCTCATCGCGATGGGAGCAATGCAGATCGGACAGCGGCTGAGCGGTTCCCCCCAGGACCCGTCGGAACGTCCGGTGGTCCATCCGATCTGGGCGGGCGTCATCGGCGTGGTCGCCGGCTTCGCCACGATGACCGCCAACGCCGCAGGCCCGGTGATGGCGCTCTACCTGATCATGGCCGGGCTGCCGATGCTCGGGATGCTGGGCACAGGCGCGTGGTTCTTCCTCGTCGTCAACGTGCTCAAGGTGCCGCTCAGCACCTCGCTCGATCTCATCAGCGGGTCGACGCTGGTGCTCGACGCCCTGCTCGTGCCGGCAATGCTGCTCGGGGCCTACGTAGGAGCCCGGATCGTCCGCGGCTGGCACCAACGACAGTTCGAACTCATCACCCTGACGATGAGCATCGTCGCCGCCGGATTGTTGGTCGCATCGGCCTGACCAGCCTCGAACAGCCGCAGCCAGCCTCGTCGAGTGCGAGACCTCCCGGCGGCAAATCGGGCTGCCGCTGTCCGGCCGGTTCCCGCGCGAGGCGCTTGTGGTTGACACGCTCGCCCGCCGGGACGCCGTCGTTGAGCTCTCCGGTCGCCCGAGGGCGCCCCGATCCCGTTGTCCTCGGCGTGGACCAAACCCGACTCCCCGACCCGCGATGGATTTGTACGTAACCCTCTGGATCGCATCTCAACTCGGGCCGACCTCTTGGTCAATGGCCCAATCATGTGCACCCGAAGGGCACCGATTCGATGCCGTTCACGCGCGAGCACGTCCGGGAGTCGCCGCCGACATCCACGCTCGTCGCATACGCCAACCCAGCCGTTCTCAGTGCGAGAGTCCTCGCCGGCGGCTGGCACGACAACACCAGGGCGAGATCACCTTCCGCGCCTACGTGGAAGACGAGTGGCTGCCCAACAAGCACGTCGAGGCCAGCACCCGCACGGCCGACCTGTACTACCTCGACAAGCACTTCTACCCCGCCTTGGGACACTTGCGCCTGAACCGGATCACCCCCTCACTGGTCCAGCACTGGGTCACCCAAGCCAACTCCGACGGGCTCTCGGCACGATCGATACGCAAGTACCACAT
Source organism: uncultured Nocardioides sp. (assembly GCA_964544855.1). Classification (GTDB taxonomy): domain Bacteria; phylum Actinomycetota; class Actinomycetes; order Propionibacteriales; family Nocardioidaceae; genus Nocardioides. Next base: position 32,150 of record CAZJDU010000021.1, read on the forward strand.
CTTCTTGTCCTCGATCTTCGTCCGCGCCGTCAACGACAGGGTCCTGGTCTACAACCCCTGCGACCACACCGAGCTGCCCAAGGTCATGGCCAGCAAGGCCCGCACCCTCACCCCCGATGAATACTCCCGGCTCGTCGTCGCGCTCCCCGCGCGCCATCGGATGATGGCCGAGACCCGGATCGAAACCGGCGTTCGGTGGGGCGAGCTCGTCGCCCTCAAACCCGCCACATCGACTTCCTACGCCGATCCCTCACCGTCGAGGAGACCATCGTGGAGGTCTCCAGGAAGCACTCCCCCACCGGCCTGCGCTACCTGCTCAAGCCCTACCCCAAGGACAACGAACCCCCCACCTTCGGTGTCCGCCAAGCCTGGCTCGACGCCGTCGCTCAGCACATCCAGAACGCGCGACCTCCGGAGTGCGCCATGCCCCGCGCGAAGGTTTCTAGCCTGTTTCTGGACAGTTTCGCCATCAGATTCAAATCTCAGAGGGCCCCTGCCTGGACGTTTGCCCAGGTCAGAGGCCCTCTCGTGGCTCCCCCGGTTGGACTCGAACCAACAACCCTCCGGTTAACAGCCGAATGCTCTGCCAATTGAGCTACAGGGGACCGCTCCTCGGCTCCCGCCGAAGTGCGAGCACAGGTTAGCAACTGCGCTGCGAGGACCTGAAATCGATATGGGATGTACCGCGGTCCCGGTGGTTTCGAGGCTCGTCGCTGGCGCTCCTCGCACCTCAACCACCGCCGGGCGGCTCGTCGCTGGCGCGCCTCACGCCCAGGCCGGCATCAGGCGCCGATCTCCGCCTGTGCGTCGGCCAGGGCCGCGTCGACGGTGGCCACGACCTCAGGGTCGTCGGGGTCCAGGCCGGGGTCGTAGTCGACGTACCAGTGCACCGCGCCACCGGCGGGCCGACGGCGCGCGAGGATCCGCGCCCGGCGGCCACGGCGTACGTCGACATGGCGCTGCAGCACGAAGCTGGCGGTGATCCGCTCCCGCACCAGCTGGAGCAGCCGGTCGGGCGCACGCAGCGGCAACCGGTGGACCGGCTGCTCGTGGCCGAAGTCTCCGACCTCGACCACGCTCAGGACCTCCTCGTCGCGGTCCCAGTCCGCGCTGGCGATCGTCTCCCACGGCACCCGCTGCGGCAGGTACAACGCGTCGCGGGTGCCGCCGACGGCACCGGCACCGTCGGACCGCTCCGCCGACGCGAGCAGCCGTTCACCCGGAGCCACGCTCACTCCGTCCGCGTCACGACGTCGCAGCCTCATGCGCCGCCCACGATCCGGTCGCGCAGGGTGCGACGGTGCTGCTCCAGGGCGGCCAGCTCACCGAACATCTTGTTGTACTCCCCCGCGTCGTCGACGGGGTTCGTGCGCTGGAGCCGCGACTTGAGCGCGGCGATCCGTCGGAGCGCGGTCAGCTCGAGCAGCCGGAACACGTGGTGGCCGACATAGCCGGCATCGGGGTCCTTGGTCGGGATCGGCTCGACCGCGAGTGCGCTGATCGCCGCCGAGACCGCCGGGTCGGTGGCGGTGTCGCGGACCCGGGTCGCCCAGCCGGGATCGCCGTCTCCGGCGACCGGTCCGCCGGCCGCCTCGACCAGGTCCCAGATCGCGCGATAGGTGGGATGGGTGAAGTCGTTGCCACCGATGTCGGCGGTGGTGCGGCCGATCGCCATCGGGTGCTGGAGCACGAGCTTCAGCGTCTCCCGCTCGATGCTGAAGCGCGGATCGCGCAGGTCCGGCACGTCCGACCGCGGCGCGGCGGCCGCCGGCGCCTCCTCGCGTGCGGGGGCGCGCCCACCGCGGGAGGCGACACGGCGGACCTCACGGCGGGCCTCGTCGACGTCGACCCCGACCATCCCGGCCAGCTCACGGGCGAAGGCGTCGACCTTCGAGCGGTCCCGGATGCTGGCCACGAGCCGCGCGGCCGAGCGCAGCGCGTCGACCCGGCCGTCGGCGCGGTCCAGGTCGTAGCGCTTGACGACGTTGCCCAACACGAAGCGGTAGAGCGGCTGCCGGGTGGCGATCAGCTCCCGCACGGCCGCATCCCCCTCCTTGATGCGCAGGTCGCAGGGGTCCATCCCGTGGGGCTCCACGGCGACGTAGGTCTGGGACACGAAGTTCTGGTCGCCCTCGAACGCTCGCAGCGCGGCCTTCTGGCCGGCCTCGTCGCCGTCGAAGGTGAAGATCACCTCGCCACGGAACTCCTCGTGGTCGTCGAGGAAGCGCCGCAGCACGCGGGCGTGGTCGGCGCCGAAGGCGGTGCCGCAGGTGGCGACCGCCGTGCCGACGCCGGCGAGGTGGCAGGCCATCACGTCGGTGTAGCCCTCGACGACGACGGCCTGCGACGAGCGGGCGATCTCGCGCCGTGCCAGGTCGATGCCGTAGAGCACGTGGCTCTTCTTGTAGATCGGGGTCTCGGGGGTGTTGAGGTACTTCGCCTCGATCCGGTCGTCGTCGAAGATCCGCCGCGCGCCGAACCCGATGGTGTCGCCCGACGCCTCGCGGATCGGCCACAGCAGCCGGCCGCGGAACCGGTCGTACGGCGATCGCCCCACCGCCACCAGGCCGGCGGCCACCACCTCGTCGAGGCTGAACCCCCGCTCGCGCAGCACCCGCCACAGCGCCTCCCCGTCGCGCGGAGCGAAGCCGAGCCCGAACGTCTCCGCGGCCGCCTGGTCGAAGCCGCGCTCGGCGAGGAACTGCCGGGCCGCGAGGGCCTCCGGGCTCGCGAGCTGCTCGGCGTACCACTCCTGGGCGACGGCGTGCGCCTCGATCAGGCGGCGGCGCTGCGGCCCCTTCGGCCGGTCGTCACGCACGGACCCGCCGTCCTCGCGCCGCAGCTCCACGCCGTACTTCTCAGCGAGCCGCTCGACCGTCTCGGTGAACGACATCCCGTCCATCTCCATGACGAAGTCGATGACGTCGCCGCCCTTGTTGCACCCGAAGCAGAAGTACATGGCCTTGGCCGGTGTCACGTGGAAGGACGGCGTCTTCTCGTCGTGGAAGGGACACAGCCCCTTCATCGACCCGCCGCCGGCGTTGCGGAGCGTCACGTAGGAGGAGACGACCTCGTCGATCCGGACCTTCTCGCGCAGTGTCGCGATGTCCTCGTCACGGATCCGGCCGGCCATGCGGGGATCCTAGCCACCGACGCTCAGTCGGAGGGCCGGGGCCGGTCCGGTCGACCGACGAGAACTCGTTCCTTCTCACGTGTGACCTCTGCCGGACCGGCTCGTTGGCAGGGGGAAAGGGAGGCGTCTGTCGCCTGAGGGAGGCGACGGACGGAGGGAACGGGAGCAGATCACGACATGTCGGACATGAACGATGAGGCCGGCGAGCGCACGCGCTCGTCCTGGCCGGAGGCACTGGTGATCGTGGTGCTGGTGTGCGCCGGACTGGCCTTCGGGCTGGACCGGCTGACCAGCGACGACGAGCCGGAGCCGGCGACCGCGCGGTTCGACCTGGCCTCGGTCGACCTGGCGTCGTTGAAGCCGAGCAGCACCACCACCAGGGTGAAGGCCGCTCCCGGCGACGCCGAGCAGCAGCAGGCCACCACCGGACTGGTGGTGCACCCGAAGCGCAAGGTTCCGGTCTTCGACGCACCGGGCGGCACGCCGATCGCCAAGCTCGCACCGCGACAGTTCGGCGACACCTGGGTGCCCGTCATCGAGCAGGTCGACGGGTGGTACCGCGTGATGCTCCCCTCACGACCCAACGGCTCGACCGGATGGCTGGCCGACCAGAAGCTCGAGCAGGCCCGCTCCCACCACCTGATCCGCGTGCACACCGGCAGCCGCACCGTGGAGCTCTTCGACGACGGCGAGCTGGTGGGCAGCTGGTCGGTCGCCGTCGGCGCCCCAGACACGCCCACACCGAGCGGCCGGACCTTCGTGCTCGGCCAGTTCACCGACCCCGACCAGTCGTTCTCGCCGGTCATCATCCCCCTCGGCACCCACAGCGCCACGCTCGACACCTACGGAGGAGGCCCCGGCACGGTCGCCTTCCACGGGTGGAGCGACCCCGGCGTCTTCGGACAGGCGGTCAGCCACGGCTGCATCCGGGTGCCCGACGACGCCCTCGACCAGCTCCGTGCCGTCCCACTCGGAACCACCGTCCTCATCGACGAGGCCTGACCCAGACATCGTGCAGACCTGCACAGGAAAGGTGAGCAGAAGAATGAAGAAGAGCCTCACAGCAGCCGCAGGGGCGCTGGCGCTCGTCGCCGCAGCGGCCTCGGTCGCGCTGATCGGCGGCGCCGGCACCGCGACCGCTGCCGGCAACCCGTCCTCGGCCTACGGCATCGCGGCCACCGGCTTCCTGCCGATCGAGGCGACCCCGGTCGTCGAGTCGACCGACGGCTCGCTCGTGAAGGACTCCCTCGTCACGGTCCCGGAGAACCCGCTCCTCGCCGCGGGGATCATGGAGGTCAGCGCCGAGAACGGTGCTGCCACCGCGACGGTGGCCGACCTCGGCGTGGGCGACGGGCTGCTGTCCCAGCTGCCCCAGGAGCTGCGGAGCGAGTTGGGCGACGAATGCGCCGCGCTGGCCGAGCAGGTCGACCTCAGTCAGGTGACGGGCCCGATCGACCAGCAGCTGCTGACCCCGCTCGAGCAGCTGCTCGACGAGCTCGCCGCCGCGACCACGGACACTCCGCTCGACCTCAGCGCCCTCGCGGCGCTCGACCTCACTGCGGTGACGCCGGACAGCCTCGCCGGTCTCTGTGACGTGCTGTCCGGCGAGACCGGCCTGGTCAACGCCACCGCCATCGAGGCCTCCTGCTCCGGCGACACCGGCACCACCACGATCGCCGACCTGGCCGCGCTCGGCCTGCCGATCGAGGTCAACACCGATCAGCCGAACACGTCGGTCGGGATCGAGGGCGTGGTCAACCTGACGATCAACCGGCAGACCCAGAACGCCGACGGGACCTTCACCGTGGACGCTCTCGTGCTCGACCTGCTCGGCCAGCAGGAGATCGTGCTCGCGTCGGCCACGTGTGGCGACGTCACCGCCGACCAGCCGCCGAAGGAGCCGAAGGAGGCTCCGGCTCCGAAGCCCGTCCCCGGTGACCTGCCGGTGACCGGCTGACCCACGGAGCCGCTGACGTGGGGCGCCCCTCTCCTCAGTCGAGGAGGCGGGCGCCCCACGTCACTGCGCTCGCGTCGGTCAGCGACGCCACCTGGTCGAGGACCACCCGCAACCGCTCGTCGTCGTCCCCGGCCGCGTGCCAGTCGGCGACGAAGACCTCGTCGAGCTCCTCCGGCCCGCGCTCGCGCAGCACCGCCACCAGCGCGGTCAGCAGCTCGCGTTGCCGGGCCTGGGCCGCCACCCGGTCGTCGGCCTGCATCACGTAGTGGGCGGCGACGCCCTTGAGCAGCGTGATCTCCAGCCGGGTGCGCTCCGGCACCACCAGGTCCGCCGCGTAGCGGGCGAGCGAGCCGTCGGACGCGGCGAAGGTGGCCTGCTGCACGGCGCCGCAGAACCGGCCGATCAGGTCGCTGGTCAGGTTCTTCAGCGCGGCGAGGCCGGCCCGGGTGCCGTCGTACGACGCCTCCGGCCAGCTGCCGACCCGCTGCAACCCGGCGAGCACGTCGTCGAGCACCTCGTCGGAGGCGTCGGCGGCGTACCAGGAGCGCACGGTCTCCCAGACTGCCGGCCGGTCGAGCCGGGTCAGGTCGATGCGCCCCGCGACCGTGCCGTCCTCCATGTCGTGCACGGAGTAGGCGACGTCGTCGGCGAGATCCATGATCTGCGCCTCCACGCACCGCCGACCCGGCGGCGCCCCCTGCCGGGTCCAGGTGAACGCCGACAGGTCGTCGGCGTAGACACCGAACTTGGTGCCCCGGTGGGGCGTGCCGTCCGCGTAGACGCCGCCGGGCGGCGGTGCGTCGGCCCAGGACCACGGATACTTCGTGCAGGCGTCGAGCGTCGCGCGGGTCAGGTTGAGCCCGACCGAGCGACCGTCCGCCGCCGCCGTCTTCGCCTCGAGCCGGGTCAGCAGCCGCAGCGTCTGCGCGTTGCCCTCGAACCCGCCACAGCCGTCCGCGAGGTCGGCGAGCGCCCGCTCCCCGTTGTGACCGAACGGCGGATGCCCCAGATCGTGGGCCAGCGCCGCCGTCTCCGCGATGTCCGGATGGGTGCCGAGCGCCCGTGCCAGGTCGCGCGCCACCTGGGCGACCTCCAGGCTGTGGGTGAGCCGGTTGCGCACGAAGTCGTCGCTCTGCGGCCCCACGACCTGCGTCTTGGCCGCGAGTCGACGGAAGGACGCCGCGTGCACCACCCGGGCGCGGTCCCGCTCGAACGGCGTGCGCTCGGGAGCCTCCACCCGCTTCGGCGGCTCCGGGACGATCCGCTCACGCGCGCCGGCGTCGTACAGCTCCGACCACTCCACGGCCGTGACCCTATCGGGACGCCAGATCACCGGCGTCCCCGAACAGCGCGGCGCAAGAACGAGCGACGCACTCGCGCCATCGAGGTCAGTAGACCGAGACGTGCACGTGGTCGTAGTGGTTCGCCGTGACCGAGCCGCGGTCGGACATGCCCCGCCAGCCCTCGCCGCTGCGCTCCACGGACCAGATCTTCTGGGAGTAGATGATGTAGCTGATGCCGAACGCCTGGTAGTTGGCGCGCAGGTAGTTGGCGATGTCCCACCCGGTCGCACCGGAGATCATCACGTCGACCGCGCGGCCGGCGCCGTGGTCGCCGCTGTCGGCGCGCAGCGTGCCGTACGACGTGATCTCGGGCCACCGCGCGCAGACGGCCTGGTGGACCTTCACGATGCTGGCGCTGACGCCCGGGTCGACCGAGCTGCCGTTGGTGCACTCGCCGCCGGTGCCGGTCGGGCCCGTGGTCGGCTCCTCGTCGTCGAGGTAGCCCTCGGTCACCCAGCGGGACTTGCCGTCGAGGACGATCTCCTCCCGACCGGCGACGTTGCGACCGGTGGTCAGCACCTTCTCGCCGGCGTCGATCTCACCGACCTTCTTCGCCTGCTTGTCCGGGCGGGTCCAGAGGTTCAGCACCTCGGTGGTCCACAGCTTGGTGTCGGCGTTGCGGAGCGCGGCGTTGACGGCCTTGGTCCGCATCGCCTTCTCCGCCGCGGTCGGCGCACGCTCGATCGTGGTGCCCTGCTGCCGCCGATCGCCGTTACGCGACACCAGCGGCTCCCGCTCGACGGTGGGCGTCTCGGTCGTCGCGCTCGTCGTCGGGTCGGAAGCCTGGGCGTTGTCGACCGCCTGGAGCTGGTCGGGCGTGCTGCCGCCGGCCACGCCGACGGTGATCGCACCGGCGGTCGCGAGGACGGCGAGGGGGGCCGCGATGAAGACCGCACGGGGCCTGCGGAGCGCGGTTTCCCGCTTGTGGCTGTGTTTCGCCACGGCGCTGATTCCTTTGCTGTCGCTGTCAGGTCGGTGCCTCAGGAGCGGTGGCTCCCCGGCACGGCAGTCGAGTGAAGCACACCAGATTGCTGGTTACGAATCGGTAAAGCAACGCCCGATGTGTTTCATATCACCCACCGGTCGTCTCGTTCACCGCCTCGGAGAGGTGGCAGTCGCTTCCGTCGGGGTCGTCCAGCCACCCGTCGGGCACCGCGACCCGACGGCGCGGCGACCCCTGCCGACCGCGTGGCGCACCGAGCTCGGCGACCGGGAACGGCTCGTCGGGGTCGAGCCGCGCGAGCAGTCCGTCGAGGTCCGCGAGGGTGTCCACCAACCCCAGGGAGCGACGCATCTCACCGCCCGCGCTGAACCCCTTGAGGTACCAGGTGACGTGCTTGCGGAACTCCTTGCAGCCGCGCTCCTCCCCCATGTGCTCACACAGCAGCTCGGCGTGACGACGCATCATCGCGGTCACCTCGCCGAGCGTGGGGAGGGTGGTTTCGAGGCTCGCTGGCGCTCGCACC
>CAZJDU010000022.1:0-39146 GCA_964544855.1 uncultured Nocardioides sp.
TCACGGCACCGTCGTCAGCAGATCCCGGCCTTGGTCGCACCGTGGCGCGCCTGCTCGGCGGTGAACTGGTCACCGGCTCGGCTCGACAGCTGCTGGACGAGTCCCTCGCAGGAGAAGGCGGACAGGTCGAGGTAGCCCTCGGCCGCCTCGGCGGCCTCCGCCTTCCAGTTCACCGCGTCACGCTTCTCGATCTGCCGTACGGCGAACCTCGCGACCTGCTCCGGATAGCCGTCACCGGCCTTGCTCGACAGCTGCCGGATCAACCCTTCGCGTGAGAAGCCACTGAAGTCCAGGTAGTTCAGGCCCGCCCGGATCGCGTTGTCCTGTTCCGGCGTGAACTCGTCCTTCTCCTCGTTCTGCTTCCTGCCCTTCCCCTTGGTGCCGTCGGCTGCCTGCTCGACCTCGCTGGCCGCCTCGTCCAGCGCGCTGTCGGCGTCCTCCTCGGGGAGCTCGCAGGCGCTCACCCCCAGCAGCAGAGCGGCGGTCGCGACGATCCTCGTCACAGTCTTCATGGTGGTCCCCCTGGTTGATGAGCTGCTTCCGACGAGCAGCCACGACGCCGGTCGAGCCGAGCCCGCAGCTGCTCCGGGACACCGCTGCGAGGCAGGCATGCCCCGGGCGTCCGGTGATCAGGAAGGTAGGAGGGACCCCCGACAGAAGTCGGGCTCTCCTGGCGCGGCCGTGGGCCGGCACGCCGCGACGCCGCCGGGCCATGAGCCGCGGGAGGAGCCGGTGGACCCAGAGATCGTCGCGCCACGCGGACCCGCGACGCCGTCCGGCAGCCGGCCGGCGCCGACGGCCGAGGGTTCGCTCAGCCGGCCATCGACGACGGACCGGGCTCCGGCTCCGCCGCAGCCAGCCGAGCGAGGACAGCCTTGATCCGGACGACGGTGTCCGCTTCGTCGTGACCGAACGTCAGGAGATAGGCGGTCATCCCGTGCCGGGCGATCTCCAGCTCCTCGTCGGTGAGATGGATGGTGTTCATCTCTCCAGCGTAGGTCGCCGTCCGCCGGCGTACCATCGCCGCTCGACGCCACGACACCCCGGTGCCGACGGCCGCTGGATCGCCACCACGGCCTACGAGGCGTCGGCGCTCGCATCGGCCAGCCTGCCGTGATGCCGGATCGCCCGAGCGAAGAGCAGCAGCGTCGGTGCGAGCAGCAGCGCGCCGACGCTCAGGGCGGTCCGGACCCCCCATCGGTTGCCGACCGCGCCGAGCGCCGGCCCTCCGGTCCACTCCCCCAGGCTGCCGGCGATGCTGGCGATGGACAGCACGGTGGCGCGCACCGATGAGTCGGTGATCGCCTCGTTGAGCCAGGTGCTGAGTGACGGCGCGGTCAGATCGCGCACCACCGCGGTGGCCAGGTAGGCCGACACGGCGAGCCAGAGCGAGCCGGCGAGCGCGAAGGCCAGGGCCGAGAGCATCAGGACGGCGTGCAGGACGAGCAGCAGGCGAGCGAGCCGCTGCGCGCGCAGCCGCTCCACGCGGGACACGAGCGGGGCGGCCACCGCGAAGGCGAGGAGCAGCGTCGCAGCACCGAGGATGCCGAACCACACCACGTCACCCAGGCCCGCGATCATCGGGAGCCCGACATCCAGCAGCAGGTGTGCCTCCCACAGCCGGTCGAACCCCTCCTCGAACGAGCCGAGCAGCACGAAGATGACCACGATGAGGAGGAGGACGGGACTCGCCCGGATCACCCGCACACCGTCCCGAGCCGTCCCGAGCGCGGCCCGCACCTGCCCCGCCCCCACGGCGCTCTCCGCACGCCGGAAGCCGCGCTCCGGCATCCTGAGCGCCAGGTAGACGGCGAGCAGGACGGCGCTCACGCCCGCCGCGACGAACGGCAGCCACAGCTCCGCCAGCGCCAGACCCACCGCGACGACGATGCCGACCAGACCGGTCACCCGCGCCACCTGGGCACCGCGCTGGTAGGCAGCACCCATCCGCTCGCTCCCGACCTCGTCGGCCAGCCAGGCGTCCTCGGCTCCGCTGCGGAAGGTCCAGCCGAACCCCCACAGCGCCATCCCGGCGATCACCCATCCCGCCACCGGGACCAGGCCGATCATGGCCATCGCGAGCCCCGAGATGACCGCCGCGACGATCACTGACAGCCGACGGGAGTGGAGATCCGCGACCACGGCGGTCGGGATCTCGAAGCAGAAGTACGCCACCTCGAGCGCGGTGCCGGCGAGCACGAGCTGCAGCGGCGACATGCCGACGTCGCGGATGAAGTAGACCGCTGCAGTGGTCCACGACAGGGTGCCGACGAAGCCCCACCCGCCGCGGTACACGAGCCAGACGAGGTGCGCGTCCGCGCGAGTCCTCATCTCGTGAGCGTAGGCCCGGTCGGCCCACGGTGCCACGGGCAACCGGCGGCGCCGCGGCATGCGGCTGGCCCGGCGGCTCCAGGAGCCACCGGGCCAGCTGCCGGCCGGGTCAGTCGGTGACCACGGCCTGCAGCAGGTCCACCTTGGCCGCCACCCGAGCGGGCCCGACCGCCGCGAGCACGCCGGCCAGAGCGGCGAGCGCGACGTACGCCGCGATCTGCACCGTCGGGATCGAGATCGACTTGATCCCCTCGTCCTTCAGGATCTGCGACATCGCCAGCCCGATGCCGATCCCGAGTGCGGCGCCGCTCACGGCACCGATCAGCGAGATCACCGCGGACTCCCAACGGACCATCGCACGGACCTGACCCCGGGTCATGCCGACCGCGCGGAGCAGGCCGAGCTCACGGGTCCGCTCGAAGACCGACAGTGCCAGGGTGTTGACGATACCGAGCAGGGCGATGAGGACCGCCAGCGCCAGCATCACCGTCATGAAGCCGAGCAGCTGGTCGATGAACCCGCTGGCCTCCGCCTCGAAGCCCTCCCGGTCGAGCACCTTGGCGTCCGGGTGGTCGGCCAGCGCGGCAGCGATGGCGTCCTGAACCTCGGCCCGGTCGGCGCCCTCGGCGATCCTCACGAAGCCGTCGGTGACCAGCTGTGGCCCCGCCAGCGCTCGCTGCGCGGCCCGGCTCAGCACGAAGTCCTCGCTGATCCAGCCCTTGCCCTCATAGATCGCCGCGATGCGCAGCGGGTGCCCGCCGCTCTCGGCGAACTCGGCGGTGACGGTGTCTCCGAGCTCCCAGCCGTGCTCGGCCGCCGCGTCCTCGGCCACCATGACCGTGTGGCGGTCGAGGTCGGCCACGGCGCCCTGCGACACGTTCAGCCGGAGGATCTCCTCGGCTGTGGCGGGGTCGATCGCCGAGTAGCCGGCGTCCGAGCCGTCGAACCGGGCACTCCCCCACCCGTCGGCCGCGATCTGCTCGACGCCGTCGACGCCCCGGACCGCGTCGAGCACGGACGGGCTGTAGCCCGGCGCCTGGGCACTGGAGGTGACGACGTACAGGTCCGCGTCGATCCGGTCCGAGAGCACGTCGCTGAACGACGCCTTCAGGGACGACGCGAACACCCCCATCCCCACGACCAGGGTCAGGCCGATCATCAGCGCGGCCGCCGTCGCCGACGTACGCCGCGGGTTGCGGGTCGCGTTCTGCTTCGCCAGGTCACCGGGGAGGCCGCGCAGCCGTAGCGGCGCCGCGATGGCTGCAGCGAGGGGCCGCACCACCACCGGGAGCGCGACGATCACACCGATCATCGACGTGGCCAGCCCCAGCCCGAACAGCCGGATCCCGCCGTCGCCGTACAGCGACCACAGCAGCGTCCCGGCACCGGCCGCCACGACGAGCAGACCGATCAGTCCCCGCCGTACCGCCGACTTCTCCGCGCCGCCCGCGGACTCACGCAGCGCCTCGACCGGCAGCACCTTGGTCGCCCGGCGAGCGGGCACCACCGCTGCCAGCACCGTCACGCCGGTGCCGACCAGGAGCGAGATCCCGACCTGACCGGCCCCGATCTGGAGCGTGGTGAACGGCAGCGCCAGCCCCATGGCGTCCATGAGCCACTTCAGGCCCTGGGCCACGCCGATCCCGGCCCCGAAGCCGACCGCCGACGCCACCACACCCAGGCCCAGCGCCTCGAGGAGGAGGCTCCCCATGACCTGCCGCCGACGAGCGCCGATCGCCCGCAGCAGCGCGATCTCACGCGAGCGTTGGGTGACGGTCATCGTGAACGTGTTCCAGATGATGAAGGAGCCGACGAAGAGCGCGATGCCGGCGAAGATCCCGAAGATGATCCCGACGAGGCGGAAGTTCTCCTTGGTCGCCGCGGCGTTCTCCTCCGCCACCGCGGTGCCGGTGACCGCCTCGGTGCCGTCGGGGACCACCGCGGCGAGCCGGTCGGCGAGCTCGGGCTGGCTCACCCCGTCCTCGGCGGCGACGTCGATCCGGTCGAACCGGCCGGGCGCGCCCAGCACGTCCTGCGCCGTCTCGGTGTCGAAGTACGCCGACGTGGTGCCACCCAGATCGGTGATCCCGTCGCCGTAGCCGACGGTGCCGACCACCGTGAACTCGCGGGTCGGGCCGTCGAGCAGCACCTTGATCGTGGCGCCGAGCGGGATGTCGTGCTCCTCCGCGCTCGTCGCGTCGATGGCGACCTCGTGCCCATCCGTGGGTGCCCGTCCGCTGAGCAGCTCGACGTCGCCGCGCAGCTCGGTGTCGGCCGGCATGCTGTAGCCGTTGGTCGGGGCGCCGCCGTTGGTGGTGACCGCGCGGCCGTCGGTGTCGGTGAGCAGGGCGTAGCCCTGGACCGACCCCTCCGCTGCGCGGACGCCGTCCACACCGCGGATCTGGTCGAGGAGCTGCTGCGGGACCGGACCGCGCTGGGTGCCGACCCCCTCGGTCTGCGTGTACGGCGCCTCGGCACGGACCACCGCGTCGGTACCCGACCCGATCTTGCCGAACAGCATGTCGAAGGCGGTCCCCATGGTGTTCGTGAGGATCAGCGTGCCGCCGAGCAGGGCGACGCCGAGCGCGATCGACGCCGTCGTGAGGACGAGGCGCAGCCGGTGCGCCACCATGCTGCGAAGAGTTGCGGTCAACATCGTCAGGCTCCCAGGAGCTTCATGTGGTCGAGGACGTCCTCGGCGGACGGGGCATGCATCTCGTCGGCGATCCGGCCGTCGGCGAGGAAGAGGACCCGGTCGGCGTACGCCGCCGCGGTCGGGTCGTGGGTGACCATCACGACGGTCTGGGCCAGGTCGTCCACGGCTCCTCGGAGGAACCGGAGCAGCTCGGTCCCGGACCTCGAGTCCAGCGCTCCCGTCGGCTCGTCGGCGAAGACGATCTCCGGGCGAGAGGCCAGCGCGCGGGCTGCGGCGACGCGCTGCTGCTGACCGCCGGACAGCTGGGCCGGGCGATGCCCCAGCCGCTCGCCGAGACCGACGGCCTGCACGATCGATGCGACCCACGCGGGATCCGGGCGTCGGCCGGCGATCCGCAGCGGGAGCACGATGTTCTCGGCCGCGGTCATCGTCGGCAGCAGGTTGAACGACTGGAAGATGAAGCCGATCCGGTCGCGTCGCAGCATGGTCAGCCGCTTGTCGTTGAGCGAGGTGATCTCGGTGTCGCCGAGATGGACCTCGCCCGACGTCGGCCGGTCGAGGCCGGCGAGCAGGTGCAGCAGGGTGGACTTGCCCGAGCCCGAGGGGCCCATGATGGCGGTGAACCGGGCGCGCTGGACGTCGACCGTCACGTCGTCCAGCGCGGCCACGGCGGCGTCCCCCGCGCCGTACCGCTTGGTGAGGCCGGTGGCGCGGGCCGCGGGGGTGGTCGTGCCGAGGGTGGCGGCCCGGCCGGGGGTGAGGGTGGTGCTGAGGGTCATCTCTGCTTCTCCTTGTCGGTCGCCGTCCGGGTCGTCGAACGGCGTACGACGAGCACATCGGATCAGTGGCACGGCGGCGATCGGGCTGGGCGCATCCGAGGCGGCGCTGACCGTCCGGCCACGGGAGGCTGGCCCGTGCGGACAACCCCACCCCGGGGATGTGGCTGACGCTCTACCCGACCGTCCCCGGAGCGAGCACACTGCTGGGATGAGGTGGCTTCCCGCCCTGCGGCGCCGCTCGCGACGTGAATGGCTCGCCACGGCCGTGGTGTCGGTCGGCCTGGTCGGGCTCGTCGTGCTGACCTACCTCGTCGTGGTCGTCGGCGGCGGCCTGCTCCTCGGCCGCACCTCCACACCGCACGTCGGTCTCTCCGTGCTGGCGACCGCGATGGTCGCGGTCGGGTTCGACCCCGCGCTGACCCGGCTGCAGCGGTTCGCCGTCCGCGTCGTGCAGCGCGGCCGGGCCTCGCCGTACGACGTCCTGCGCCGGTTCTCCGGCGCGGTGGCGGCGGGCGGGCCGCCCTATGAGCTCCCGCTCCGCATGGCCCGCGTGCTCGCCGAGGGCACGGACGCGGAGTGGGCCCAGGTCTGGGTCTCCGTGGCCGGCCGGCCGGTGCCCGCCGCCACGTGGCCACCGGAAGCGGGAGTCCGACTGGTCCGCTCTCCCGGGTGGGATCCGGGCACCCGTCGGCTGCCGGTCCGCCACGGATCCGAGGAGCTCGGCGCACTGGTGCTCCGCGAGCGTGCGGGACGGCCGTTGACGCCGGTGGAGGAGCGGCTCCTCGCCGGGCTCGCCGACCAGGCCGGTCTGGTGCTGCGCGGTGCGCGGCTGCGCGCGGAGCTCGAGCAGCGGCTGGCCGAGCTGACGGCCCGTGACGCGGAGCTGAGGCAGTCGCGCGAACGGCTGGTCGATGCCCAGGACGCCGCCCGGCGCAGGCTGGAGCGTGACATCCACGACGGCGCGCAGCAGCACCTCGTCGCGCTCGCGGTCAACCTACGCCTCGCCGACAGGCTGGCCACGACCGATCCGCAGCGAGCCGACGCGCTGCTCGCCGCGCAGGAGGGTGCCGCCACGGAGGCGATGAGGACGCTGGTGCAACTCTCCCGCGGCATCTACCCGCCGCTCCTGGAGCAGGCGGGCGTCGCGGCCGCCTTGCGAGCGGTGACCGGCGACAGCGGCGTGGTCGTGGCCGAGCGAGGGGCCGGGCGGTACCCGCTCGAGACCGAGGCGACGGCGTACTTCTGTTGCCTGGAGGCGATCCAGAACGCCGCCAAGCACGCCGGCGCCACCACCGTCGAGGTCGAGGTGGACGGCGGACCGTCCCAGCTGGCGCTGATGGTCGCCGACGACGGAGCCGGCTTCGACCCCGGTCAGGCAGCGACCGGCGCCGGGTTGGCCAACATCCGCGACCGCGTGGACTCCGCCGGCGGCCGGTGGGAGCTCGACTCCACTCCTGGCACCGGGACCCGGTTGCGGGTGGTGCTCCCCGCTCGTCGGCTCGCGCCCGATCCGCTCCCGGTCGGCGAGGCGGGTGGTTGAGATGCTCCCCCGGCTCGCCTGGTCGTTGTGCGGACTCACCGTGGCACTGGTCGCGCTGGACGTCCTGGTGAGTGTCCAGGCGGTCTCGCTCACCTCCGAGACGGCGGTCGCGGTCCACGGGTTCCCCTTCGTGGACGGCGCCTGCGTCGGCTCGGCCCTGATGGGCGCGCTGATCGTCTCCCGCTTCGAGCGGCACCCGGTCGGCTGGCTGCTCAGCGCCATCGGCGTGCTCACCTCGATCTCGCTGCTCACCGAGGCCTACGCCTACTGGGTGCTGGAGAGCGACGGCCCCGGGCCGCGCGCGCTCGGGGGCACCGCCGCGTGGGTGGCACAGCTGTGCGGGGGACAGCTCGTCATCGCCCTGCTGTCGCTGATGTTCCTGCTGGCTCCGGACGGACGCTTCCTCTCCCGACGCTGGCGCCGTGCGGCCGTCGTCCCCGTCGTCGGCGCGGGGCTCTGCCTGGCCGCGGTGCTGTCCGTCGATCCGACCGGGTTCGACCTGCTCGACGCTGACGAGTCGCTCGGTCCGGAACGCCGGCTCGTGCTCAGCCTCGGGTTCCTGCTGATCAACCTCGGCCTGCTCCTGGCGCTGGTGTCGATGCTCCGGCGGCTGTGGGCGAGCAGCGGCGAGGAGCGCCAGCAGGTACGCCTGATCGCCCTGTCGGCGGTCCTGGCCGTCATCGGTCTGGTGATCCTCGTGGTGGCGCAGGAGGCGAACGGCGGACAGCAGACCTGGCTGTCGGGGGTGCCGCTGTTCGTGTCGTTCTTCCTGATGCCGATCCTGTTCGCCGTCGCCGTGCTCCGCTACCGCCTCTACGACCTCGACGTGATCATCAACCGTACGGTCGTGGTCGTCGCCGGCGCCGCGTTCGCCGCTGTCGGGTACACCGCGATCGTCGTGGTGTCCGGACAGCTGCTCGAGTCCCGGGCCGGCGGGTTCTGGCTCTCCCTGCTCGCCACGGTGCTCGTCGCGCTCGCGTTCCAGCCGATCCGCCGGGTCGTGGTCCGATGGGCGAACCGGGCCGCCTACGGCGACCGGGCCGAGCCCTACGAGGCGCTGGCCGACTTCAGCCGCCGGCTCGCCGCGGCCCCGGACCCTGACGAGCTGCTCCCCGCGGTGGCTGAGGCGGCGACGCGAGCGGTCTCCGCCGCCGCGGCACAGGCCACGCTCGGCATCCCCGGAGGACCAGCCGTCTCCGGCACCTGGGGCCCGTGGCCGACGGACCCCGACCAGCAGCCGCACCACCGGGTGCCGGTCCGGACCGAGGGCCGGGAGCTGGGGTGGATCACGGTGGCACTCCCTCGCGGCCGCACCCTGCGCCGTACGGATCGACGACTGCTCGAGGCACTGGCCGACCAGACCGCCACAGCGTTCCGCAACACCTCGTTGGCCGGCGCGCTCGCCGACCGGGTCGCAGCCGTCACCCGGACCACGCGGCAGCTCGCCGAGTCGCGTCGCCGTCTCATCGCCGCGGACGACGCGGCGCGGCGCATGCTCGAGGCGACGATCACCCGCGACGTACTGCCCTCGCTCCAAGCGCTGCCGGCCGGGATCCGCCGCGCTCGAGCCGCCCTCGACCGGGGCACCACTCCGGAGATCGACCCGTTGGTCGACGACACCAACGAGGCCCTCGACGCGCTGCGTGAGCTGACCCGCGGCGTCTTCCCTGCTCAGCTCGCCCGGTCCGGTCTCGCGGCCGCGCTGCGGTCGCTCGCCGCCCGCGCCGTGGCACCGACGGACCTCACCGTGACCGAGATCGGCCGGCTCAGCCCACGGGTCGAGGCGGCGGTGTACTTCTGCTGCGCCGAGGCGCTCGGCGCAGCAGCCGGGCCGACCACGATCGAGCTCGCCCGCGTCGGGAGCGGCGTGGTCCTCCGGGTCGGCGGCGAGCTCCGGGGTCTCGACCTGCCGGGTCTCGGCGACCGGGTCGAAGCCGTCGGCGGGCGGGTGGAGGTGCGAGACGGGCTGCTGGTCGTCAGTGTCCCGGGCGTGGGTGAGCCGGCGGAGTCACCCGCCGGGCCCCGCGCTCCGGGCGGCGCCGTGCCACACGGCTGAGAGGCGGTCCGGGCCGAACGCGGCCTTGGGGATGTAGGCCGCCGCACCGCACCCCGCGGCGTCGACCTGGTCCTCGTCGTACGTCGACAGCAGCACGACGAGGGGCGGGTCGGCCCGGCCGAGCAGGAGCCGGGTCGCCTCGATGCCGTCGATCCCGGGGAGGTGGACGTCCATCAGCACCACGTCGGGGCGCAGCTCCGCCGCGGCGACCAGCGCCTCCTCGCCACTGCCGACGGAGCCGACCACAGCGAAGCCGTCCGTCACGGCGACCACCGCCGCCATGGCGCGACGGTAGAGCTCCTGGTCGTCGACGACGAGCACCCCCACTGCGCTCACGGCCACCTCCTCGTTGCTGCCATCCTGCTCCGCTCGGACCGCCCGGACAGTGGTGCTAGCCGCACGACATCGGGGCGTTGGCGCCACCGGGGCGCTGGCGCCACCGGGGCCTGGACGACCGATCGTCGATCAGGGGGCGGGAGCACCGCCGGTCGCCTCGAGATACGCGAGCACCGCCATCACCCGCCGGTTGACGTCGGCGTCGTTGACGAGGCCGAGCTTCTGGAACACCGAGCCCACGTGCTTCTCCACCGCGCGCTCGCTCATGTAGAGGGTCTTCGCCGTCGAGGCGTTGCTGCGACCGCTGGCCAGCTCCCGCAGCACCTCGAGCTCCCGCTCGGTCAGCCGTCGCAGCGCCGAGCTGGTCTCGGTGTTCCTGCGGGCGAGCAGTCCCTCCACCACCTTCGGGTCCAGGGCGGATCCGCCGCGGGCGACGTCGTGGAGCGCGCGCACCAGCTCGTCGACGTCGGCCACCCGCTCCTTGAGGAGGTACCCGAGCCCCTCGACGCCCTCCGACAGCAGCTCGAAGGCATACTCCTCCTCGACGTACTGCGACAGGACGACGACCCCCGTCTCCGGGAACTCCGTCCGGATCCGCTTCGCCGCCCCGATCCCCTCGGTCGTGAAGGTCGGCGGCATCCGGATGTCGGTGAGTGCGGCGTCGGGCCGATGCACTGCCACGGCCCGGAGCAGGGCTTCGGGATCCGCGACGGTCTCGACCAGTTCGATCTCGGCCGTCTGGGTCAGCAGGTTCGCCACTCCCTCGCGGACCAGGTAGTTGTCGTCGGCGAAGACGACCCGCACGGTCATGACCTCACTGTAGGTCCGATCCGCGGCCATCGGATGGGCACGACGACCCCCGCCGGTGACCCGCGCTACCGGATCTCCCGCACCGGCGGAAGGTACTCGCCCACGAGCTCCCTGGCCCACCAGTCCCCCGACTCCGCGTGCTCCTGCCGCGTCGTGAAGCGGTAGCGGTAGAGCAGCGCCCGCACCGAGCGGGGCGGTTCGTCCCCGAACGGGTCACGCAGCAGCAGCCGGGACACGTCGCGGTCCCCTTCGAGGAGTCGCTGCACCAGAGCGCGGAACCACGCCGGCACGAGTCCCGGCGAGAGCGCCGCGAACCACATCAGCCAGTCCAACCGGAGGTGGTACGGAGCGAACTGCCGCGGCCGGCGGGCCGGGTCGCCGGGCTTGCCCCGGAACTCGTACTCCTCCCACCTCGCCGACGCCCCGGGACGCTCCTCGCGCGTGCCCTCCACCACGATCTCGTAGCGCACCTTCGTGATGCTCCCGAAGGCACCGTAGGTGTTGACCAGATGCCAGCGGTTGAACGAGGCGTTCATCCGCTGCTGCCGCGAGAGCAGGTTCGCCACCGGTCGATAGCTGAGCACCAGGACCGCCAGGGTCACCGCGCCGACGACGGCAGCGAACCAGGACGGCGTGCCGGCCACTGCGTCCTCGCCGGCGCCCGGCAGGATCGGCGCGAGCCACGCATCGGGCAGCACCGAGACCGCGAGCACGACGGTGATCCAGTTGAGCCACGAGAAGTTGCCGCTGGTGATCAGCCAGAGCTGGGTCACGATCATCACCGCTGCCGCGACACCGGCCACCGGCTGTGGCAGGAAGAGACCGAAGGGGATCACCAGCTGGGTGACGTGGTTGGCCAGCACCTCGACGCGGTGCAGTGGCTTCGGGAGGTGGTGGAAGTACCAGCTCAACGGCCCCGGCATCGGCTGGGTCTCGTGGTGGTAGTACAGGCAGGTCAGGTCCCGCCAGCAACGGTCCCCCCGCATCTTGATCAGTCCTGCGCCGAACTCGACCCGGAAGAGCAGCCAGCGCAGCAACAGGAGCGTGAGGAGCGGCGGTGCGACCGTGTCGTTGCCGAGGAAGACGGCCAGGAACCCGGCCTCGAGCAGGAGTGACTCCCAGCCGAAGCCGTACCAGCGTTGACCGACGTTGACGATCGAGAGATAGAGCAGCCACAGCACCGCCCACACCGCCATCGCGGCCGGCAGCGGCACGGCGTCGGTGAGCCCGAGGACGGTCGCCAGCGACAGTGCCGCACCACCCCAGGCGACCGCGAGGAACGCGCGGTCGGAGTGGTGGAGCCGGAACAGGCCGGGAGCCTCCCGGAACGACACGGTCGGCAGGTAGCGCCGGACCGGCGTCAGCCCGCGGTCGCCGAGCAACGCGCGGTACTGGCGGGCTGCGACGACGAACGCCACCAGGTAGACGGCCGCCAGCGATCGCTGGAACAGCACCCGTGCCAGCCAGCTCTGGTCGGCTGCGAACCAGTCCATGCCTCCTCCGGGTGAGGTGCCGGCGTACGGGACCGCGCGGCGGCACCGACGGTCACGACCTGCTCCCGACTCTAGACCCGCAGCGAGGCACGGACGCCACCACGATGAACAGCTCTCGACGGGCGGATGGCCACCTCGCGGCGTGCCCGCCACCGGCACCGACTCCCCACTAGCGTTACGACGTGTGAGCTCGCGGGGGCACGCGTCGGCCGTGCACGGAACCGCCCCGGAGTCCGCCCGTCGCGGCAGCAGGAGGCCCCGGGCCGCAGCGACCACCACGCTGATGCTGGTCCTCGGCGTCGGGCTGGTGATCCCGCTGGCCGTGGCGCTCACGCCGTCAGCAGAGACCACGGTCGCCGGACAGTACGTCGCTGTCGGGGGTACGACGCCCTCGGGCGGCTGGGTCGGCGACGTCGGCGAGATCGTCGACGACGGACCCACCACCTGGCCCCGAGCCGTGCTCGACGGCCTCACCGGGCCGGCCGAGGTGCAGCAGATCGGCGACACCACGATCGAGCTGCAGCGGGTGCAGGTCCGGGGCCCGTTGCGACCGCAGCTCGAGCTCGGACCACTCGTCCGGACGCGCGCCGCCGAGGACCTGCTGGACCCCGACGAGGGGCCGGCCGCGCGCAGGAGAGCAGAGGAGGCGGTCACGGCGGCGGTCCGGACGTGGTACCTGCGGGCCACGGGCCTGCTCCTGCTCCTCACCATGGCCCTGGTCGCCGTGGGGACCTCGGCGCGGATCTGGGCCGTGATGGCGGGCGCCCACCGCGACGACCACCAGCTGACCGTCGCCGCGGTGTGGCATCGCCACGCCCGGCGAATCGCTGCCACGGCCCTGGTCCCCCTCGTCGGGACGCTCGCGGTCTGGGCGGGTGTCAGCGCCCTCGCCTGGCACGACACCAGCGCGGGCCTGTCCGGCGTCCGCTCGCTCCGGGACCTCGTCGGCGCGGCTCCGGTGGAGCTCCGTCCGGCCGGCCCGCCCGTCGAGGGCTACACCGGCGCCGTGGTCGGCGACTCACGCGCCTCGCGGCTGGGCGGGCCCGCCCTGACGGACCCCGACCCGGACGAGGCGGCGTGCGAGCGGTCGACGGACTCGCTCGCCGCCCAGCTCACCCAGCTGTCCTCCGACCGGGTGCTCAACCTGGCCTGCCCGTCGGCGACCATCAGCAACGGGCTCCTGGGAGAGCAGCGCCAGGGCGGTCGCACGCTGCGCCCCCAGGTCGAGCGGCTGCTGGCGCTGCGGGACCTGCGCTTCGTCGTGGTCATGATCGGCCCGAACGACCTCGCCTGGTCGGACTTCCTGCGGTACTGCTACGGGGTCGAGGAGTGCGACGACCGTTTCACCAGCGGCCAGTTCGACTATCGGCTCGCCCGCTTCGACCGCGACTACGGCGACCTGCTGGCGGCGTTGGCCACGCTCGCGGACCGGCCTCAGGTCATCGTGGTGACGTCGTACGACGTCTTCGGCCTCGACGCCGACTGCTCGGACACCCAGGTGTCGGGTCACCCCGGGCTCGACTCCGACGGCCTGGCGGTGTTCGCCGACCGGACCGACCGGCTCAACGCCGTGCTGACCGCAGGCGCCGAGGCCTACGGATATGCCGTCGCCACGCCCCATCTGGCCACGCTCTGCGAGCCCGGCGATCCCGCGGTCGGACGGGACCTGCAGGGACTCAGCGACCCGTACCCGTTCCACCCGACCGGGGTCGGGATGGTGCGGCTGGCGGCGTCGGTGCTGACCGAGATCGATCCCCCGGCCCCCGCCACAGCGTCGTCTTCCGCGGGTCCGGCAGCGGGCGGTCCCTGACAGGCATCATCCAGCACGGACGACGGCTGCCGCCAGGTCAAGCGGGATCCGCTCCTGCTCGATCCGGCGATGCAACGGCCACGAGGGGTCGCACAGTGAGAGGTAGAGCTCACGCTCGCCGGGCTCGAGCTTCGGAACGACGCGCGGCTCGCGCGGGCCGATCGGGTTGCCGTTGTGGTCGTGGTCGACGCCGTACCGCTCCCACCGCTCGTAAGCAGCCACGTCCATGAACAGTGACCGGGCATGCACGCCCGCGGAACGGTAGCTCTCGAGGATCTCCAACCCCTTCGCGTCCATGTCACCCCAATACCAGACCGTCTCCGCCGAGCAGACCCACGGAAGGCGGGGCACTGCGCCCGGCCCGTTCCCGTCGCCCTCGACGGCGATGCCGCCGTCGATGTCGGGGAAGAGCTGGGCGGTGTCGCGGTTCTCCGAGATCAGCACGAGACGCGGTGGGTAGGCGAGGGCCTCGACGTCACCGAGCGTCGCGACGTCGTGTCGCCGACCGCCCGCGCCCCGATGGCCAGGATCGAGGTAGGTCAGGTGCACGCGTGGTGGTCTTCCGGAGACGAGGCCGAGATCGTCAAGCCCCGCAAGCCGCCGCACCACCGGCAGATGCGTGTCCAGCCACTTGCTGCCGATCCCCTCCACCGGGACCTGACGGGCCGTCAGGCCACTCGCCGGATGGGCGGCCAGCCATCGCCCGACACGACACGCCAGCTCGAAGTCGGCATCGCTGTATCGGTCGGAGAGCCACAACACGGCAGCCGGGTCGTCCAGCGTCGCGAACGACGTGACCAGCACGTCCCGGCGACGGCGCGCGCGAGCGAGCCGGTCGGGCCACTCACCACCGACCAACCGTGCAGCGACGTCGATCGACCCGACGAGGACCGACCCCGGAATGTCCTGCTCGACGCCACGGCTGTACGAGACTCGTCGCGGGACCAGCTCCACACCGGCTCCTGCCTCCGATGCCCACGCCCGCCAGTCGAGGGTGTCGAGATGGATCTCCGACCAGACCTCACGGAGCCTGGCGCCCTTGAGGCTCGAGGTGCCGAGGGCGAACTTCGGCGCCCAGTCGCGGCTCCCCAGCACGACCGCGCGCCAGTCCTCCTTCAGCCGGCGCTCGCACTGCTCGACGAGCCACTCAGGCGTCCTCAGTCCGGGCGTCCTCACCGCCGCTCCCCTCGGACGCCTGATCGGCCACGTCAGCATCGCTGATCGGGGTGATCCAGGACCGATGCGTGGCAGGGTCCTTGGTGATCGCCAGCAGCTCGTCCATGTGGGGCTCGAGGCCGGTCACCTTGTCGAGCGGCACCCCGATGATGAGCTGGAAGCCGAGGCCCTGCCAGGCGTGCACCGCGCGGCCGGCGAAGTCCGAGTCGGCCTTGACGAAGCCCTCGTCGAGGAACACCGGGGCGAACCGGGGCCGCGACCGCATCTCGTCGCCGAGCCGGAACCGCAGCGCCGACCCGACGATGAAGGCGACCAGCTCCTGGCTCTCGCCGCCGCTCTTCTCGCCGAGCGTGCGGTAGGTCGCCTTCACCTCGCCGGTCAGGTGGTCGTAGCGCTCGGCGGAGATCTCCACGTGACGTCGGACGTCGAGCAGCCGGTCGCGATCGGTGACACCGTCGGCGTCGGTGGCCGGTCGGCGCAGCTGCTGCATGAACCGGCTGAGCTCGGTGAAGCGCTGCTCGAGGTCGGCCTCTCCCAGCTCGCTGGTCGCCCCCGAGGACAGCGCCCGGAGATCCTTCATGAAGACCTGGACGTGGGCCGGTGCGAGCCGTCGCAGCCGGATCCGCAGCCGGTGTCCGGCCGCGCCGAACTCCAGCCGCCGCAGGATGGTGTTGATCGGCTCGAGGCGGTCCTCGATCTCCTCGACCGACGCCGACATGGCGCCCACGAGCGGCACCAGGTCCTGGCCGCTCCACTCGGTGAGCCGGCGCCGCCACTCCGATCGGCGCTCGGCCAGGCCGGTGCCGCGGATCTCCTCCAGGATGCGTGCGTAGTCGGGGTAGGCCTCCGCGGTCGCGCCGAGGTTGGGCGAGTCCCACTGGAACTTGTAGTGCTTGAAGATCAGCGCCAGCTCGTCGTCGCACCGCCGGATCTCGTCGTCCGCCTCGGCCACCGCTCCCTGCAATCGCTCCGCGAGCCGCTGGGAGTTCTCGCTGAACCGGTCGAGGTCCTCCGGGTCGTCCGGCGCGGCGGCAGCGGCGAAGTCGGACGTCAGGGCGGCGTCCTGCTCCTCCGTCAGCTCGATCGCGTCACCGGCCGCCATCGCCTCGAGGCGGTCCTTGACGAGATCCTCGGAGTCGACCAGCTCGGTGTGATGCTCGTTGAGCGCGGTCTGACGCCGCTCGAGCGCGAACCGCTCCTGCCGGGCGGCATCGAGCCGGGCGTCCAGGTCGTCGATCTGCGCCTGCAGGCTCTGCAGCTGGTCGTCGGAGGCCAGGATGTCGGCGCGGCGCTGCTCGAGCTCGGTGATGCGCCGGTCGGCCCCCATGACGTCGACGTCGTCGAAGCGGACCATCGCGATGGCGTCGTAGGCCTTGCGCTGCTGCTCCACGACGCCGGCGCGACGGTCGATCTCGGCGAGCCGGGCGTCGACCTGCTCCAGCCGGGTCTCGATGTCGCCGAGCTGCTCGTCGATCTCCGCGATCGCGTCCTCGTTGGAGAAGCCGATGATGTTGCGCTGGTCGTTGCGTCCGTGCGCACCGCGCCGGCCGTTGCGGGTCTGTCCGGCCAGGGTCACGCGGAAGCCCGGGCCGTTCAGCCCGTCCGCGCTGTCCACGCAGTAGGCGTTGCGCGCCGGCTCCTCGACGTGCTGCTGCACCCAGCCGGAGAACGGCGAGTCCTTGAACAGGAGCTTGCCGGCCACCCGCTCCGGGTCGGAGGGCCCGGTGCCCGGCAGGTCGAGCTCGACGCCCTGGAAGGTCAGTCGCGCCGGCAGCCGCAGCCCGTCGATGGCCGCGGAGAAGTCGGCGAGCCGGTCGAGCGGCACCAGCATCATCCGTGACGTGCCGCCGAGCACGGTCTCGATCGCCGTGCGCCACCGCGCCTCGTCGGGCGCGATGTCGATCAGCTCGGCGACGAACGGCAGCTCCTCCACCGCCAGGCCGCTCGCCCCCGCGACCGCGGCCCGCAGGTCGTGGAGGTGGGACGGCACGCGGCCGGCGCGGCTCTCCAACGACGACCGCTCGCGCCGCAGCTCGCTCTGCGCGGACTTCAGCGGAACCAGCCCGTCGCGCGCCTCGTCACGCTCCGCCCGCAGCGCCTCCCGCTGGGTGTCACCGGTGGCGAGCCCCTTGCGGGCGAGCAGCTGCAGCTCCGCGAACGCCGTCGCCGAGTCGAGCGCCGCCTCGAGGTCGGGGGCGTCGGCATCGGTGAGCCCCACCAGCGGGTAGACGCGCTCCTCCAGCTCGGCGAGCCGGTTGCCGCGCTCCTGGCGGATCACGCGCTCGTGCTCGACCTGAGCGGCGAGGGCCTGGAGGTCGCCGCCGCCCGCCGCCCGGTGCGCCTCCTTGGCCGTCTCCAGGTCGCTGACCAGCGCCGCCTCGGCGGAGCGGGTCCTGGTCAGCTCCTCGGCGGTGGTGCTCCGCTCGTCACGGTTGGCGGCGACAGCGGTCTCGATCAACCGCAGGTGGGTCCGCAGCAGCCACAGCCGCAGCGGCGTGTCGCCCGGCAGCGTCACGCCGTAGGAGTCGAGCTCGGCACGTCGGCGGGTGGCCGCGACCTTGCGCTCGTGGATCGCGGTGATCGGCTCCAGCAGATCGAGCTTCTGCTCCTCGGTGCGCATCGCGGAGTACGCCGCCTCGAGGTCGTCGAAGTGCTCGAGAGCACGGTCGGCAGCGGCGTAGGTCGCCGGCCGCTCGAGCACCATCTCCTTGTAGAGCTCATCGACGCTGCGGACCTGGTTGCCGGCCTGGATCCGGGCAAGCAGCCGCAGTGCCTTCGCGCCGTCGCCGTTGGCGCCGATGCCGAGCCGGGCGTGCAGCACCGCGGAGAACTCGGCGTAGGTCCGGTGCACGCGGATGCCCGGGAAGAGCTTCTTCAACGTGTTCGCATGGAAGCGCTCGGGGACGGCGGCCTCGACGGTCTCCAGGCTGAGGGCGCCTTCGTACGTCGCGAGCTGCATCTGGACGTCGCTGGAGCGCGAGGCCCGGCGCGGCACGTAGTAGGTGCGCAGCACGGTGAACCGGCCACCCCGGTCGTTGGCGAAGGTCATCGCCACCGCGCCCCAGGTGTCGGCGTTCCTGCCGCGGAGCAGCTGCTCCACCGGCCGGCCGGTGCGCGGATCGTCGACCACGTCGACGGCGCCACGCAGGTAGGAGAGCAGGTTGCGCTGCCCGACGCCGCGCGCGCGGCCGGCGACCGCGTTGTTGGAGGCGCCGTTGAACTTGGTGTCCGACGGCATCATCAGCGCGGTGTAGGCATCGAGGATGGTGCTCTTGCCGACCCCCGAGGCTCCGGAGATCATCGTGGTGTCGCCACCCAGCGGGACCGTGGTCAGACCACCGAAGCCGCCCCAGTTGACGAGCTGCAGCAGCACGGCGCGCCACTGCACGGTGTCGTCGGTCGGCGTCGCCACGACCTGCTGGTCGAAGAGGCCGTCGGCGCCCTCGGCCTCGTCGGGCCCGTCGCGTCGCTGCTCAGCGACGTCGCTGGTCATGCTCGGTCCCCCTCCGCGTGCTCGGTCGCCGCGTCCTCCGGCTGGTCGAACAGGTCCGCCTCCGCCGCTGCCGGCGCCGGCTCGGTGTCGTTGGCACGCTGCAACGCCTCGAGCAGCTCGTGGAGCAGCTCGAGCGGGAGCAACGGCTCCACCGCCTCGCTGATCTCGAAGCGGTCGTCGGCGGCGGTCCCGATCAGCAGACCGGCCTTGGCGATGCTCACCACGGCGTTGCGGGCACGCTTCTCGTCGCCCGCCTCGTCCGTGGCGTGCGCCGGCCGGAAGCTGGCGACGTAGTCGACGATGTCGTCCCGGTCGACGTAGACCCGTGCGTCCCCGCTGGCGAGGCCGGCCCGCAGCCGGTCGCGGAGATGGACGAGCACCAGGGTCTCCTCGCGCGACCAGGCTGCGTCGTACAACAGCGTCGGGAACCGGCCGCCGGTCTCCGCGGTCGCCTGGTGCTTCCACGCGACCTCGCGGGCACGGTCGATCCGGAGGTCGAGGAAGAGGTCGTTGAGCCGGGAGCGCAGCACCCGCTCGTGCTCGACGAGGACCTGCCAGTCCCGCGGGTGGGTGCGGGCGCTGATGAACCGCTGCTTGAGCAGGGTGACCAGCGCGTGGCGCTGGGCGTACTCCAGCCCGCCCTCGTCGCCCTCGAAGAGCGAGACCGAGACCACATCGGTGTCCAGGTCGGCGTCGTACGGCTCCTCATCGCTGCCGGGCTCGGCCCCGGTCGTCCAGGTGTCGTCGGTGTCGATGCTCATCGGGGCTCACGCTCCTTGTCCGCTCGGTCGAGGTCGGGATCCGGCAACGGCGTGGTCGGGACGGTGAAGGTACGCCGGGAGCCGTCGTGGCGGACGGCGGTGTAGGCCTCGACGTCGGCCGCCGACTCCCAGCCGCGGTCGGCCGCGAGGTGCAGCAGACCGAGGATCTCGACCGGCCGTCGCAGTGCCGGCTCGAGGCCGTCGAAGAGCGCCCCGAGGGAGGCCGGCGGGACGGGGTCGACCAGGACGTCCTCGAGCCGCTGCCGCAGGGTCGACAGCTGCGGCCCGCCCTGGGCGACCAGCGTCTCCAGCGACACCGGGGGCGCCTCATCGGCGTCGTCCGGCGCGATCGGCGCCGGCAGTACGTCGTCGGCCGGGTCGTGGAACCGCTCGCGCAGGTGGTCGACGCTCACCCGGGACGGCAGCAGCGGCACGTCGTGCGTCGCCCGGGGCCCGGTGCTCGCCATCCAGGTCATCAGCTCCGACTCCACCTGCCGCAGCGTCCGCTCCAGCTGGCGGTCGCGCACCGCGTCGTGGGAGACGATGTACTCCTTCAGCGTGGCGGTGACCCGCGTGCGCTGCGCGAGCACCCGGTCCAGCCCGTCACGCACCAGCCTGACCGTGCCCCGCAGCTCGGCCCGGTCGGCGTCGCCGAGGATGCCGTCGGAGAGCGGATGCTCGAGGAGCGCCGTGAGGTCCTCCCGCAGCTGGGTCACCAGGGCGTCGTCGCGCAGCAGTGCGAAGGCCCCCTCGAAGGCGCGCCCCTCCTGCGTGGCCGTCATCAGGGCGTCCGCCCGCGCGAGGTACTCGTCGATCACCTCGCCGGCCGGGCGCTCCTCGGCCCGGAACGCCGCCAGGATCTCGCCCCGGATGGTGGCGAAGCGCTCCTCGACCCGCGCGAAGTCGCTCGGGAGCGCGGAGATCAGGGAGAGCAGCTCGGTGAACCCCTCGAGCATGTAGTCGTCGGTGGCACTGATCATCTCGGCACCGTCGACGAGCCGGTCGCGCTCCAGCTGCAGCCGGGCGATCTCCTCGTTGAGGAGGGTGACCCGGGTCGTGCGATCGGGATTGGCCTCGGCGTTGAACCGCCGCACAGTGCCGAGGATGGTCGCGATCCGGTGCTCACTCAGCGTCGCGCGGTCACGGGTGAGGTTCTTGACCAGCTCCAGCGCCTGCTGGGCGTGGGAGGTGAGCGAGTAGACCTCGTGCCCGGCCTCGTCGAGCGAGCGCACCAGCCACTGCCCCCGCATCCATCGGTGGCACAGGTCGCGGCCGCTGCCCTGGGGCACCTCGGTCTCCCCTGACAGCCGCACCTCGGCGAGGTGCTCCTCGACCTGGGCGTGCAGTCGAGCGGTCGGGATCGGCTGGTTGCTGCGGCCGAAGGCCGACCGGAAGATGGTGATCACCACGGGTGCCTGGCGCTGGTGGAGCAGCGTGAGCGTCGGCTGCGCGAAGGCACCTTTGACGCGCGCCAGCTCCCCGGCGATGTCGCTCATGCGTCTCCCCCAGCCTCCTCATGCGAGGTCCGTGCGGAGCGCAAGCATTCCAGAGGGTGCCGACGCCCTCGGCTCTCACCCCGACGGCACGTCGGGCATCCCCGCGAGCGGGGCCCCTGCGAGCATCGCCACGCCGACGATCCGGGCCGAGGCCCCCAACCACGCCGAGCCGCGGTCGGAGCGGAGCGCGGCGCGGCCGAGCTGCACGTCGAAGACCCCGATCTTGAGCCGACCGCCCTCGCTGACCAGGGCCACCTGGCCCCGCCGCGGCCGCCGGCCGCGGTCGATGAGCAGCTCGGTGCCGGTGGGCCAGCCACGCGATGCGAGCTCGTCACCGCGGAGCCGGTAGCGGAGCGGCTCGCCGTCGCGCTCCGCCCGGCTTCGCGTCGTACGTCGGCGGCTCGGTGCGGCGGGCGCGGTCGGTCGCACGTCGAGGGGCAGCCGCGGCTGCCCCTCGCCCGACGCTCGCTGCGAACGCATGTTCGAAGCCTAGGCCATGAGTACGCTGGTGCGCGATCACCATGCCGTTCCCTCCGACCGACCGCCCACGCCAGCTGCTCCTCACCGTCGACGCTCCCTCGCTGCTGCACCGTCATCATCACGCGCGGCGCCACACCCGGCTGCTCGACCGGGGTGGACGGCCCGCGTGGGCACTGCACGGGATGCTCCGCCAGATCCTGGAGGCGATCGACGGCTTCGCCCCCGACGCGGTCGTCTTCGGTCTCGACGACCGCACCGCCTCGCAGCGCCGCGACCGCTACCCCGACTACAAGGCCGGGCGCGCCGAGAAGGATCCCGAGCTCGTCGACCAGCTCGAGCGCGCCGGTGCGTTGCTCGACGCTCTGGGCCTGGCCACGGTCACGCCGGCCGGCCTGGAGGCCGACGACGTCAACGCCTCCGCCGCCACCTGGGCCGAGCGCCACGGCTGGGACTGCGTGATCGTCACCTCCGACCGCGACTCCTTCGCCCACATCAGCGCCCACACGAGTGTGCTGCGCCTGATCGACGGCGGCATCAACGGCTCGCCACTGCTCACGCCCGCGCGCCTGGAGACGATGTACGGCGTACCTCCGGAGCGCTATCTGGAGTTCGCGGCCATCCGGGGAGATGCCAGCGACAACCTGCCCGGGATCACCGGCCTCGGCGAGAAGACCGCTGCGGTCCTGGTCGCCCACCTCGGGTCGATGGCGGAGATCTGGGCCGACATCGAGCACGACCACGGTCGCACCGTCCTGGCCGCGCTCGACGCCTGGAGCCGGGAGACCGGAGGGCGCCGCATCGGCGCGACCGTGCTCGACCGCCTCACCGCCCCCGGCGCCCGGGAGCGCTACGAGTTCAACGTGGAGATGATGCGGGGCCGCACCGACGTCGACCTCGGGATCACCCCCGACGTCCCGGGCACACCCGGCCTGCTGCCGCTCGACATCGACCGGGTCGCACGGGTCACCGGCCATCTCGGTGTCGAGGCGACCACCGACCTCGCACTCCGCGTGCTGACCGGTGACCCGGCCTCGGTCACGGCAGCCACCCGCCCGGGCACCTGACTCCGTCGAGCCCGGGCATTTGCCCGTTGTGGTCCGAGCGAGTGACACGCAACGCTGGCAGGCGGCGCCGCACCCCTCAGCCGCGGCTCCCGCAGGCCCGAGGTCGCCCCGGGACCGCGTCGTCGAGGCCCAGGAGGCGTCGTGACCCGTCCGAACCGTCGAACCTTCCGCTTCGTCGCCATCAGCGCCGCCACCGTCGGCCTCATCGTCGGCACCCTCTCTCCGGCGTACGCCGAGGCCCTCGGTGGCATCGCGAGCTCGACACTGGGGCGTGAGGCCCTCCAGACGCCGTCCGATGCGGCGGACGCCTCCCCCGGCGACCTGCAGTACGCCGACCCGACGGCCGGTCTGGCCGGCATCGACCCGCCCGTGGCCAACAGCAGCGGCGACGCCCAGGTCTCCTACCCGCTGGCGCTGCCCGAAGGGCGCGGCCTCACTCCGGACCTCGCGCTCGCCTACGACTCGGGCGGCGGCTCCGGCTGGGTCGGCCAGGGCTGGTCGCTCGGCGTGGGCGAGGTGAGCGTCGACACCACCTTCGGCGTGCCGAAGTTCTGCCCCCGCACCACGGCGCCGGCCTGCGGCGACTACGAGAGCGAGTCCTACCGGCTCGACGGCGACCTGCTGATGCCGACCGCGACGACGGCCAGCCCGGAGCCGCGCGTCGCGGACCGCGCCGACTTCACCCGCAAGGTCGAGACCGAGTACGAGCAGATCATCCGGCACGGCGACAGCCCGAAGAACTACTTCTGGGAGGTCCGCGACAAGGCCGGCAACGTGCGGTGGTACGGCGGCTACCCCGACCAGGGCGGCCCGGCCGGCGGCCCGGGCACGCGCACCGGCGCGGCCCGCAACGACCTCACCCAGGACCCGGACGCGGTGCGCAAGGACAGCGACGGCAACGTCGTCGCGTGGTATCTCACCGCGGAGCGCGACGTGGGCGTCAACATGATCCGCTACGAGTACGACGTCGAGACCTACGAAGCCAAGCTGCGCGCCGACGGCAAGGGATCCAACTGGCAGCCGGTCGGCTCCTGCGACAGCGGCGAGGCCTGTGCCGAGCACGTGTACCTGAAGCGGATCCTCTACACCGGCGCCGCGGAGGCGAGCGGACACGACGAGAACCCCGGCTACCGGATCGACTTCGTGCGCGACGGGACCCGCACCGACCCGGTGATCGACGCCAGCAGCGGCGCGCTCGACGTCGACCAGGAGAAGCTGACGACGGTCCGGGTCCGCGCCCACGACAGCCAGCAGCTGCTGAGCGAGTACCGCCTCGCCTACAAGAAGGGATCCTTCGGCAAGCAGCTGCTGACGTCGGTGACCCAGGTCGGCTGCGACGCCGCTGCCGGATGCGACGAGAGCACCGCGGCCACGCACGACTTCACGTACTTCGACGAGGCCGACGGCTGGGCCGACTCCACCTCGTGGTCCACGGGGTCCGACAACCTCGCCGGCATCGACGGCACCGTCGAGGGCAACTCCGGCCCACTGGGCATGTCCAGCTCGATCGGCGGCGACGGCCACATCTACCTCGGCTTCAACCCGACCGCCCCCACCAAGGCCGGCTCGTTCGGCGGCGCGCTGACCTTCGACGGCGCCGACACCAACTCGCTCTCGGAGTTCATGGACATCAACGGCGACAGCCTGCCCGACAAGGTGTTCCGGGACCCGGACGACTTCGACACGATCCAGTACCGGCTCAACCTCTCCACCCCGTCCGACGGGCTCGACGCGGCGGTGTCGTTCTCGGGCGTGAAGACGCTCAGCGGGCTGACGACGCTGCCCAAGGAGAGCGAGTTCGGCATCACCGGTGGGGTGGAGGCCTACTTCGGCGTGGCGCTCGCGTTCCACGCCGGCGGCTCCTGGAACTGGTCGGACGGCTACTTCTCCGACGTGAACGGCGACGGGCTCCCGGACTTCGTGAAGTCGGGCAGCGTCCTCTTCAACCACCTCGACTGCACCGCGGATCCCTGTGAGCCGACGTTCGCCAGCGGCGACGGGCAGACGCGCCACCCGCTCGACGTGACCGACGTGAACCATCCGTCCGACACCACGCTGGCCGACCAGCTCGACCAGCTCCGCGAGCTCTCCCCGCCCATCGACACGGTGCGCCGCTGGGTGGCGCCGTACGACGGCTCGGTCACCATCGGCTCCACCGCGTCCCTGGTCGCCCCCGACTCCTCCGACGAGACCGTCCGCGTCGCGATCCAGCACAACGGCACCGAGCTCGCCCACGACACGCTCTCCGGCTCGGGCGACGCCTGGGTGACGACGCACAACAACCTCTCCGTCACCGCGGGCGACCGGCTCTACTTCCGCGTCAGCCCCGTCACGGACGTGGAGCAGAGCTCGGTGGATTGGGCGCCGACGATCACCTACGCCGCCGACCCGCCGACCGACGCCAACGGGCTGAGCCAGAAGGAGTTCGACGCGGCCGCCGACTTCACCCTCGCCGGGCGTCCCGGCGGCTTCGTCGGGCTGCCCGACGGCGGCACCATGCGGTTCAGCGGCGTGCTCGAGAAGGAGCACACCTCCGACGACGTGCTGCCGACGCTGACCCACGACTTCTGGACCGCCGGCAAGGACACCGTCGACGAGACGGTGACGGTGACGCCGCTGACCGACGCCGGCGCGGTCGACGCCGACCGCCAGAAGTCCGTCGAGGAGGACAGCAGCTCCGGCGAGTACTGCGTCGTCACCGGCGCCGGCACCAGCTACGGCTGCTACGGCACCGAGGCGGAGGCCGAGGCGCAGCTCCCGATCATCACCACCGGCGAGACCGGCCGGTTCCGGGTCACCGCGGAGTTCGACGCCGACGCGCCGCAGACCGAGAACGGCCAGATCACCGACCAGGACATGGTCCAGGCCCGCCTCGCCGTCGACTCGCCCATCGACGCGACCGCGCTCCGATGGACCACCGTCGCCAACCTCTGCTACCTCGACGCCGGGGCATGCGACGACGGCAAGCCGAACGTGGACGTGCCGGTCGACACCGACATCTACCCCGAGGTCAACCGCGCGAGCCCGATCTCCCCCTGGCAGCCCAACCAGACGAACGACCGCAAGGTGGTGGCGACCGTCCAGCTCGCCGACGACAACCCGGCCGGGTCCATGGTCCTCACCGTGAAGGACGCTGACGGCACGGTGAAGGACGCCGACGGCTCCGTCGCGAAGAAGCGGGTGGACGTGGCCGACGGCACCGACGCCGACCTCATCACGGGCAGCAGGTCGGTCAGCGTCACCGTCGACTTCGAGGCCGACGCCGACTACTGGTTCGACGTCAGCGTGGCCGACCCTGCCCTCGCCGACGCCATCATGGGCCTCCAGATCGAGGTCGAGCGCGACGACCCCGAGAAGGACCCAACCGACGTTCCCTCGAGTCTCAACAGCACCGGCCGCCAGGGCTACTTCCCGCTGCCCTACCGCGGCTGGGGTGTGGCCGGCTACCGCGGCGACGGCGGTCGTCGTACGTCGGCGATCAAGGAGGGCAACTTCCGGCTCGGCAAGGACGACGGCTCTGCCTACGACGACAAGGACGAGGCCTGCAACGATCTCAACGGCGAGAAGTGCCTGACCAAGAGCTCGGCGAAGAACAAGCTCGGCTTCCCGAGCAGCTATGACGGGTCCGGGGACCCCGAGTTCGACACCGGTGCCGCCAAGGACCAGATCGAGGACGTCTACTCCTTCGTGCCGACCCGCACCGCGGACGACGCCGGTGCCCTCACCTACGCCTGGACCGGGCCGAAGGAGGAGATGTACGGCACCGCGACCGGTGTCGGGGCCTCGGTCCTCGGCGACGTCATCCCCACCATCGACTCCGCCAGCGGCAGCATCCCGGCGCCGACGCTGTCGGGCCGCGTCAGCCCCACGCTGGCACTGACCGCCGGCCTCGGCCCGCTCTCGGCCTCGCTCGGCGTCGGCTGGAGCCAGAGCGACGCCGACTACATCGACATGAACGGTGACGGCTTCCCCGACGTCGTCCGGCCGGACTCGATCATCTACACCGACCCGCGCGGCGGCACCGCCTGCCGCCAGGACGAGACGACCTACGCCGCCTGCGACGGCTCCGGACCCGACGACGTCAACACCGACACCACGTTCTCCGTGGGCGGCGGGTTCGACGGCTCACCGGTCAGCATCAAGGCGAACTCGCGGGGGGCCGCCAACTCCACGAAGGGCAAGTCGGCCGGCAAGTCCGACGACGCCGCCAAGGGCGAGTACGGCGCCGGCGTCGGTATCGGCGCCAGCGTCTCGGCGAGCTGGTCCAGCCCCACGACCGGCCAGCTGTCGGGAGACGACTACGACGCCGACACCTTCACCGATGCCGTGCCGGGCGCCGACGGGTCGACGCTGCAGCGCACCCTGTCCGACATCAACGGCGACGGGCTGCCCGACAGGATCCGCAGCACCTGGGAGGACGTCTTCGTCCGGCTCGGCACGGGCTACGGCTTCGCGCCCGAGATCAAGTGGGCGACGGGTGCGCTGGAGAGCGGCGAGTCCTACTCCGGTGCGCTCGCGCTGGGCCTCGGGTTCTCCGGCTACATGCGGGACTACTCCGGCGGCGTCTCCCGCAACGCCGCGGTGAACTTCCCCCGCTACTCCTGGAGCGACGTCAACGGCGACGGGATCGTCGACGCGCTCTACAAGGACGGCGACAAGATCAAGGTCGCGTTCGGCACCGGCGCAGGCGTCGGCTCGCCCGCGGTCTACGGCAACACCCAGCGGGTCGACTTCGACATCGTCGGCGACGTCGATGCCCAGACCGGCGACCAGATCCGGCAGGACACCTCCGTCGGCTACGGCGGCGGCTTCGACTTCACACTGGGCTTCGGCCCGATCTGTGTGGTGGCCTGCTACATCATCGTCAACCCGGGCGCTCACGTCGACGGGTCGCAGACCCTGACCGACATCGACCTGACCGACGTCAACGGCGACGGCTTCGCCGACTCGGTCAGCCGCGGTGCCGACGACTCCGAGCTCGAGGTCCGGCTCAACACCCAGGGCCGCACCGGCCTGCTGAAGAGCGTGGACAACCCGCTCGGCGGCTCCTTCGCGCTCGACTACACCCGCCGAGGCAACACGGTCGACCACCCCGGCTCGGTCTGGGCGATGAGCAAGGTGACCGTCGACGACGGGCGATCCGGCGACGGCCCGGACCAGGCCACCTCGACCTTCTCCTACGGCGACCTGGGCTACGACTTCGTCAACCGCACCAGCCTCGGCTTCGACGCCGTCACCACCCGCGAGCTCGCGACGGACGACACCACCGTGCTGCGCGCGACCAAGGAGGCCTACAGCAACGACTCGATCTTCGACGCCGGCCTGCTGACGTCGACCACGCTCTACGACGGCGACGTCGCCTCCGGCAACCGGGTCCAGACCAGTACGTCGAGCTGGGAGATCCTGGACGGCGAGAGCGGCGACCCGCTCGATGCGACCCAGCTGTCGGCCGATCAGCTGCTCGCCGCGTGGGCGACGCCGCGTCTCTCCGAGTCCGGGGACGCGTGGTTCGACAAGGGCGACACCGACCCGGGTCTGAGCACGGCGACCGAGTACTCCTACGACAGTCTCGGCAACCCGGTCGAGATCATCGACAGGGGCGACCCCGACGTGACCGAGGACGACGTCACCGCCGAGATCGCCTACTCCGACTGCACCATCTCCGCCAGCGACGCCCTGGCGACGGCGTGCGCATCCGACGACGACAGCATCGCCGACCAGCCGGCGTACTGGCACGACGATGTCTGCCCGACCTGGGTCAGCATGCCCGCCGAGGTGACGGTGACCGACGCCGACGACGACGTCCTGCGCCACCGCGACGGCAGCCCCGCGCTCTGCGACAACGGCGCCGTGACCGAGCTGACCGAGCTCATCGACGGCGCGCCCGGCAGCGGCGACGTCGCGGTGACCCGCCTCGGCTTCGACGAGTTCGGCAGCTACAACCGGATCGTCTACCCCGCCGACGCGCAGGACCGCCATTACGGCGTCTTCTACCGCTACGACGACGCCCGGTTCACCGGGATCGCCCGGATCACCGACTACCAGCTCGACGGCGACGAGGTCGACGACTTCCTCGACGCCGACACGACGGCCGATGATCCCCCCGCCGCCGCCGACCACGTGGGTCTCACCAGCACCACGTCGTTCGACGCCGACTCCGGGGCGGAGACCATCAGCACCGACCCGAACGGGCAGTCCACGACCTACGCCTACGACGCCCTCGGCCGGCTGACGCGGACCACGCTGCCCGACGGCGGCTACGTGTCCTACGCCTACCACCCGACCGACGCCGACTACGCCTACGCGGTGGCCCAGCACTCCGACGAGTTCCATGCCAACGACACCATCGACACGGTGACCTTCGTCGACGGCGTCGGACGCACCACCGAGCAGAAGCGGGAGGCCGACCTCTTCGACGGCGCGGGCAGCCCGAGCACGAACACCTTCGTGGTGTCCGGGGCGGTCACCTACGACGTGCTCGGCCGCGAGGTGAAGCAGGCCTACCCGATCCCGGCGTCGCCGGGCACGGCCAAGACGGAGTACGACGCCGGCAGCGCGGACGAGGTGAAGAAGCTCGCCTACGACGTCTACGACCGGGTCACCAGGTCCACCTCCCCCAGCGGCCTGGTGACGACGACGGAGTACGACTTCGCCGAGGTCGACGGCCTGGCGGTCGGCGCCACGAAGGTGACCGACCCGCTCGGTCGCGCCAGCCGCACCCTCGTCGACATCCGCGGCTACACCCATGCCGTGGACGACATCGCCGGTGGCGACGCGCTGCGCACGTCCTACGACGTCGACCTGCTCGGCCAGGTGCTGTCGGTGACCGCGGCCGGGGCGACCCAGGCCGAGCACAGCTACGACCTGCTCGGCCGGCGCACCTCGACCTCGACCCAGGACGGCGGAACGGTCGAGTACGGCTACGACGCCGCCGGCAACCAGGTCACCGAGCAGAGCTCGGTCCAGCGTGCCGACGACGACTCGCGGACCGAGTACTCCTACTCCTTCGGCAACCTGGTGGGCATCGACTACCCCGACGCCACGCCGGACGTCACGCTCGCGTGGGGCGGCTACGACGGCGCCACCACGGACGGCAACGGCGCCGGCCGGCTGGT
Organism: uncultured Nocardioides sp.; assembly: GCA_964544855.1. Lineage (GTDB taxonomy): Bacteria > Actinomycetota > Actinomycetes > Propionibacteriales > Nocardioidaceae > Nocardioides. Next base: position 29,397 of record CAZJDU010000022.1, read on the forward strand.
CGAGGTGACCGACGCCGCACGCCACCAGACCCTGGAGTACGACGTCAACGGCTTCCGGGCCGCCGAGAACACCGAGATGGTCGACGACCACTGGAAGATGGGGACGCTGCGCACCGAGACCGACCACGACTGGCTGGGCCGGGTGGCCAGCATCGGCTACCCCGACGGCGAGACGGTCAGCAACGACTACGACCGTGGCGGCTCGCTGGAGTCGGTGACCGGCACCAAGGCCTGCACCGACCTCGGCACCCTGGCGGCGGCCGTGGACGACGCGCAGACCACGATCACGGTGGTGGAGAACCCGCTCGACGCGCCGCCGTCCGTCCCGTTCACGATCCGGATCGGCGACGAGCAGCTCCGCGTCACGGCGCGGGTGGCGGGCGCCACCGCGGGTGAGTGGGTCTACACCGTCGAGCGTGGGATCAACGGGACGGTGGACGTGCCGACGGTCGCGGCGCACGACGCCGGTGCCGCCGTCACCTCCGACGACCCGCTGGTCTGCCGCTACCGCTACCTCGACCGGCGCGCCTACGACGAGTTCGCCCGCAACGTCTTCGAGCAGGTCGGCAACGGCAACCGGACCGCACGCAGCCACCTCGGGGACGGCCGGCTGCTGGAGCGGGTGCGGACCACCGCGCCGGCGCTCGGCGGCCGCGAGCTGCAGGACCTGCAGTACGAGTACGACGACGTCGGCAACGTCCTCTCCTACGACAACGCGCTCCCCGAGGACGAGGAGAGCCTGATGGGCGGTCCCAGCTCGCAGACCTACGAGTACGACGACCGCTACCGCCTCGTGAGCGCCGCGGGCACCTGGGAGCAGGCGCCGCACACGCTGCGGCAGTACACCTACGACGTCTCCTACGACGACGCGACCGGCAACCTGCTCGCCAAGAGCCAGCGCGACTGGGAGGAGCGGAGCACCTGCAAGAAGAAGTGCAAGGAGTCCGAGGTCGAGGAGAACACCTTCGCGCTCGACCCGGTCACCTACACGGCCGACCACCAGCACCGGGTCGAGTCCCAGGGCGCCGGCGAGTTCGCCGAGACCCTCACCCACGACCTGGACGGCAACGTCACCTCGATCACCACCGAGGACGTCCTCCGCGAGATGTCCTGGGACAGCGAGGGCAGGATGACGATGATCGTGGACCGTCCCAACGGCACCGGCGGCAAGCCGACGTACTACGCCTACGACTGGCAGGGCTACCGCGCGTTCGAGCACAAGGAGCAGGGCCGCTCCTGGTTCGTGAACCCCTACGTCACGGTCGAGAACGGCACGACCTGGAAGAACTACTTCGCCGACGACCAGATGATCGGGACGAAGTTCTCCCAGGAGGACTCCTTCGAGCAGAAGGTCTACTTCCAGCACCGGGACCTGCAGGGCAGCACCAACATCGTGACCGACCGGACCGGCGAGATCTTCCAGCACCACGAGTACTTCCCGGACGGCCAGGTGTGGATCGACGAGAAGAGCACGATCTTCCGGACGCCGTACCAGTTCGCCGGGGACTACTTCGACGAGGACCACGACCTCAGTGACCTGGGCCAGCGGTGGTACGACAGCCGGCGGAGCATGCTCTACGCCGTCGAGCCCGCGACCTTCGCGGATCCGGCGACGCTGGTGGACCACCCCGCCCTCGCCTCGGCGTACACCTACGCCTACGCCAACCCGGTGACCTACACCGACCCCGACGGCGCGCTGCCGCTGCGGGTCAACCCGACGCAGGTCAGGGAGCTGGAGCGGTCGCTGCGCACCGCGAGCGGGTCCGAGCTGAGCCTGAGCCAGCGCGTGCGGCTGCAGAAGTTCTTCAGCGACCACACCGGCCTGGGCGGTCGGATCGCCTACAGCTCGCTGAAGCTCCTGCAGAAGCAGCAGGCCAAGGAGGCGAAGCAGAAGGCCAAGTACGGCGGCAAGACGTTCGAGGAGAAGTACGGCTTCAAGCCGCTGCTCGAGATCAGCCTGGAGAAGGGCGACAGCGGCTGGAAGCTGCAGAACATCAAGCTCAGCCTGGGCGCCGGCAAGCGGGCGAAGCTCGACTTCGCCTCCGAGGGGCCCGGGGACATCTCGATCTCCCCGCCGCTGGCCACCAACGCCCCGGCGCCACCGCCCCCACCGCCGGCGGGATGGAAGCCGACCACGTCAGCGGCCTCGTCGACGTCGCAGCCGGTCAACAAGACGTCGGCGACGGGGTCGAGCAACGGCGGGCAGTGACCGCCGGGCTCAGCCCGCTCAGCCGGCTCAGGCCAGCTCGAAGTCGGCGAAGTCGAAGCCCGGTGAGACCAGGCAGCTGGCGAGCGCATCCCGGTCACCGGGCAGGGTGCGCTGCCAGACGCCGGCCGGGATGACGACCTGCGAGTCGGCTCCCGGCCCGAGGAGGCGTCGTACGGCGTCCGCCGGGGCCGGTCCGTCGCCGCCGAGCTCGAGCGCGACCACACCGGCGTGGTGCAGCCAGATCTCCTCGGAGCTCACCCGGTGCCACGCCGAGGCCTCCCCGGCCGGCAGCAGGAACCAGATCAGCGTGGCGGTGGGGCGGACCCGCCCGTCCGGCAGCGTGACGGTCTCCGGGGACGCCCAGGTCTGGCGGTACCACCCGCCCTCGGGGTGCGGTGCGAGGTCGAGCTCGGCAGCGAGAGCAGGGGTGTCGGGTTCCGGCATGGGGCGAATCTACGGGCCGGCTCGCGCAACATCACAGCCGATGTTCAGCGCTGCGCCTCGCGCGCGGGACACGCAGCCTGGTTCGATGGCACCCGAACCGACCCGAGGAGCAGCCCGTGGCGAAGAAGTCCAAGAAGGCGGACGACAAGTCGAGCAAGAAGAGCGACAAGAAGCGCAAGGACAAGGTGGACAGGAAGGCGGCGAAGCACGACGCCGTCGTCGCCCAGCTCACCGAGCGTCTGGAGAAGGCGGAGGCGAAGGCCGAGAAGTGGAAGGCCGAGGCCAAGCGGCTCCGCGCGGAGGCCGAGGCGGCCAGGGCCGAGATCGCCGAGGCACCGAAGCCCGCGGCCGAGTCCGCACCGGAGCCGGTGACCGCACCCGAGCCGGCGGAGAAGCCCACGACCCGGCCCGCACCGACCGTGACGTCGACCGACAGCTCCCCGGACGCGTCCTGGACGGTGGCAGCCCTCAAGGAGGAGGCACGCAGCCGCGGTCTGACCGGCTACACCCGCAAGTCCAAGGCCGACCTGCTGGCCCTGCTCGGCGGTTGAGAACGACACCGAGCGACGGCCCGCGCCCCCTCGGGTGCGGGCCGTCGGCGTGTCGGGAGGATCGGGATGAGACGGATCCCCCGCGTGCGGTTACCATGGTGGTGGGTCCGACGACCGTCGGACCACTGACGATGACCGACCCCCGGGGGTCTGCACCCGCGCGCGGCCGGTCCGTCAGGACGAGCGTCGCGTCCCGGAGCGGGTCTGCCGTGTGCAGCGCCCCGGGCCTGTGACCGACAGGGGTGGCACGGGTGACCGTGGCACAGGAGGAGTTCGGTTGGCCGCACGAGGTCAGCGTCGATCCGGTGGGACGGCGACCGCCCAGCGCGGGCGACGTCGCGCTCAGGACAACGACGGCATCATCCCGGTGCTCGCGAAGGCCGTGCGCGATGTGGAGAACCGCCTGCAGCAGGGCCGGGTCGAGCGCACGAAGTTCCAGGTCGTCGCCCTGCTGGCGCGCGAGGAGCGCGCCCGGCTGAAGAGCGACGACTCCCTCGCCCCCGCCCAGCTCGACGGGCAGCTCAAGCGCCTCGACGGGATCGCCACGATCCTCGCGAGAACCGCCGCTCGCGAGCCCTCGCTCTTCGCGCTGCTCGACGAGGACGCCGAGCTGACCGACGCGTCGCGCCAGCTCAAGCGCAAGATGCAGGAGGCCGCGGGTCTCGAGCCGACCCCGGACACCGAGGTCCGGAGCCGGCCGGCGACCTCCGCCGCCCGCCCCGAGCGCCAGGTCGTGCCGCCGTCGGTGACGCAGGCGCAGCTGGCCAACCCGTTCATGACGCCCGACTTCAGCGCCGCGCCGGCCCGGGTCACCGAGCGCCGGCTCGCCGGCTGGGAGCTGATCGGCCCGCTGCTCAACTCCTTCGAGCACCCCACGCCGGGCGCCCCCTCGAGCCTGGACCTCCCGGAGCCGCAACCGGCGCTGTTGCCCGCCGGCCTCGAGCTGATGCCGCACCAGTCCCGCGTGCTCGCCGCTGTCGCGCAGGGGCACCGCACGTTCCTGCTCGCCGACGAGCCGGGGCTCGGCAAGACCGCACAGGCCCTGCTCGCCGCCCAGGCCGCCAACGCCTTCCCGCTGCTCGCCGTGGTGCCCAACGTGGTCAAGACCAACTGGGCGCGCGAGGCCCAGCAGTGGACGCCGTCCCGCAGCGTGTCGGTGGTCCACGGCGACGGCGCGAGCGTCGACGGCTTCGCTGACATCATCGTCGTCAACTACGAGATCCTGGACCGCCACGTCGGCTGGATCGGCGACCACGGCTTCCGCGGGATGATCGTCGACGAGGCTCACTTCATCAAGAACGAGAAGTCCCAGCGCTCCCAGCACGTGCTCGAGATCTCCGACCGGGTCCGCAAGCGGGTGGCCCGTCCGCTGATGATGGCGCTCACCGGTACGCCACTGATCAACGACGTCGACGACTTCCGCACCATCTGGCAGTTCCTCGGCTGGATCGAGGAGAAGAAGCCCGGAGCAGCCCTCATGGCGGCGCTCGAGGAGTCCGGCATGACGCCGGCCGACCATGCCTTCTACCCCGCCGCCCGCCAGGCCGTGATCGACCAGGGCATCGTGCGCCGTCGCAAGGCCGACGTCGCCGCGGACATCCCGGCCCGGCGCATCGCGGACCTCCCGGTGGAGCTCGACGACGCCGACGGCCGGTCGATCCGTGCTGCCGAACGCGAGCTGGCCCAGCGTCTGGTCCAGCGCTACGACTCCGCGATCGCCGCGCGGCGCGAGCGTCGCGGCGCCGAGGTCGACGGCATCGACCACGAGCTGGTGCGCCGGGTCGCGGGGTGGGAGCTCTCCGACGCCGAGGACGCGACGGAGGGCGACAACGTCTTCGCGATGGTCCGTCGGATCGGCCGGGCCAAGGCCGGGCTCGCAGCCGACTACGCCGCGCAGCTGGCGCGCAGCGCCGGCAAGGTGGTCTTCTTCGCCAAGCACCTCGACGTGATGGACGCCGCCGGGGAGCTCTTCGACAAGCGCGAGGTCCGCTACACCTCGATCCGCGGTGACCAGACGCCCAAGGCACGCCAGGAGGCCATCGACGGCTTCGTGAACGACCCCGAGGTGCAGGTCATCGTGTGCTCGCTGACCGCCGCGGGCGTCGGCATCAACCTCCAGGTCGCCTCCGACGTGGTGCTCGCCGAGCTCTCCTGGACCAACGCCGAGCAGACCCAGGCGATCGACCGGGTGCACCGGATCGGACAGACCGAGCCGGTGACGGCATGGCGGATCATCGCGGCGCAGACGATCGACGCCCGGATCGCCGACCTGATCGACAGCAAGGCCGGACTGGCCGCCGTCGCGCTCGACGGGGCCGAGGAGGAGGAGACCTCCACCGCCGACGTGCGGCTCGAGGCGCTGGTCTCGGTGCTCAGCGAGGCCCTCGAGGCCCGCGGCTGAGGACGGTCCCGCCGGCGCGCGACTCCCTCAGAGCTGCAGTGACCGCGGCCGCTGGTGGGTGCGCTGCTCGATGTCGTCGGCGGTGGCGTCGCGCAGGTGGTCGGCGAGGTCGGCGAGAGCACGGGCCGCCGCGAGCTCGTCGCCGATCCGTGGCTCGAGCGCGTCGTGGGGGTTGCGTCGGCTGACGCCGCGCCCCCGGATCTCGGTCTTCTGGTCCATGCTCAGCACGGCGTCGGCGTAGGTGTCGTCGCCCTCCTCGTCGAGCCGGATCTCGACGGTCCAGTTCTTCGTGGTCATCGCCATCACGTCCTCGGGCTTCGGGAGATCTTCCCTCCCAGTGTGCTCCTGGACGGACGCTGATACCACCGATTCCGCTCTGCCAACAGGTCTTCCCTCCGACGCCGCCTTCCGATAGACCTGGGTGCTCCGCGTCTCATCTCGGGGCGCCGACACAGAGAGGCTCAGGATGCGCACACGCAGATGGTTGCCCACGGCAGGAGCGGCCACCGCCGCCGCCGTACTCGTGATCGGGTTCCTCTCCCCACCGGGACAGGCCCATCCCACCCATGACGGCTCGGGCAAGGAGGCCGGGTTCGACCGCGTGGTGGAGTCGCCCAGCCCGGGCGGCGTTCCGATGGAGCGGATGTCCGACATCCGCTGTGAGGATCAGATGGCGGGGATCTTCCCCTGTCACAAGACCGACCTGCGGTCCTTCGTCCCCCTCACCGAGCTCGGCGCGACGTGGGTCAACGACGTCTGGGGCTGGACCGACCCGCAGACCGACCGGGAGTACGCGCTGGTCGGCGTCTACGAGGGCACGGTCTTCGTCGATGTCACCGACGCGTCCGACCCGACGGTGCTCGGCACCCTGCCGACCCACACCGAGGTCGGCAGCGGCGGCGTGTGGCGTGACATCAAGGTCTACGACGACCACGCCTACGTCGTCAGCGAGAACGCCGGGCACGGCATGCAGGTCTTCGACCTGACCCGGCTCCGCGGCGTCACCGAGGCGCAGGAGTGGACCGAGGACGCCTGGCTCGGCGGGTTCGGCCAGGTCCACAACCTGGCGATCAACGAGGACTCGGGGCGCGCCTACGTCGTCGGCGCGTGGCAGGACGTCACCGGGTGCGGCCCGGAGACGGCCCACGGCGGCCCGATCATCGTCGACCTCTCCTCGCCGGCCGATCCCCAGATCGCCGGCTGCTACCAGGGCGACGGCTACACCCACGACGTCCACTGCGTGACCTACCACGGCCCCGACGTCGAGCACACCGGTCGGGAGATCTGCTCGGCCTCCAACGAGGACACGGTCACGGTGCTCGACGCGACCGACCCCACGGACGTCCGGATGCTCGCGCGGGTGCCCTACGAGACCGCGTCGTACACGCACCAGGGCTGGTTCACCGAGGACCACGCCTACTTCCTGATGGGTGACGAGCTCGACGAGCTCGTGGGCAACGTGGAGGTCACCACGACCTACATCTTCGACATGGCCGACCTGGACGACCCGCAGCTGACGGGCACCGGCAGCAGCGGCCTGGAGACGATCGACCACAACATCTTCATCAAGGACCAGGTGGTCTACGAGTCCAACTACACCTCCGGACTGCGGATGTTCGACTCCTACAGGCTCGACCAGGGACGGCTGAAGGAGATCGGCTGGTTCGACGGCCACCCGGCGGACGACGACACGAAGTTCGCAGGGAGCTGGAGCAACTACCCGTACTACGACTCCGGCATCGTGGTCTTCACGGGCGTGGAGGAGGGTCTCTTCGTGGTGGAACCGCGGGTCAAGAGCAGCGCCCCGACACGGCAGTAGCGATCGGCCCATCGGCCCGCTCCCGGCAGACGCGGGGGCGGGCCGGTGACGGCCGCCCTCACCCCTTATTGGCACGTTGCCGATAAGGGGATACGCTCGGTCGCAACGCTCCCGGCCGAGAGGAAACCGTGACGACCACAGCAGAACGCGCCCCGGCGAAGCAGCGCGACGTCCCCGTCCCCGCCGGCTTCGAGCCCCGCGACTATGTCTCCGGCCTCGGCGCGCACCTCGCCGGGCCCGCCAACGTGATCCTGCAGCTGAGCTGGCCCGGCGTCGGCTACGGCGTGATGAACAGCCGGGTGGACGACGGCTCCGCGATGAGGCGGCCGTTCAAGCGCGGCCGCACCACGTTCACCTACCTCGCCGTCGCACTGCTGGGCGAGGACGACGACCGCACAGCCTTCCGGCAGCAGGTCAACCGGCAGCACGCGCAGGTCTACTCCCGCCCCGGCGAGAAGGTGCAGTACCGCGCCATGGACCCGCGCCTGCAGACCTGGGTCGCCGCCTGCCTCTACTACGGCACGGTCGACATGCACGAGAAGATGCACGGCGCGCTTCCCGAGGCCGACGCCGATGCTCTCTACGCCTACTGCGCCCGGTTCGGCACGACACTGCAGATGCCCGCCGACGACTGGCCTGAGGACCGGGCCGCCTTCGAGCGCTACTGGGAGGAGTCGCTCGACGAGGTCGAGATCGACGCCGACGTCGCCGAGCACCTGATGGAGCTGACCACGCTGCAGAACCTCCCCCGGCCGCTCCAGTGGCTCGGCAGCGGGTTCGTGGTGTTCGTGACGACCGGCTTCCTGCCGCCGCTCTTCCGCGAGGCGATGAGCCTGCCGTGGAACGACCGCAAGCAGGCGCGCTTCGACCGCCTCATGCGGGCGCTCGGCGCCCTCGAGCGCCGGCTCCCCCGCGTGCTGCGGCTGTTCCCGTTCAACTGGTGGCTGACCGACATGCGGCTGCGCCGCCGGCTCGGCCGCCCGCTCGTCTGACCACCCACCACCACCGAGGATCGTTCGCCATGGACTTCGACCTGCCCGAGACCGCTGTCGCCGTACGAGAGGGTGTCGCGGCCGTCGCCGCCAAGTACGACCACGCCTACTGGTCGCGATGCGAGGAGGAGCACCGGTTCCCGACCGAGGCATGGCAGGACCTCGCCGACGGCGGCTGGATCGGCCTCTGCGTCCCGGAGGAGTACGGCGGCGGCGGCGCGGGCATGCTCGAGCTCGCGGTGGCCTGCGAGACGCTCGCCGCGTCGGGCGGGACAGCCGGCACGTTCCTCTACATCCTCACGCCCGGGTTCGGCGCGATGACGCTCGCTCGGCACGGCACGGCCGAGCAGCGGGCCGGGATCCTCCCGGGCATCGCGAGCGGTGACACCCAGTTCTGCATGGCGCTCACCGAGCCCGACGCGGGCTCCAACGCGATCGAGATCGCCACCGCGGCGCGGGTCGACGGCGACGAGCTGGTCATCAAGGGACAGAAGGTGTGGATCTCGGGCATCGAGAACGCCCGCTGGATGATCGTCGTCGCGCGGACCACACCGGCGGCCGAGGCCAAGGAGCGGCTCGGCTCGCGTACGGCGGGCTTCACCCTGGCGCTCGTCGACGTGCCGCAGGCGCTGGAGGAGGGCACCCTCAGCTACTCCCCCATCCCCAAGATGGGCGGCAACGTGGTCACGTCGAGCCAGGTCTACTTCGACGACGTCCGGGTGCCGCTGAGCAATGTGGTCGGGCAGGTGGACCAGGGCTTCCCCGTGCTGTGGGACGTCCTCAACCCGGAGCGGATCCTGGCGGCCGCGGGCGGCGTCGGCGGCTCGGAGGCGGCGCTCCGGGTCGCGGCGGACTACGCCCGCGAGCGCGAGGTCTTCGGTCGCCCGATCGGGAGCAACCAGGGGGTCCAGTTCCCGCTCGCCCAGCTCAAGGCCACGACCGAGCTCGCGCGGCTGATGACCTACCAGGCCGCGTGGCTGTTCGACCAGGGCCGGCCGTGCGGCAACGAGACCAACATCGCCAAGCTCACCGCCGCCCAGGTGGCCTGGGAGTCGGCCAACCAGGCGTTCCAGATCTTCGGCGGGATGGCCTACTCCAAGGAGTACCCGGTCGAGCGACTCTTCCGTGACAGCCGGATCGGCAAGAACATCCCGGTCGCCGAGGAGCTGGTCCTGGCCCACATCGGCACCCAGATGCTCGGGCTCCCCCGGAGCTACTGACCCGTCCCTCCCCGGTGGTCGGCGTGCGAGCGCCACGGTGGTCGAGGTGCGAGCTTGCGAGCCTCGAAACCACCGGATCGCGCCTCAGCCTGGAATCACCGATCTGCGGCGTCG
>CAZJDU010000023.1:0-38236 GCA_964544855.1 uncultured Nocardioides sp.
TCGGGGTCGTCGTAGGACATCATCTGGTTGGACCACTCGAAGAGCTTGCCGCGGTCCTCCTGCGGGACGCCCAAGAGCTCGGCGATCGCCTGCAGCGGCAGCTCGGCAGCGATGTCGGTGACGAAGTTGCCGCTCTCCTTGGCGAGCGCGTCGTCGACGATCCGCTCGGCCCACTCCTTCAGCATGTCGTGGAGCGCGCCGATCGCCCGTGGGGTGAACGCCCGGGAGATGATCCGACGCAGCTTGGTGTGCTCCGGCGAGTCGTGGTTGATCATCAGGAACCGGGTCTGCTCCAGCTCCTCGCGTGTCATGTCGGGGGCGAACCGGATGATGACGCCGTTCTCGTAGGTCGAGAAGTTGGTCTGGTCCTTGGAGACGGCGGCGACGTCGGCGTGCTTGCTCAGCGCCCAGTAGCCGGTGTCGGTGAAGCCGGCCCGGGCACCCGGGTCCTGCTGCTCGATCCACGAGACCGGGGCGGTCCGGCGCAGCGCGAGCAGCTCGTCGTGCGGCATCCGCTCCCGCAGCAGGTCGGGATCGGTCGGGTCGAACCCGGCCGGTAGAGGGGCGCTCTCGTCGACAATGGTCACGCGGGAACCTTTCGTCACGTCCGGTCAGGGTGCCGCGGCGCGCGGCTGCAACACGTTCTAGATCGGCAGACTACAGACTCTCCCCCAAACAAGAAAGTGTTTCAGATCACTTGCTCGCGACGTCGCTCGAGCGGTCCGTTGCCCACAATGAGAACGTGTTCTACTTTGGTGGCATGGGAAACCCGGTGATCGTCGACGCTGTCCGCACCCCTCTCGGCAAGCGCAAGGGGTGGCTGGCCGGCCTGCACCCCGCCGTACTCCTCGGCTTCAGCCAGGCCGAGGTGCTGCGGCGCGCCGGGCTCGACCCCGACCTCGTCGAGCAGGTGGTGGGTGGCTGTGTCACCCAGGCCGGTGAGCAGTCCAACGACATGGTGCGACGTGCCTGGCTGCACCAAGGCCTCCCCCAGCACACCGGCGGCACCGTGCTCGACGCCCAGTGCGGGTCGGGCCAGCAGGCGGCGCACGTCGTCAACGACATGGTCGCCGCGGGCACCATCGACGTCGGCATCGCCTGCGGCGTCGAGGCGATGTCGCGGATCCCACTCGGCGGCAACGTCCCCGAGGGGCTCGGCGACCCCCGGCCCGACGACTGGGACATCGACATGCCCAACCAGTTCGAGGCCGCCGACCGCATCGCGCGCAACCGCGGCTTCTCCCGCTCCGATCTCGAGGCCTTCGGTCTCACGTCGCAGCAGAAGGCGCGCGTCGCGGTCGACGAGGGCCGGTTCAAGCGGGAGATCGCCTCCATCGAGGCGCCGGTGTTCGACGACGAGGGCTCCCCGACCGGGGAGACCCGGATGGTCGACACCGACCAGGGCCTGCGCGAGACCACACTCGACGGGCTGGCCGGGCTGCGAACCGTGCTGCCCGACGGGCTCCACACGGCCGGCACCTCCTCGCAGATCAGTGACGGCGCGGCCGCCGTCCTGATCATGGACTCCGACCGGGCCGCGGCGCTGGGCCTCACGCCGCGGGCGCGGATCGCCTTCCATGCGCTCGTCGGGTCCGATCCCTACTACCACCTCGACGGGCCGATCGACGCGACCCAGCGGGCGCTCGACAGGACCGGGATGGCGATCGACGACTTCGACCTCTTCGAGGTCAACGAGGCCTTCGCCTCGGTCGTGCTCTCCTGGGCGGGTCAGCACCGGGTGGACATGGACAAGGTCAACGTCAACGGCGGCGCCATCGCCCTCGGCCACCCCGTCGGCGCCACCGGTGCCCGGCTGCTGACCACGGCCCTCCACGAGCTGGAGCGGCGCGACGCCTCGACCGCCCTCGTCTCGATGTGCGCGGGCGGCGCGATGGCGACGGCCACGGTGCTCGAGCGGGTCTGAGGGGGTCGCGGGCGGGAGTTTCACCGGCCGGCCGGTGAAACTCCCGCCTGGACGACAAAGGTTCATCGTCCAGGCGGGAGTTTTCTCGTCCAGGTGTCCACCACCCCCGGAGCGGCGGCCTGGGAGTTATCCACAGGCGCGGGAGGTGACGGTTTCGTCCCGCCGTCAGGTCGGGAAACCTTCCGGCCATGATCGAGCAGCTCGCCGATTCCCATGGGATCCTGTTGCGCCGCGACGCCGTACTCTCCGGCGTCGACGACAACGCCCTTCACCGAGCCGTCAAGACGCAGCGGATCGTGCGTATCCGACAGGGTGTCTACGTCGTGACGCCCGTCTGGAAGGCAGCGAGCCGGCTGGACAGATACCGGCTCCTGATCGAGGGGGTCCGCCAGCTGTACGACGACTCCGTCGCGCTGTCCCACACGAGCGCCTGCATCGAGTACGGCGGACCGAACTGGGGACTCGACCTGCGCAAGGTTCATCTCACGCATCTTTCCGGCCGAGGCGAGCGCAGCGGGGCAAGGGTGGTGCACCACCGTGGGATCGTCCGTGCCGGTGACATCACTCGTCAGAATGCCCGGTGGATCACGTCGCCCGCTCGTACGGCGATGGACACGGCGAGCATCGCGCTCGCCAACCGGGACGGGACGCGACGCGACGCCAGTGTCGCCGTCCTCGACTACTTCCAGCAGCGTGGCCTCACCACCCGTGAGGAACTGGACGCCGTCTTCCACGGGATGTGGGCATGGCCGGACACCCTCGGTCTCCATGCCACCCTCCACCTGTCCGATGGCAAGGCCGAGTCGGTCGGCGAAACCCGGTTCCGGATGTTCTGCAAGCGCCATGGCATCCCCGCTCCGGTTGCCCAGTACGAAGTCCGGCATCCATCCGGCCACGTGGCAGGTCGTGTCGACTTCGCATGGCCAGAGCGCAAGTCGATGGCGGAGTTTGACGGAGTGAGCAAGTACCTGCGACTCCGCAGACCTGGCGAGACACTGGAAGAGACCATCCTTCGAGAGAAGCGCCGCGAAGACCAGCTTCGAGAGATCACGGGCTGGCTGATGATCCGCATCATCTGGAACGACCTCGCTCACCCGCAGGAACTAGCCCACCGGATCCACCGGCTCTTCGCTCAAGCAGCGTGACACCGGCGGGCCGCCGTTCGCTTTCTGCCCCACCCGTCACATCGGGACGAGAAAACTCACGCTTGTCGGCGAGAGTTTCGTCGTCCAAGCGGGAGTTTCACCGGCCAGCCGGTGAAACTCCCACCACCACTACACCCCGTAGACCGGCTCAGGAGCGGGCGCCTCGGCCAGCAGCTTGCGGAGAGCCGGTCCGACCTCGTCGGCGACCCAGCGATCACCGGCGTCGGCCGACGGACCGTGCGCCCAGCCGTTCTCGACGGTGACCGTGCTGCCCTCGATCTCGATGACGCGGCCGGTGACGTCGGCGGCCTCCTCCGACGCCAGCCACGCGACGATCGGCGAGTTGTCCTCGGGCTCTGGCATGGCGGAGGTGTCGAAGGCTCCCTCGGTCATCCGGGTCCTGGCGACCGGCGCGATCGCGTTGACGGTGACGCCGTAGCGGCCGAGCTCGGCGGCCGCGACCAGCGTGAGGCCGGCGATGCCCGCCTTCGCCGAGGAGTACGTCGCCTGGCCGATCGAGCCCTGGAGGCCGGCGCCGGAGGAGGTGTTGATCACCCGCGCGGCGCGCTGCCGTCCCTCCTTCGCCTCCGCACGCCAGTAGGCGCCGGCGTGGCGCAGCGGAGCGAAGTGCCCCTTCAGGTGCACCCGGATCACCGCGTCCCACTCCTCCTCGGAGGTGTTGACGAGCATCCGGTCGCGCACGAACCCGGCGTTGTTGACGAGGATGTCGAGCCCGCCGAAAGTGTCGATCGCCTGCTGCACCATCGCCGCGGCGGCGTCGAAGTCGGCGACGTCGGCGCCGTTGACGGCCGCGGCACCGCCGGCCGCCTCGATCTCCCGGACCACCTCGTGGGCGGGAGTCTCCTCCGACCCCTCACCGGCCAGCGTGACGCCGTAGTCGTTCACGATCACCGACGCGCCGTGCCGTGCCAGCTCGAACGCGTGGGCGCGGCCGATGCCCCGCCCTGCGCCGGTGACGATCGCGACGCGGCCTTCCAGCAGCTTGGTCACTGTTGCTCTCCTTGCTTCGATGGCTGCCCGGCCGCGGCGGCCCGGGCGATGTGCAGGAACACGGGCTGCTCTCCCCCGCCGTGACACGCGACCTGCGCCCCGGACACGTAGGACGCCAGGTCGCTGGCGAGGAACGCCGCCACCCGGCCGACCTCCTCCGAGGACCCCATGCGGCCCAGCGGAATCGTCGACTCGATCGCCGCCACGGTGTCGTCCCCGCCGTAGTGGTCGGCGGTGTCCGCAGTGCGCACGAGCCCCACGTCGATCGCGTTGACGCGCACCGCCGGCCCCCACTCCTGGGCGAGCGAGCCGGTCAGCGCGTCGACGCCGGCCTTCGCCGCGCCGTACGCCGCCGTGCCGGGAGAGGGACGGTGCGCGCTGATGGAGGAGACGTTGACGATCGCACCGCTCCCCTGCGCCTGCATCACCGCATTCGCCGTCTGGCTGACCAGCAGCGGCGAGACGACGTTGAGCCCGATCACCTTCTCGTGGAACCGCGGCGATGCCTCGGCGGCCAGGGCGTACGGCGCGCCGCCCGCGTTGTTGACGAGCACGTCCAGCCGGCCGTGCTCGGTCACGATCCCGTCGACGAGCGCCGCCACCGAGTCCGGGTCGCGGACGTCGCACATCCGGTGGGTCGCCCCGTCGGGCGGCTCCGCCTCGGAGCGGGAGCACACCACCACGGTCGCTCCGGCCGCGAGCAGCACCTCGGCGATGCTGCGGCCGATGCCGCGGGTGCCGCCGGTGACGAGCGCGACCCGGCCGGTCAGATCGATGGCGAGGGTCATGACGGTGTACGCTACCAAGCAAATGCTTGGTTGTCCGAGCCCCGGGCCTGCGAGCTTGCGAGCAGACCCCGTCGGGCGAGGAGGTCGAGTAGTCCGCTCGGTCGAGCTTGCGAGGCCGAGACCGGGCGTATCGAGACCCACGAGGAGACCTATGACAGTCGGTGAAGCTTCATGACAGTCACCAGCGACCTGCGCGACGACGGCATCCGCGTCGTCACGATGCACGCTCCCCCGGTCAACGCCCTCACCGTGCAGGGCTGGTACGACGTCGCCGCGGCGATGGACGAGGCGGCCACCGACACCGACACCCACGTGGTGCTGCTCCGTGCCGAGGGCAAGGGCTTCAACGCCGGCGTCGACATCAAGGAGATGCAGCACACCGAGGGCTTCGACGCTCTCCTCGGCGCCAACCGCGGCTGTCACGCCGCCTTCAAGGCGGTCTACGAGTGCGCCGTGCCGGTCGTGGCGGCCGTCAACGGCTTCTGCCTCGGTGGCGGCGTCGGACTCGTGGGCAACGCCGACTGCGTGGTCGCCAGCGACGACGCGTTCTTCGGCGTCCCCGAGGTCAACCAGGGCGCCCTGGGCGCGGCCACCCACATGGCCCGGCTGGTCCCGCAGCACCTGATGCGCACGCTCTACTTCACCGCACGCACGGTGAAGGCCGCTGACCTCGTGCAGTTCGGGTCGGTGCTGGAGACCGTGCCGCGCGACGAGCTCGACGACTCCGCGCTGAAGGTCGCCAGCGAGATCGCCGCCAAGGACACCCGGGTGATCCGTGCCGCCAAGGAGGCGCTCAACGGCATCGACCCGGTCGACGTGAACCGGTCCTACCGCTTCGAGCAGGGCTTCACGTTCGAGCTCAACCTGATGGGCGTCAGCGACGAGCTCAGGAATGAGTTCGCGGGCACGGACAAGTCTGGAGGACACAAATGATGGGTCTCGATACGCCGGTCGTGAGCTCCTTCGTCGCTCACGCGGCTACTCGACCTCCCTGCGTGATCGCCCCCTTCGCAAGCTCAGGGGGCGCGCAGTGAAGCCACGCGACAAGCGGATGTCGATCGACGACGTGATCGGCACGCTCGAGAGCGGGATGACCATCGGCATCGGCGGCTGGGGGCCGCGACGGAAGCCGATGGCGCTGGTCCGGGCGCTCTACAACTCCGACCTCACCGACCTGACGGTCGTCAGCTGGGGCGGGGCGGACGTCGGCCTGCTCGCCCGGGCCGGCAAGATCCGCAAGGTCGTCTACGCCTTCGTCTCGCTGGACTCGGTCCCGCTCGAGCCCAACTTCCAGAGGGCGCGCCAGGAGAAGTCCATCCCCGAGGTCGTCGAGCTCGACGAGGGGATGTTCCAGACGGGCCTCCGTGCGGCCGCCCAGCGGCTGCCGTTCCTGCCGATGCGGGCCGGGCTGGGCTCCGACGTACTGGTCAACAACCCGGAGATCTGCACCGTCACCAGTCCGTACCCCGGCCCCGACGGGACGCCCGAGGAGCTCGTGGCCGTCCCCGCGCTGCACCTCGACGCCGCGCTGGTCCACCTCAACCGCGCCGACCCGCACGGGAACGCGTCGTACCTCGGCCCGGACCCGTACTTCGACGACCTCTTCTGCATGGCGGCCGACCGCGCCTACGTCAGCGTCGAGCAGGTCACCGACACCGCCGGGCTCACCGTCGACACCCCGGCCCAGCAGCTGCTGCTCAGCCGGATGATGGTCGAGGGCGTCATCGAGACCCCGCACGGCGCCCATTTCACGACCTGCACGCCCGACTACGAGCGCGACGAGCGGTTCCAGCGCGCGTACGCCGCGGCTGCCAAGGGCTCCGACGAGGAGTGGCAGGCCTTCCACGACCGGTTCCTGGCCGGCGACGAGGCGTCCTACCAGGCCGCCGTGAGGACGTTCCAGGAGGAGCAGGCATGAGCGAGTTCACCCGGGCCGACGTCTGTGCGGCGGCCATCGCCGACGCGTTCGCCGACGACGGCGAGATCTTCGGCAGCCCGATGGGGCTGTTGCCGACGCTCGGCGTCCGGCTGGCCAAGCTGACGAGCAACCCCGACCTGGTGATCTCCGACGGGGAGTCGCGGTTCCTCGCCGGGGTCCCGCCGCTCGGGCAGAGCAAGGAGGTCGTCGAGGGGTTCATCCCGTTCCGGCGGGTGTTCGACGTCGTCGCCTACGGCAAGCGGCACGTGATGATGGGCGCCACCCAGATCGACCGGCGCGGCAACCAGAACATCTCGGCCATCGGCGACTTCGCCCACCCGAAGCGGCAGCTGCTCGGCTCTCGCGGGGCACCGGGCAACACGGTCAACAACCGGACGTCCTACTGGGTGCCGAAGCACTCCCCGCGGGTCTTCGTCGAGCAGGTCGACATCGTGTCCGGCGTCGGCCCTGCCCGGGCGAGGGCGGCCGGCCCGGCCGCCAGCCGCTTCAACGACATCCACCGGGTCATCAGCAACCTGGCGGTCCTCGACGTCCGGGGCGCGGACGACACGGTGCGGCTGCTGAGCGTCCACCCCGGGGTGAGCGTCGACGAGGTGGTCCAGCAGACCGGCTTCGAGCTGGCCGTCCCCGACGACGTCGCAACCACCCGGGAGCCGACGTTCGAGGAGCTGGTCCTCATCCGCGAGATGCTCGACCCGAAGGGTCTCCGGTTCAAGGAGGTCCCCGACGAGGCCCGGGCCCCGGCATGATCGACCAGCTGCTCCGTACGCCGCTCACCGATCTCACCGGCGTCCGCCACCCGGTCGTGCAGACCGGCATGGGCTGGGTCTCCGGCCCCCGGCTGGTCTCCGGCACGGCGAACGCCGGCGGTCTGGGCATCCTCGCCAGTGCGACGATGACGTTCGACGAGCTGGAGAAGGCGATCGTCGAGGTCAAGGAGCGCACCGACCGGCCCTTCGGCGTCAACCTCCGTGCCGACGCCGGCGACGCCGCCGACCGCTGCCGGCTGCTGATCGACCACGGGGTCAAGGTCGCCTCCTTCGCGCTCGCCCCGAAGCCCGAGCTGATCGCGACGCTCAAGGAGCACGACATCGTCGTGATGCCGTCGATCGGCGCCGCCAAGCACGCCACCAAGGTGGCGTCCTGGGGCGCCGACGCGGTGATGATGCAGGGCGGCGAGGGCGGCGGCCACACCGGCCCGGTGCCCACCACCCTGCTGCTGCCGTCGGTGCTCGACGCCGTCGACATCCCGGTGGTGGCCGCCGGCGGCTTCTTCGACGGCCGTGGGCTCGCCGCCGCCCTCTCCTACGGTGCCGCCGGCGTCGGCATGGGCACGCGCTTCCTCCTCACGCGTGACAGTGCCGTGCCCGACGCCGTCAAGCAGCTCTACCTGGACCGAGGCCTGACCGACACCGTGGTGACGGCGAAGGCCGACGGCATGCCGCACCGGATGCTGCGCACCGAGTTCGTCGACGGGCTCGAGGAGAGCAGCGCCGTACGACGCCTCCGCCCGACCGTACGACGCACCCTGGAGTTCAAGCGCGACTCGGGCATGTCCTGGTGGCAGCTCGCCAAGGACGGCCGGCAGCTGCGGAAGGAGCAGGGCCGCACGCTCGGCCAGATGGCCCTCGCCGCCAACACCCCCATGATGCTCAAGGCCGGCCTGGTCGAGGGCGACACCGACGCCGGCATCCTCGCCAGCGGCCAGGTCGTCGGGATGATCGACGACCTACCGTCGTGCGAGGAGCTGGTCGACCGGATCGTCACCCAGGCGGCCGCACAGCTCCGGCGGGCAGCGACGTACGACGCGACGGCTGCTGACTGAGCGATCACTCCCACGGCCCGAGCGGGTCGGCATCGGTCATCGCGGGCAGCGGGCGACGTGTGCTCAGACCCGGCGCTGATAACAGACGCCGCGCTCCATGATCCGATAGCCGAGCAGCTCGTTGACGCCGATCATGTGGGCGTTGGACTCCGCGTTGCCGGTGTCGATGTGGTCGATCTGCGGCTCCGCCTCCTGCAGCCATCGCAGCATCTCGGTCTTGAGCAGCAGCCCGAGCCGGTGGCCCCGATGCTGCGGCGCGACGGCGGTGTCGTGCTGCTCGGCGAGCTCCGGGCGAGCCGACTCCACGACGACCACGCTGTGACCGGCGAGCTCGCCGGAGTCGCGGTGACGCGCCACCACGCGGTAGGGACGGTAGCCCTGCCCGAGCTGGGCGGTCTCGTAGGCGCGGATCCGCTCCGGTGAGAACACCTCGTCGTCGATCGCGAGGTCACCGGTCGGCGCGTCGTTGATCACCGCGGTGAGCTCGGCGACGGCTGCCAGCTCGGACTCCTCAGTGGGAAAGCCACGACGCTCGAGCACGTAGTCCGACGCCTGCTCCAGCGCGTCGCGATGGGCCGCGTCGAGCGCATCCCGATCGATCTCGGCGACGTACTGCCGACGGATGACCTCCACCAGCACCTCGTCGTACCCGTGCCGCTTGGCGAAGCCGGCCACCGCCGGCGAGTCCGCGCCGGCCATCCCGAAGGTGGTGCGACCGCGACGCTGCGCCTCTGCCTCGAGGAAGCGCAGGATCTCCCCGCCGTGGCCGCAGCGCCTGCGATCCGGGTGCACGTAGGTGTCGAGCCAGGCGAGGTGCCGGTTGTCGCGCTCGGTCAGGTTGAGCACGCCTCCTCCGACGACCTGTCCCTCGACACGGGCGAGGTACGGCGTACCGGGCTCCAGGTCCCAGCCGTACCGGAACCGCGCGGCCACGATCTCCGGGGTCGCCGGGTCGCGCCAGGGCGTGTCGTGCTCGTGCACCAGGTTGAGCAGGTCCGCCCATGCTGCTACGTCGGCCGCGTCGTCGGGGCCGAACCGCCTGATCTCCATACCCCCACCATGCGCCGACCGCGGCCCGCGGTGCCACCGAATATCGGTGCGATGCCGGGCCGACGTAGGCTGCCGTCGTGAGCCAGGAGACGCAGCCGCCGCGGCGGCGCCGGCACCTGATGGACCCCGATGCGCCGCGCCGAGCACCCGACCCCGAGGCGCTCGCGCGACTCGAGCGGGTGCAGCGGATCGTCATCTCGGCACTGGTCTTCACCACGATCCTGCACCTGGCCGTCGGCCTGGTGATCGCGGCCGACCACGTCGACGAGGACCGCCTCGACGCTCAGGTCGCGCTCGTCACGCTCGGCACCATCAGCATGGTCATCGGCGTCGGCGCTGTGCTCGCCATCATGCGCCGTCCGCTGCTCTCGCCCTGGCTGCTCACCGGGCTGCTGCCCGGCGCCCTCGGCGTGTGGTGGGTCTTCCTCCGCTGACCCTCGGCGTACGGCGCGATGCGGGTCAGCCGAGCCGCTCGATGATCGTGACGTTGGCCTGGCCGCCGCCCTCGCACATCGTCTGCAGCGCGTAGCGACCGCCGGTGCGCTCGAGCTCGTTGAGCATCGTCGCCATCAGCCGGGTGCCGGTCGCGCCGATCGGGTGGCCGAGTGCGATGCCGCCGCCGTTGACGTTGACCCGCTCGTGCGGCGCACCGGTCTCCTTCATCCAGGCCAGCACGACCGAGGCGAACGCCTCGTTGCACTCGAAGAGATCGATGTCGTCGATGCCGAGCCCGGTGCGCTCCAGCGCGGCCTTCGTGGCACCGATGGGCCCGGTCAGCATCCACACCGGGTCGTCCCCACGCACCGAGAGGTGATGGATCCGTGCCCGTGGCGTCAGCCCGTGGTCGGCGACGGCCTGCTCGGAGGCGACCAGCAGGGCCGAGGACGCATCACAGATCTGCGAGGCGACCCCTGCGGTGATCCGGCCACCGGGCGCGAGCGGCTCGAGCTCGGCCATCTTCGCCAGCGAGGTGTCGCGCGGGCACTGGTCGACCGACAGCTCCGACCCGTCCGGCAGCGGCACCGGCACGATCTCGCGGTCGAACCTGCCCTCGGCGATCGCCGCCCTCGCCCGCTCGTGCGAGGCCAGGGCGTAGGCCTCCATCTCCTCGCGGGTGATGTCCCACTTCTCGGCGATCATCTCCGCGGAGCGGAACTGGCTGATCTCAGTGTCGCCGTACCGCTTCACCCAGCCGGGCGACTCGGCGAACGGCGTGGTGAAGCCGTACTCCTGCCCGACCAGCATCGCCGCCGAGATCGGGATGGCGCTCATGTTCTGGACGCCGCCGGCCACCACCAGGTCCTGGGTGCCCGACAGCACGCCCTGCGCGGCGAAGTGCACCGCCTGCTGCGAGGAGCCGCACTGCCGGTCGATGGTCACCCCCGGCACGTGGTCGGGCAGCCCGGCGACCAGCCAGGCCGTGCGCGCGACGTCACCCGCCTGGGAGCCGATCGTGTCGCAGCAGCCCAGGATGACGTCGTCGACCGCGCCCGGGTCGATCGCGGTGCGGTCGATCAGCGCCGCGATCGTGTGCGCGCCGAGATCGGCGGAGTGGACGCCGGCGAGCGCGCCGCGGCGCTTGCCGACCGGCGTGCGGACGGCGTCGACGAGGTAGGCCTCAGGCATGGTCAGGATTTCCTTTCGTCTCACCGGGTCTCGATACACCGTCGCTCGTCCTCACGACGGCACTCGACCTGCGACTACGTCGCGATGCCGTCGAGCAGGATCCGGATGTACTGCTCGGCGATGTCGGTGTGGGAGAGCCCGCCACCGGGTCGGTACCAGCGCACCGCCACCCACACCGTGTCACGGATGAAGCGGTAGGTCAGCGTCACGTCGAGGTCCGAGCGCAGGACGCCGGTGCGCACGCCCTCCTCGAGCAGGGTGACCCAGACCTGCCGCGACTGGGCGTTGCGCTCGGCGAGGTAGCCGAACCGCTCGAAGGCCCCGAGGTAGGCGGCATCGTTCTGGAAGATCGCCACCTCGTGCGGGTGCTTGTCGATCGCCTCGAAGGAGACCCGGACCGCCCGCTCGAGCTTGGTGCGCGCGTCCTCGGAGCTGGCCAGGATCTCGTCGTACTGCTCGAACAGGTCGGCCTGGAAGGTCGAGATGATCTCGTCGACCATCGACTCCTTGGAGTCGAAGTGGTGGTAGAGGCTGCCCGAGAGGATGCCCGCAGCCTCGGCGATGTCGCGGATCGTAGTGTTCTTGAAGCCCTTCTCGGCGAAGCACCGCGCCGCGATCGCGAGCAGCTCGGTGCGGCGGGCGCCGGCCGCGCCGTTGGCCCGTCCCGTCTCGGTGGCGGTCGGGTCAGGCATGCTGGCTGCTCACCGAGACCACCTCGCCGGTCAGGTAGGACGAGTAGCCACTGGCCAGGAACACCATCACGTTGGCGACCTCCCACGGCTCGGCCGCCCGGCCGAAGGCCTCGCGCTGCTTGAGCTCGGCGAGCAGCTCCGGGGAGGTGACCTTCTCCAGGAACGGGTGCATCGCCAGGCTCGGCGAGACCGCGTTGACCCGGATGCCGTGGGGTGCGAGGTCGAGAGCGGCACAGCGGGTCAGTGCCATCACGCCGGCCTTCGCAGCGGCGTAGTGGGCCTGGCCCTCCTGGGCGCGCCACCCGATCACCGAGGCGTTGTTGACGATCACGCCCGGCGTGCCCGCGTCGCTCATCCTCCGGCCCGCCTCGCGCACGCAGCGGAAGGTCCCGGTCAGCGTGATGTCGAGGACCCTGCCCCACTCCTCGTCGGTCATCTCGAGGATGGGGGCCGTGCCGCCGAGGCCGGCGTTGTTGATCATCACGTCGACACCGCCGAACTCGTCCGCAGCATCGAGCAGCGCGGTCACCTGGGGCTCGTCGGTGACGTCGCAGACCAGCTGCCGCACGCGGTCGGCACCGAACTCCGCGGCCAGCGACTCCTCGGCCTCCTTCAGCCGGCGCTCGTGGGTGTCGCTGAAGACCACCCCACGCGCCCCCTCCTCGAGCACCCGGCGTACGACGGCCGCGCCGATCCCGGCGCCGGCGGCGGCGGTCACGACGACGACCTTGTCCGCCAGCAGATCGTGGCCCGGCAGGTAGTCGGGCGCGGGCTGTTCGGGTCGGGTCACTGTCATCCGCGCGGCTCCTTCGGTAGGCATCCTGGACTGGCTCGCCTCGGTTCGGCGGCGAAGGTCACGGTCGGCGTCGACGTCACGGCCCCGGCCGCCTCTCTCTCGGCAAGCTGCTTGGACCGGCTCGCCTCGGTTCGGCGGCGAAGGTCACGGTCGGCGTCGACGTCACGGCCCCGGCCGCCTCTCTCTCGGCAAGCCGAGCACCCGCTCGGCGAGGATGTTCCGCTGGATCTCGTCGCTGCCGCCGTAGATCGTGTCAGCGCGGGAGAAGAGGAAGAGACGTTGCCACTCGTCGAGGTCGTACGGCGTCGCCGACTCGCGCGCGAGCAGGCCGTCGGCACCGGAGACATCCATCGCGACCTCACCCAGCCGGCGGTGCCAGCCGGCCCACGCGAGCTTGAAGACGGAGCCCGCTCCCCCGCCGGCCGCCGAGTCCTGGCCACCCTCGACGCCGGCCAGCGCACGCAGCGCGAAGCTGCGGATCGCACCGAGCTCGACCTTCAGCCCGGCCAGCCGGTCGCGGAGCACGGGGTCGTCGATGCTGCCGTTGCCGCGCGCGAGATCCACGACGCCGTCGAGCTCGCGCGCGAAGCCGACGGTCTGACCGAGCGTCGACACACCGCGCTCGAAGCCGAGCAGCCCCATCGCGACGACCCAGCCCTGTCCGGGCTCGCCGACGACCAGGTCGGCAGCGGTGCGCGCTCCCGAGAGGAACACCTCGTTGAACTCCGAGCCACCGGTCAGCTGCTCGATCGGCCGGATCTCGACACCGTCCTGTCGGAGTGGCACGAGCAGGAAGGAGAGTCCGTGGTGGCGGGTGGAGCCCGGCTCGGTGCGGGCCACGACGAAGCACCAGTCGGAGACGTGGGCGTTGGACGTCCACACCTTCTGACCGTCGATCACCCAGTCGTCCCCGTCGCGGCGCCCCCTGGTCTGGACCCCGGCCAGGTCGGAGCCCGCCCCGGGCTCGGAGTAGCCCTGCGCCCACAGCTCGCGCACGTCGCGGATGCCGGGCAGGAACCGCTCCCGCTGGGCATCGGTGCCGAACGCGATGAGCGTCGGGCCGAGCAGCTCCTCGCCGAGATGGTTGACCCGGGCCGGCGCGTTCGCCCGGGCGTACTCCTCGTGGAAGATCACCTGCTGCC
This sequence comes from uncultured Nocardioides sp., assembly GCA_964544855.1. Classification (GTDB taxonomy): domain Bacteria; phylum Actinomycetota; class Actinomycetes; order Propionibacteriales; family Nocardioidaceae; genus Nocardioides. Next base: position 13,939 of record CAZJDU010000023.1, read on the forward strand.
ACAGGCTCACCCCGCGCCCGCCGTGCTCCACCGGCCAGCCGACGCAGGTCCAGCCGTGCTCGGCGAGCAGCCGGTTCCAGGCGAGTCGCTCCGCGAAGGCCTCGTGGTCCCGGCCGGGGCCGCCACGCCCGCACAGGTCGCGCCACTCGCCCACCAGGTGGTCACCGAGCCACTCCTGGATCTCGGCACGGAAGGCACGATCCTCGGCGCTCTCGGTCAGGTCCACGTCGTCGATCCTACCAAGCAAATGCTTGGTTGTCCGCCTCCGACCCCCTCATCCGGTCCGGTTCAGCCCTGGTGCGGGATCTGCTGCACCGTGCCGCCGTCGATGACGAACTCGGCGCCGGTGGCGTAGGACGACTCGTCGCTCGCGAGGAAGAGCACGAAGGCCGCCACGTCCTCCGGTCGGCCGGCTCGGCCCAGCGGGATCGAGAGCAGGTCGTCGGGGATCCCCTCGGTCAGCGGGGTCCGCACCAGGCCGGGGTGGAGCGAGTTGACCCGGACCCCCTGGGGCGCCAGCTCCATCGCCACCGACTTGGTCAGCCCGCGCAGCGCCCACTTGGAGGCGACGTACCCGTGCGTCCAGGGGCTGCCCCGCAGCCCCTCGATCGAGGAGGTGTTGATGATCGACCCGCCGCCCGACGCGATCAGGGCGTCCGCAGCCGCCTGCATGCCGAGGAACGCGCCGGTCAGGTTGATGTCCAGCTCGCGCCGCCACTGGTCCGGCGTCACATCCTGCAGCCGTGCGACGGTCACGACGCCGGCGTTGTTGACGAGCACGTCGAGGTGGCCGAAGGTGTCGACCGCGAAGGCCACCGCCGCGCTCCAGTCGTCGACCGAGGTCACGTCGAGGTGCACGAACCGGGCCGCCTCCCCCAGCTCGTCGGCGAGCCGCTTGCCCGCATCGTCGGCGAGGTCGCCGATCACGACCTCGGCCCCCTCGGCGACCAGTCGCCGCGCGCTCGCCGCGCCGATCCCTCCGGCACCGCCGCTGATCAGTGCCACCTTGCCCGTCACACGTCCCATCCGCGGCACGCTACCGGGTGCTATGGTGCACAACCAAGCATTTGCTTGGTCTCGTTGCAGCCGTATCATCGCGATCACGAGGGGTTGGCATGACCGACACGATCCCCGCCGTCCTGCGCGCCGCCGCGGCGGCGTACGGCGCCAAGCCGGCGTACGTCGACGGCGACCGGACGCTCAGCTTCGTCGAGCTGCTCGACGCGGTGCGCGACACCGCGCGCGGGTTCGCCGCGGCGGGCTTCGCGCCCGGCGACCGGCTCGCCGTCTGGGCGCCCAACAGCATCGACTGGGTGATCGCCGCGCTCGCGGGACAGTACGCCGGCGGCACCCTCGTCCCGATCAACTCGCGCTACACCGGCCACGAGGCGGCCGACATCGTCGACCGCACCGGCGCCCGGCTCGTCGTCGTCGCCGACGGGTTCCTCGGCCGCTCCCAGATCTCGGACCTGCGCGCGGCCGCGTCGCTCGCCACCACCATCGACGTCGTCGACATCGCGCGGCTCGACGACTTCCGCGGCACCGATCCCGACGCGGTGAGCCTCGAGCAGATCGAGCGGACGGCCGACGCCGTGGCGCCCGACGACGTCGCCGACATCCTGTTCACCTCCGGCACCACGGGACGGCCCAAGGGAGCCATGAGCGCACACCGGCAGACCGTCGGCGTCGCGCGGACCTGGGGAGAGATCGGCGGCGTGACCGCCGACGACCAGTACCTCGTGGTCAGTCCGTTCTTCCACTCCTTCGGCTACAAGGTCGGGATCATCACGGGGCTGACGACCGGCGCCACGCTCCACCCGCTGGCGACCTTCGACCTCGACCGCACGATGGCGCTCATCCAGGACGCCCGGATCACCGTGCTCCCCGGCGCTCCGACCATCTACCAGTCGATCCTGGCCGCTCCCCATCGCGCCGACCACGACCTGTCGTCGCTGCGACTCGCGGTCACCGGCGCGGCCGTCGTCCCCGTGGTGCTCGTCGAGCGGATGCGCGAGGAGCTGGGCTTCGACACCGTGGTGACGGCCTTCGGCATGACCGAGGCCGTGGTGGTGACGATGGCCCGCGACGGTGACCCGGCCGAGCTCGTCGCGAGCACCTGTGGCCGCGCGGTCCCCGGGATGGAGACCCGCATCGGCGAGCAGGACGAGCTGCTGGTGCGCGGCGACCACGTGATGCTCGGCTACCTCGACGACCCGGAGGCCACCGCCGCCGCCATCGACGCCGACGGCTGGCTGCACACCGGCGATGTCGGCAGGCTCGACGAGCAGGGCAACCTGACGATCACCGACCGGCTCAAGGACATGTACATCTCCGGTGGCTTCAACGTCTACCCCGCCGAGGTGGAGCAGGCGCTGATGCGGCTCGACGGCGTCGACGACGTGGCGGTGGTCGGCGTTCCGGACGAGCGGATGGGCGAGGTCGGCCGAGCCTTCGTCGTCGGGACGGCGACCGCCGACGACGTGATCACGCATGCCACGGAGCACCTGGCGAACTTCAAGGTGCCGCGGTACGTCGCCACCGTCGAGTCGCTCCCGCGCAACCTGGGCGGCAAGGTGCTCAAGAACGAGCTGAGAACCGGTGGTTGAGCACGTGGTCGCGAGGCTCGCTGCGCGCGCACCTCAACCAGCGGCACGATGAATCGAGGAGTCGGATGGATCTGGAGCTGAGTGAGTCCGAGCGGGCCTTCCGGGCCGAGGCGCGGGACTGGCTCGCCGCGAACGTACCGGCCGAGCCGTTGCCGTCGATGGACACGCCCGAGGGCTGGCAGGCCCACCAGGAGTGGGAGCAGCGCCTCGCGGCGGACCGCTGGTCGGTCGTGTCGTGGCCGCGCGCCCACCACGGCCGCGAGGCCTCGCTCGTCGAGTGGGTGATCTTCGAGGAGGAGTACTACCGCGCCGGCGCGCCCGGCCGGGTCTCCCAGAACGGCATCTTCCTGCTCGCGCCGATCATCTTCGAGCACGGCACGATCGAGCAGCAGGAACGGTTCCTGCCGGCGATGGCGACCGGCGAGTGCGTCTGGGCGCAGTGCTGGTCGGAGCCGGAGGCCGGGTCCGACCTCGCCTCGCTGGCGTCGACCGCCCGGCGCGACGACGAGCGGGGCGGCTGGGTGCTCAACGGCCAGAAGACCTGGTCCTCCCGCGCTGCCTTCGCCCACTGGGGCTTCGGCCTGTTCCGGTCCGACGCCGAGGCCGAGCGGCACCGGGGGCTCACCTACTTCCTGTTCCCGCTGGACGCCGACGGTGTCACGGTGCGGCCGATCGCCCAGCTCGACGGCGAGCCCGGCTTCGCCGAGGTGTTCTTCGACGAGGTCTACGTGCCGGACAGCGACGTGCTGGGCGAGCCCGGTGACGGCTGGCGGGTGGCGATGAGCACCGCCGGCAACGAGCGCGGCCTCTCGTTGCGCTCGCCCGGACGGTTCTGCGCCGCCGCCGACCGGCTCGTGGAGCTGTATCGCGACCAGGTGCCGGCGGTGGAGGTACGAGCGCCGGCGAGCCTCGAGACCCCTGCTCTCGCCGACCGCGTCGTCGACGCGTGGGTCAAGGCGGAGGCCTATCGGCTCTACACCTGGGGCACGGTGACCCGTCTCGCCGACGGTGGCGAGATGGGCGCTGCCGGTTCGGTCAACAAGGTGTGGTGGAGCGAGCTCGACGTCGCGCTGCACGAGACGGCGCTCGACCTGCTGGGGCCCGAGGCGGAGCTCGACTCGCCGTGGTTGGACGGCTACACGTTCTCACTGTCGGGACCGATCTACGCCGGCACCAACGAGATCCAGCGCAACATCGTGGCGGAGCGGGTGCTGGGGCTCCCGAAGGAGCCGAAGGGAGCGAAGCGATGAGGTTCCGGCTCACCGACGAGCAGCAGGCCTTCGGCGACGCGCTCGACGCGCTGATCTCCGGCAGCGACCCGATCGGCGTCGCCCGCGCCTGGGCGGACGGCGACGCCGGACCGGGGCTGAAGCTGTGGCGGCGCCTTGCGGAGCAGGGCGTGACGATGCTCGCCACCGAGGCCTCGCCGGTGGAGGTGTGCGTCGCGCTGGAGGTCCTCGGCCGCCACGCGGTGCCGGGACCGTGGGTCGAGTCGGCCGCCTACCTGCCGGTCGCACTGAGGCGCGAGGTCGACGGAGTGGCCACCGTCGCCGTGCCACCCCACACGCCGTACGCGCTCGACGCCGATGTCGCGGACGCGGTCTACCTGGCCGAGGGTCTCGACACGCCGTCGCTCGTCCCGCGCGACGGCTACTCGACCAGCGACGTCGTCCGCTCGGTCGATCGGGCCCGACGACTGTTCCGGGTGGGTGGTCTCGAGGCTCGCACGCTCGCACCTCAACCACCGCCCGCGGGCGCCGTCGCACAACGAGCACCGGCAGCCTTCGACCTGGCGGCGCTGGCGACCGCGGCACAGCTGCTCGGCCTCGGCGAGCGGGTGCTGGGCGACTCGGTGACCTACGTGCAGCAGCGTCGGCAGTTCGGGCGAGAGATCGGCTCCTACCAGGCGGTCAAGCACGCGCTGGCCGACGTACGGATCGCCCTCGACTTCGCGCGACCGCTGGTCTTCGGCGCGGCGCTCGACCCGACGCCCCGCGCGGTGTCGGCGGCGAAGCTGGCCTGCGGCGACGCGGCGTACCGGGCCTCCCGCACCGGCCTCCAGGTGCACGGCGCGATCGGCTACACCCAGGAGTACGACCTCAGCGTCTTCCTGACCAAGATCCGGGCCCTGGTCACGGCCTGGGGGACGCCGGCAGTCCACCGGTCCCGGATCCTCGACTCGCTCGTGGAGGCGTGATGGAGTTCGCGCTGAGCGAGGAGCAGGCCGAGCTGGCGAGCACGGTCCGGACGCTGCTGGACAAGCGTGCGGACCCGATGGCGGTCCGGGAGGCGATGGCCTCGGAGCGCGGATACGACCCCGACCTCTGGCGCACGCTGTGCGAGCAGATCGGCGTCGCGGCGCTCGCGCTCCCGGAGGAGTACGACGGCGTCGGCGCGTCGTTCTTCGAGACCGCGGTCGTCCTCGAGGAGCTCGGTCGCTCGCTCGCGCCCACTCCCCTGCTCGCGACCACCGTCGCAGCCGAGGCACTGCTCGCGGGTGGCACGGCCGAGGCCCGGAGGCGGCTGCTCCCGCGGATCGCCGCTGGTGGGATCGCCACGATCGCGCTCGGCGACGGTCCGGTGCTCGACGGCGACCGCGCCGACATCGTGCTCGCCGCGACCGGTGCGGAGCTGGCCGAGCTGGACCTCTCCGCCGTGCCGCCGCGCTGGGTGGAGTCGATGGACCAGACGGTCCGGCTCGCGCGGATCGACGAGAACGCGCCGGCGAGCATCATCGGAGACGGCGTCGCTGCCCGACAGCGGGCCGAGCTGGTCGGTGCGGCCGGAGCGGCGGCGCTCGCGGTTGGGCTGTGCGACCGGGCGCTGCAGATGACGGTCGGCTACAGCAAGGAGCGCGAGCAGTTCGGGCGGCCGATCGGCTCGTTCCAGGCGCTCAAGCACCGGATGGCCGACATGCTCACCCGGCTGGAGCTGGCGCGCTCGGCGTCGTGGGCGGCGAGCCACGCACTGAGCGACCCGGACACGGACCCGGCCGAGACCGAGCTCCTGGTGCGGTCCGCGGCGTCGTACGCCGCCGAGGCGGCCGCGCACCTCGCCGGCGAGTGCATCCAGCTGCACGGCGGCATCGCGATCACCTGGGAGCACGACGCGCACCTGGTCCTCAAGCGCGCGCACGCCCTCGGTCAGCTCTTCGGAGCCCCGCACCGGCACCGGGCACGGATCCCGCTCTGAACCGACGGGTCTCCTCGACCTACCGGTTGGCCCGCCGTTTCAGCGTGGCGAAGCTCTTCGGCAGTGGTCGCGCGACGAGGTACGGCGTACCGGAGATCGTGCGCCGGGAGGTGACCGCGAAGATGATGCCGGAGTTGCGGTGCCGGTCCTCGCGCAGCAGCCACGGCCCACCACTGGAGCCACCGGTCATGTCACACCGGATCTTGGCGTGCCGGGAACCACCCCACCGGGTGCTCGTGCCGCGGCACAGCTGCGCGGTGCGGCCCGTGTACGGCGACTGCGCGGGCCAGCCCCACACGTGCACGCCGCGGTGCCAGGGCCGGGCGCCGAGGCGGACCCGGTTGCCACCGACCCGCTCCTGCAGCTTGCGGCCGTCGCGCTTGCGGAACTTGATGATCGCCCAGTCATGGCTGAAGCGGGAGCGATGCGTCCACTTCCACGGCGCGTACGCACGCTTGGACACCCAACGGCCGAACGGCCGGCGGCCCTTGTGGTAGCGGGGCACGAAGACCCAGTCGCGGTGCCAGCGGCCGCCCTGGCCGGAGTGGACACAATGACCGGCCGTCACGACCTGGTTGTGCCGCCGCGCCCGGATCACGGCAGCGCTGCAGACCGCGGGGCGGCCGCTGCGGGTGCGGAAGAACAGCTTGCCGGCGGTCCGGGGCACCCGGACGCCCTCGTCACGAGGTGCGGCCGCGGCCGCCGCAGCGACAGCCCCGGTGCGCCGGACCCCGGCCGACGCCGGTGCCAGCCGCGCACCACGACGGGATGCGTCCCGTGTCTCGACCGGACGCGCGCGCGCCATCCGCGCGGGCGTCCAGTAGCGCAGTGCCTCGCGCGCGCTGGAGCGGTCGGCCCGCGGGCTCGCCACCACTCCGGACGGCGGCTCCGACGGCGGTCCGGCACCTCGCTCGCTCGGCCCGGCTCCGCGGTGCACGTCGGTCGTCGCGGTGGTCGCCGTGCTCGCCGGCGCTGTCAGCACCGCGGCGACCAGCACCACGGCGAGGATTGTTGCGATGCGTCCCACTGTCGGCCCCCCGAGTAAGTGCCCAGCGTTGAGTCCCCACGATAGCGCCCGCACCTCAACACATCGTGAACGGCGCGGCCGACGCCGGCCCCTGCACGGGCCTACGCGTCGGTGGTGCGGTAGGCGCCACGGAAGTAGAGCAGTGGCGCGGTGACCTCCGCGTCGGAGCCGCGCGCCTCGAGGTGCTCCACCCGGCCGATCACGACGTAGTGGTCGCCCCCCTCGTGCACCGCGCTGATCGTGCAGTCGAGATGAGCGAGCGAGCCGTCGAGCACCGGCGAGCCGGTGTGGCGGGCAGGGCGCCACGAGAGCCCGGCGAACTTGTCGATGCCGCGCGTCGCCATCTGGGTGGAGACGTGCTCCTGGTCGGCGGCCAGCACGTTGATGCAGAACCGACCGGAGCGCTGGATCTGCGGCCAGGCACGCGAGGACCGCGCCGGCACGAAGAGCACGAGCGGCGGGTCGAGCGACACGCTGGAGAACGACTGACACGTCATGCCGACCGGCTCGTCGCTGCTCATCGTCGTCACCACGGTGATGCCCGAGGCGAAGTGGCCGAGCACGTCGCGGAAGCGCCGCGCCGCCTCTCTCGCCTCGGGGTCGTCGTGGACGGCGACGTCCTCGCCCGGACGGAACTCGAAGTCGATGTCGGAGTCGCCGAGCCAGGAGTCGATGAGGGACTCCGACGGCCACGTCTCCCGTGCGTCCGGGCTCAGTCCGTCGAGCATCTCACGGTCCTCGGATGGATCAGCAGCCACACCCACCACGGTAGTGGGCGCCGCATCGCGGTCAGCCCCCGCCACTGAAGTCGTGCCCCCAGTAGGAGACCGCGGTGGACTCGCGCGCCACCCAGGAGCCGTCGTCGACCTGGAGCCCGTCGGTGCCGAACTCCACGTCGAACCCGCCCGGCGACTTCACGTAGAACGAGATCATCTCGTCGTTCATGTGCCGACCCAGCGTGGCCGACAGCGGTGCGTCGTGCTTGCGGACACGCTCCAGCGCGCGGCCCACGTGGTCGAGCTCGTCGACCTCGAGCATGATGTGCACGCACTTGCTGGGGTTGGGCATCGGGAGGAATGCCAGCGAGTGGTGCCGCGGGTTGACCCCGAGGAACCGCAGCCAGACCTTCGAGCCCGGCTCCTTGCCGACGAACTCGCCCGGCATGCTCATCGAGTCACGCAGCCGGAAGCCGAGCACCTCGGTGTAGAACCGCAGTGCCTCGACGTCGTCGAGGACCGGGACCACGATGTGCCCCATGCCCTGGTCGCCCGTCACGAAGGTCGCGGCGTACGGCGTCACCACGGGCCGGGCCTCGTAGGTGATGCCGTGGAAGAGCTCGAACACGTTGTCCCACGGGTCGCGGAACCGGACCAGCTCCTGCACCCGGCGCTCGTCGAGCTCCTCGCGCGTGCCCTCCTCGAAGTCCACCCCGGCCTTCTGCAGGTGCTCCCGCGCCTCCTGCAGCGCCTCGTGGTCGGCGACCTCCCAGCCCGTCGCGGCGAGCTCGTCGACATCGGAGGGGAAGACCACCAGGCGCGCGGAGACCTGGTCGATCCGCCAGTACTGGTGGTCGGGGTGCGGACCCCGGCCCTCGGCGAGCCCGAGGACCTTGCCGGCGAAGGTCTGCCAGGCGTCGAGGTCGGTGCTGGCCACGCGGACGTAGCCCATGGACCTGATGTCGATCATCAGCCCCTCCTCAAGAAGTTGGTGGCGACCTCGCGGAACTCCTCGGCCGCCTCGATCTGGGCCCAGTGCCCGCACCGCGGGAAGACGTGCAGCTGCGCCTTGGGGATCAGCTTGAGCGCCGCCATCGCGCCGTCGAGCGGGTTGACCCGGTCCTCGCGGCCCCACGTGAGCAGGGTGTGGTGCCGGAGCCGGTGGGCCTCGCGCCACAGCATCCCGTCCTCGGCCGTGTCGGGGTTCCAGAAGGACATGCCCATCGACCTCATCGCCTCCTGCGCACCGGGTGCGGTGGCATCGGCGAAGCGCTCCTCGACGAGCTCGTCGGTCACGAGCGACTGGTCGACCACCATGGTGGAGATGAACGCACGCAGCGCCTCACGGCTGGGGTCGGCCCCGAACTCCATCAGTCGCTGCACCCCCTCGGTGGGGTCGGCGTGGAAGAGGTTGAGCGACAACCCACCCGGACCCATCAGCACGAGCCGCCCGACGCGGTCCGGGTGCTCCAGCGCCAGCCGCATCGCCGTACCGCCGCCGAGGCTGTTGCCGAGCAGGTGCACCTTCTCCAGACCGAGCTCGTCCAGCAGCGCGACGACGGCGTCCGCGGCGAACCGGTAGTAGTTGCCCACCACGGACGGCTTGTCCGAGCCGCCGAACCCGGGCTGGTCGACGAGCAGGGTGTGGAACTCCTCGGCGAAGCCCGGCAGCGCCGAGCCGAAGTTGGACCAGGCCGAGGCGCCGGGGCCGCCGCCGTGGAGCATGACGAGCGGCAGGCGGGCCGGTGTCGACCCCTCGGTGGTCGAGGTGCGAGCGCCGGGGAGGCTCGAGGCCCCCGCCTCGTAGTAGTTGAGGGTGATCTCGCCGGCCGCCTCGGTCTTGACCTGGGCGGTGCGGCGAGTGTCGGCCTTGAGGTCGGCCATCAGTACATCCCCGGGTCGATCTTGTGGCCGAACTGCTGCGCACCGAACATCTGCAGCGCGCGCTCGGGGTCGTTGGCCGCGTGCACCCGACCCGCGTGCGCGTCGCGCCAGGCCCGCTGGAGGTAGGTGCCCTCGGCGAGGGCGCGGCCGCCGGAGGCCTCGAAGAGCGAGTCGATCGCCTCGATCGCGCGGGCGGTGCCGAGCACCTGGTCGCGGCGGACCTTCAGCCGCAGCTCGAGCGGGATCTGCTCGCCGCGGGCCACGTGGGCCTGCTCGTCGCGGATGTTCTGCATCAGCAGCGCCCAGGCCGCGTCGATCTCCGAGGACGCACGGGCGACCCGGACCGCCGCGAACGGGTCCAGCGAGGCCTTCTCACCCAGATAGGCCGCGCGCACCCGCTTCTGCTGCATGTCGACGTGCTCGGCGTAGGCACCCATCGCCATCCCGATGATCGGCGTGGCGATGGTGCTGGTGAAGATCGAGTGGAAGGGCAGCCGGTAGAGGTCGCTGGTGTTGACCGCCTGGCCGGGACCGCGGCACTGCCCGGTCTCCCCCATCGACAGCGTGAACTCCTCCGGGATGAAGGTCTCCTCCACCACGACGTCGTTGGAGCCGGTGCCGCTGAGGCCGACGACGTTCCAGACGTCGACGATCTCGTACTTCTCGCGCGGCACCATGAAGGTGCGGAAGTCGACGACGTTGCCGCCGTCGTCGAAGACCAGCCCGCCGAGCAGCACCCAGGTGCAGTGGTCGCACCCGGAGGAGAAGCTCCACCTGCCGGACAGCAGGAAGCCGCCGTCGGTGACGGTGGCCTTGCCGGTCGGGGCGTAGGACGAGCTCAGCCGGACGCCGGTGTCCTCGCCCCACACCGCCTGCTGCGCCGTGTCGTCGAAGAGCGCCACCTGCCACGGGTGGACGCCGACCACACTGGCGACCCAGCCGGTCGAGCCGCACGCGGAGGCGATCTCGCGCACCGCGGTGTAGAAGTCGACCGGGTCGGCCTCGAGGCCGTCGTACCGCGCGGGCTGGAGCATCCGGAAGAACCCGGTCTCCTCCAGCTCCTTGATCGAGGCGTCGGGCACGACCCGGAGGCGCTCGGTCTCGTCGGCACGGTCACGGAACGTGGGGAGCAGGTCGCGGATGCCGTCGAGGACTGCCTGCGCCTGGGGCTGGGTCATGAGTGGCTCCTGTCGAGAGGTTCTACGCCATCATACTAGAACACGTTCTACTTCGTCCGAAACCGGCGGTCACCCCGGCGCCGGCGCCGCCTCCCGCTCGCGCAGCTGGAGCGCGATGTCGATCAGCTGGTCCTCCTGGCCGCCGATCAGACTGCGGCGCCCCGCCTCGAGCAGGATCTCGGCACCGGAGACGTCATAGCGCTCGGCGGCGTTGCCGGCATGCTTGAGGAAGCTGGAGTAGACGCCCGCGTAGCCCATCATCAGCGTCATCCGGTCCAGCTGGCACTCCTCCGGCATCGCCGGCCTGATCACGTCCTCCGAGGCGTCGAGCACCGTGAGGAAGTCCACGCCGGTCCGCCAGCCGAGCTTGTCGCACACGCCGATGAACGCCTCCAGCGGCGTGTTGCCCGCGCCAGCGCCGAACCGGCGCACCGAGCCGTCGATCTGGGTGGCGCCGGCGCGGGCGGCGATGATCGTGTTCGCCACCCCGAGCCCGAGGTTCTCGTGACCGTGGAACCCGACGTCGGCCTGGTCACCGACCTCGGCGACCACCGCCCCGATCCGGTCCGCGGTCTGCTCCATGATCAGCGCACCCGCGGAGTCGACGACGTAGACGCACTGGCAGCCGGCGTCGACCATGATCCGCGCCTGCTTCGCCAGGACCTCCGGCGGCTGGGTGTGGCTCATCATCAAGAAGCCGACCGTCTCCAGGCCCAGCTCGCGCGCCAGCCCGAAGTGCTGGATGGAGACGTCGGCCTCGGTGCAGTGGGTCGCGACCCGGCAGATCTGGCCGCCGTTGTCCTGGGCGGCGCGGATGTCGTCCTTGGTGCCGACACCGGGAAGCATCAGGAACGCGATCCGCGCGCGCTGCGCGGTGTCGGCCGCGATGCTGATCAGCTCCTGCTCCGGGGTGCGGGAGAAGCCGTAGTTGAAGCTGCTGCCGCCGAGCCCGTCGCCATGGGTCACCTCGATCACCGGGATACCGGAGTCGTCGAGCGCGCGGACGATGTCGCGCACCTCCGTTGCTGTGAACTGGTGGCGCTTGTGGTGGGAGCCGTCGCGCAGGCAGGTGTCGGTCAGTCGCAGGTCGAGGTCGCCCCAGGGGTCGGTGCCGTGGGTGGCGGACCAGGTGCGGGCGAGGGCGTTGGCGTCGGTCATCGGGTTGCCTTTCCGGTTCGGTGGTCTCGAGGCTCAGGCCCTGGCGGCCTTCGCGCCTCGACCACCGTCAGCGATCAGCGTGCGGGCGAGGTGCTCGCCGACCTGCGTGGCGGCGGCGGTCATGATGTCGAGGTTCCCGGAGTACGGCGGCAGGTAGTCGCCGGCGCCCTCGACCTCGACGAAGATGCTGACCTTGAGCTGGCCACGGGTCGCCTCGGTGGGCGGGTCGACCTGCGGCTCCTGCAGCAGCCGGTAGCCGGGCACGTAGGCCTGGACCGCCTGCTCCATCCGCCGCACGGAGGCGACGATCGCGTCGGCGTCGGAGTCCGGCGCCACGGCGCAGAAGATCGTGTCGCGCATGATCATCGGCGGCTCGGCGGGGTTGAGGATGATGATGGCCTTGCCCTGCTCGGCTCCGCCGATCCGCTCCACGCCGGCCGCGGTCGTGCGGGTGAACTCGTCGATGTTGGCCCGGGTGCCCGGCCCGGCGCTGACCGAGGCGACCGACGCCACGATCTCGGCGTAGGACACCGGGGCGACCCGGGAGACCGCGGCCACCATCGGGATCGTGGCCTGGCCGCCGCAGGTGATCATGTTGACGTTGGGCGCCGCCAGGTGCGCCTCGCCGTTGACGGGCGGGATCACCGCCGGACCGATCGCGGCCGGGGTCAGGTCGATCGCACGGATGCCTGCCTCCGCGTAGCGCGGTGCGTAGGCCGCGTGCACGCCGGCCGAGGTGGCCTCGAAGAGCAGGTCAGGCAGCTCGTTCTGCTCGAGCAACCAGTCGACGCCCTCGTGACTGGCGGTCAGGCCATGGTCGGCGGCGATCTTGAGACCCTCGCTGTCCGGGTCGACGCCGATCATCCAGCGCGGGTCGATCACGTCGGAGCGCCGCAGCTTGTAGAGCAGGTCGGTGCCGATGTTGCCGGGGCCGACGATCGCGGCGGTGGCCTTGGTCATGTGTCTCTCCTTCAGTCGGTGAAGCTCAGGCCGACGGAGCCGAGGCCGTCGAAGGTCGCCTCGAAGACGTCACCGGGACGGACGTCGATCGCACGGTGCACGCTGCCCGGCAGGATCACGTGGCCCGCCTCGAGGGAGACCCCGAAGCCCGCGACCTTGCGCGCCAGCCAGGCGACGGCGGTGACGGGATTGCCGAGGACGGCGTCGGAGCGCCCCGCCGCGACCTGCTCGCCGTTGCGGACCAGCCGGGCCTCGATCGCCGTCAGGTCGAGATCGCCGGGCTTCACCCGGTCCGCGCCCAGCACGTAGCCGGCCGAGCTGGCGTTGTCGGCGATGGTGTCGCCGATCCGGATGTCCCAGTCGGTGATCCGGCTGTCGATCAGCTCGATCGCCGGCGCGACGGCCTCGGTGGCGGCGAGCACGTCGTCCTCCGTGCACCCCTCCCCCGGCAGCGCCGAACCGAGGACGAACCCGACCTCCACCTCCACCCGCGGGTAGCAGTAGCGACCGGCGCTCACCGGCGGACCCTCGGCCACCTCCATGTCGGAGAGCAGGTGACCGTAGTCGGGCTCGTCGACCCCCATCATCTCCTGCATCGCCCGGCTGGAGAGGCCGACCTTGTGGCCACGGACGGTGGCACCGGCGTCGAGCCGGTCGCGGATGTTCGCGAGCTGGATCTCGTAGGCGTCGACCACGTCGAGACCGGGGTAGGTCTCGCGCAGCGGTGGGATCGGCGCACGGTCGCGCTCGGCGGTGGCCAGCGCGTCGGCCGCCGTACCTCGTTCCTCGGGGGAGAGCATGGCCGACATACTAGAACCTGTTACAGTTTTCCGCCATGACGGGGTCCCGACAGACTCGAGCGGCGAGCACGGCTCGACCAGCAACCGACAGCACCCTCCCCGCCGAGGTCGACGTGGTCGTCGTCGGCGCCGGTGGCGCGGGCATGAGCGCGGCGCTCGCCGCGGCGCGGCTCGGGCTCGGCACCGTGCTCCTGGAGAAGAGCGAGCACTTCGGCGGCTCGACCGCGCGCAGCGGCGGCGGGGTCTGGATCCCCGGCAACTACGCGCTGCGCCAGGCCGGCCAGGTCGACGCCGACGACGCGGAGCGGTCCCGGCAGTACCTCGCGTCGATCGTCGGCGACGATGTGCCCGCGGCGCGTCGCGAGACCTTTCTCGAGCGCGGCCCCGAGCTGATGGACTTCCTGCACGAGCACACGCCGGTCCGCTTCACGTGGGTGCCGGACTACGCCGACTACCACCCCGAGGCCCCTGGAGGCCGGGCCGCGGGCCGCAGCGTGGAGCCGAAGCCGCTCGACGCCCGCTTCCTCGGCGAGGAGCTGGAGCGGCTGCATCCGCCCTACACAAAGGCGCCGGCGAACATGATCGTCACGCAGGCCGACTTCCGGAAGATCAGCCTCGGCATGCGCACGGTCCGCGGGCCGATCACCATGCTCAAGGTGGGCATCCGGCGGATGCTCGCGATGCTCCGCGGGCAGCGGCTCTATGCCATGGGCAACGCCGTCGCCATCGGGCTGCGCCAGGGACTGATCGACGCCGACGTCCCGGTGCGCTACGGCACCGAGCTGACCGACCTGGTGATCGAGGACGGCCGGGTGACCGGGGTCCGGGTCCGGCAGGGCGACGACGAGCGGGTCGTCGGTGCCCGCAAGGGCGTGATCCTCGGGTCGGGCGGCTTCGAGCGCAACCTCGAGATGCGGGAGAAGTACCAGCCGCAGCCGACCTCGGTCGACTGGACCACCGGCTCGGAGAACAACACCGGCGGCGGCATCCTCGCCGGCATCGCGGCCGGTGCCGACACCGACCTGCTGGACGACGCCTGGTGGGGCCCGACCATCCCGCTCCCCCGCGGCCCGTGGTTCGCCCTCGCCGAGCGCAACCTGCCCGGCTCGATCATCGTCAACCAGGCCGGCCAGCGCTACATGAACGAGGCGCTCCCCTACGTCGAGGCGACCCACGAGATCTATCGGGGCGAGGCGACCGGCGTCGGCCACGTGCCGAGCTGGATGATCATCGACCAGCGCTATCGCAACCGCTACATCTTCGCGGGGCTCGGCCCCCGTCAGCCGTTCCCGGGCCGGTGGTACAAGCACGGCACGGTGCGCCGGGCGGCGACCCTCGCCGACCTCGCTGCCGAGATCGACGTCCCGGCCGATGCGCTCGAGGAGACCGTACGACGCTTCAACGGCTTCGCCGAGTCCGGCGTGGACGAGGACTTCCACCGCGGCGAGTCGGCCTACGACCAGTACTACTCGGACCCGACGGTGAAGCCGAACCCGTCGCTGCACAGGATCGACCGGGCGCCGTTCTACGCAGTGAAGATCGTGCCCGGCGACCTCGGCACCAAGGGCGGGCTGCTGACCGACGAGCGCGCTCGCGTGCTGCGGCCGGACGGGTCGGTCATCGAGGGGCTCTACGCCGCCGGCAACGCCTCGGCGGCGGTGATGGGCCGCACCTACGCGGGGCCCGGTGCCACCATCGGCCCCGCCCTCACGTTCGGCTATCTCGCCGCGCGGGACATCGCCGGCGCCGACTGAGATGCGTCCGCGAGGCTGACGGCACCCGGCACCCCGCCCGAAAGGAACCCCATGCCCATCGACCCCTCCGTCGCCGTCGGCGCCGAGCTCGGCTCGACGACGTTCTCGTGGTCCGAGAGCGACGTGCTGCTCTACCACCTCGCGATCGGTGCCGGCTCGCGTGCCGGCGACCAGGTCGCTCCCGAGGCGCTGCGCTACACCCTCGACGGCCCGACGCTGCAGGTGCTTCCGTCCTTCGGGGTCGTGGCGCCGACGTTCCACGCCACCGACCCGCCGCCGCTCGACCTGCCCGGCTGCGACATCGACCTCGCCCAGGTCGTGCACGGCGCGCAGTCGATCGAGGTGACCGGCCCCGTGCCCACCTCGGGCACCGCCACGCTCACCACGACGCTCACCGACGTCTGGGACAAGGGCAAGGCCGCCGTCATCTGGCAGGAGGGCATCGCCCGGTCCGAGTCCGGTGAGGAGCTGTGGCGGGTGCGCTCCTCGATCTTCGTGCGCGGCGAGGGCGGGTTCGGTGGCGACCGGGGCTCGTCGGAGAAGATCGTGGTGCCGGAGCGCGAGCCGGACCTGGTGGCGACCTACGACGTCACCCCGCAGCAGGCGCTGCTCTACCGACTCTGCGGCGACCGCAACCCGCTCCACGCCGACCCGGAGTTCGCTCGGGCCGCCGGCTTCCCCGAGCCCATCCTGCACGGGCTGTGCTCCTACGGCATCGTCGCGCGCGAGCTCACCGACGGTCTGCTCGGCGGTGACGCCACGAGGGTCGCCGGGTTCACCGGGCGCTTCGCCGGCGTGGTGTTCATGGGCGACACGGTCCGTGTCGCCGGCTGGCGTGAGGACGACCGGATCCTCGCCGAAGCGAGTATCGCCGGCGGTGAGCGCGACGGCTCCCCGGTGTTGGCCGACTGCGTGCTGACCCCTGCCTGAAATCACGACTTCCGGATAGGTTCGCAGGGAACCCGACGGAAGGAAGGCCCCATGGTCACACGCATCGCACGCACGGCGTGGAACGGCACACTGCAGGACGGCTCCGGCCAGGTCGAGCTCAGCAGCTCCGGGGTGGGCACGTTCGACGTGTCGTGGCCCCGGCGCACCGGTGAGGAGGCCGAGGGCGTCACCTCACCGGAGGAGCTCGTCGCCGCAGCCCACTCGTCCTGCTTCTCGATGGCGCTCTCGGGTGAGCTCGGACGCGCCGGTGGCACCCCTCAGTCGCTCGAGGTGCGTGCCGAGGTCTCGTTCGGTCCGGACCCGGACGGCGGCTTCAAGATCACCGGCATCGCGCTGACCGTGCGCGGCGAGGTCGATGGCCTGGACGAAGCAGGCTTCGTCGAGTGCGCGGAGAAGGCGAAGGTCGGCTGCCCCATCAGCAAGGCGCTCGCCGGAGTCGACGACATCACGGTCGACGCGGCGCTCGAGGGCTGACCGTGGCCCAGGCCGACTTCCTCGCGGGATGGACCCGCGGCGAGCACACCGGCGAGTCCCTCGACGGCGAGCTGCTGACGTTCCCGACCTACCGCAGGGGCACGGGGCCCGGGGTGATCGTGATCCACGAGATCCCCGGGATCACCCCCAAGGTCCTCGCCTTCGCCGAGGAGGTCGTCGCGGCCGGCTTCACCGTCGTGCTGCCGAGCCTGTTCGGCACGCCGGGTGAGACCCAGAACCCGGTGAGCGTCGCGAAGGCGCTGCGGCAGGTGTGCGTGCGCAACGAGTTCACCAAGCTCGCCACCCGCGAGACCTCTCCGGTGACCGGATGGCTGCGCAGCCTGGCCCGCGCGCTGCACGACGAGCTCGGCGGGCCGGGCGTCGGCGCCCTCGGCATGTGCTTCACGGGAGGCTTCGCGCTCGCGATGATGGTCGACGAGACGGTCGCGGCTCCGGTGCTGTGCCAGCCCTCGGTACCGTTCCCGGTCAGCCCGCGACGTCGCCGCGACCTGAACCTGTCGCCCGCCGACCTGGAGCGGGTGAAGGAGCGCACCGCGGGTGGCTGTCAGGTGCTCGGTCTCCAGTACGTCGGTGACCCCGCGACCGGCGGGCGCTTCGACCGGCTGAGCGACGAGCTCGGCGACGCCTTCCTCCGCGTCGACTTCCCCGGGATGAAGCACGGCACGGTCACCGAGCACCGGCAGCAGGAGGGCGTCGACCGGGTGCTGGCGTTCTTCGAGGAGAACCTGGGCTGACGCGGGGCGCCGACGCACCGCGTCTCTCCTAGGGTGTCGGTGTGACTGGCCTGCCGGAGCTGAGCGACGTCGACCAACGCATCCTCGGATGCCTGCTGGAGAAGGAGCGCACGGTGCCGGCGTCGTACCCGCTGACGCTCAACGCGCTGCGCAGCGCGTGCAACCAGAGCTCCAGCCGGGACCCGGTCGTGTCGTACGACGAGACGCTGCTCGAGCACGCCTGCAAGGACCTGAAGGACCGGGGGCTGCTGCGGATCGTGTGGGCCGACCGCGGACCGCGCACGCTGAAGTACCACGAGACCCTCGCCGAGCTGCTGGACCTTGCCGACGACGAGCGAGCGCTGCTGACCGTGCTGCTGCTCCGCGGCCCGCAGGCCGTCGGTCAGCTCTTCTCGCGCGCGGAGCGGCTGCACACCTTCACCGACCGTGAGGAGGTCGCCGCCTGCCTCGCGCGGATGGCCGCAGCCGAGGATCCGTTGGTCCGCGAGCTGCCGCGTGCGGCCGGTGAGCGGCACCCCCGCTGGCTGCACCTCCTCGGGCCCGGTGCCGAGGACGGGGCGGGAGCGACGGAGGCCGTCGAGCGGGTCGAGATCGACCTGTCGACCCGAGACG
This sequence comes from uncultured Nocardioides sp., assembly GCA_964544855.1. Taxonomy (GTDB): domain Bacteria; phylum Actinomycetota; class Actinomycetes; order Propionibacteriales; family Nocardioidaceae; genus Nocardioides. The sequence continues at coordinate 32,006 of CAZJDU010000023.1, forward strand.
CCCGGGTGCGGGCGTCCTACGACGCGGTGACGACGGCGTACGCCGAGCACCTCGTCGACGAGCTCGACGGGCTGCCCCTCGAGCGGTGGCTGCTGGACCGCATCGTCACGCTCGCCGACGGAGCGCCGGTGGTCGAGGTGGGCTGCGGACCGGGCCACGTGACGGCCCACCTGGCCGACGCCGGCGCCGCTGCGACCGGGCTCGACCTGACTCCCGCGATGGTCGAGGAGGCACGGCGCCGGTTCCCGCAGGCGACGTACGACGTCGGCGACCTGCGGCAGCTGATGCGCCCGCCGGCCGCGGACGGCTGGGGCGCCGTGCTCGCGTGGTACAGCCTGGTGCACACGACGCCCGAGGAGATGGCCGACGTGCTGTCGGCGCTGACCCGGCCGCTGCGGCCCGGTGGGTGGCTGGTCTACGCCGGCCATGCCGGCAGCGGCGTGGTCCGACTGACCGAGTGGTTCGACCAGGGCGTCGAGCTCGAGTTCGTGCAGCAGGAGCCGGCAGCCGTCGCCGGTCTCTTCGCCGCAGCCGGCCTCGTCGACGTCGAGTGGTACCGCCGCGGCCCGGTCACGTCACGCGGCGAGAGCACCGAGCGGGCCTACGTGCTGGGCCGTCGACCGCGGTAGCGGCCGCCGAGGTCGGACCCGGCCGTTCGATCAACCGGTCGAACCGTCCGATCAACCGATCGGATCGCCGTCGCCCAAGACTGGCTGCATGACCTCGCAGTCCTCGTCAACGCTGACCGACGCGCCGAGAGCCGGCCGGACCACCTGGGGTCCGATCGTGGCCCTCGCCTCCGGGATCGCGCTGCTCGTCGGCAGTGAGTTCCTCCCGGCGGCCGTGCTGCCGGCACTGGCGGACGACCTCGGGGTCAGTGAGGGGACCGCGGGGTGGGCCGTGGCGGCGACCGCGATCACCGGTGCCGCGACAGCGCCGAGCATCGCGGTGGTGCTCCCGCGTGCGGACCGGCGTACGGTCCTGGTCGCGCTCCTCCTCGTCGCTGCCGCCTCCAACGTCGCCGTCGCCCTCTCCTCCAGTTTCGTGCTCCTGCTGGTCGGACGCCTGCTGCTCGGCATCGCGATCGCGGGCTACTGGTCGTTCGCGTTCGGAGCCGGCACCAGCGCGGTGCGGGGCCGGGACCACGTCGTCTCCTCGTCGCTGGCCCTCGGCGTCGGAGTGGCGACCGTGGCCGGGGTCCCGCTCGCGTCGCTGATCGGTGACGAGGTCGGCTGGCGCGCGGTCTTCCTCGGTGCCGGTGTCCTCGCAGCGCTGGGAGCAGCCGGCGTCGCCCTCGCGCTGCCTCCCGTCCCCGCGCACCCGACGGCTGGTCTGGCGATGCTGCGACAGGCGGTCCGCAACCGGAGGCTGATGGCGGGGATCGGCTGCGTCGTGCTGGTCGCCTTCGGCAACTTCATGGCCTACCCCTACATCCGGGTCGCCATCGAGGACGTCGTCCCCTCCGGCGCCGCCGGCCTGCTCCTCGTCTGGGGGACCGCCGGGGTGGCCGGGACGGTGGCCGCCGGTGCGCTCGTACGGTGGCTCCGCCCGGTGACGGCGGCCGTGCCGTTGGCGCTCGCGGTCGGGCTGGCGCTGACCGCCGTCGCCGGCACGCCGCCGGTGCTGGTGGTGGCCGTCGCACTGTGGGGGCTGGCGTTCAACATGGTCCCGGTGACCACCCAGATCTGGGTCACCCGGGTCGAGCCGGAGCGCGCCGAGTCGGCGATCTCGCTCCAGGTGACGGCCTTTCAGCTGGCGATCACGGGCGGATCCGTCGCCGGGGGGCTCGTCCTCGACGGTGTCGGCATCGGCGCGACACTCGCCGTCGGCGCGATCGCTGCTGCCGCCGCCGGCGTGGGCTGGGCGTTGCTCCGTGTTCCCCGTGCCTGATCGCGCCGCCACTCCTGCGGTGGGACGTCGTCGTGATGGGCGGCGAAGGCGCGGCTGAAGGCCGCGACCGAGCCGTACCCCACCGCGAAGGCGACGCTGGTGATCGGCAGCTCCTTGTCACGGAGCAGCCGGCGCGCCTCGAGCATCCGCACGTCGCGGAGCACCTGCATCGCGCTGCGCCCCGTGCTCCGGCGGAACCGCTCGGTGAGCCCCGACCGCGACAGGTGCACGAGCGCAGCCATCCGGTCGAGGGTCCACGGCTCGGCCGGGCGACTCGCGAGTGCGCTCACAACGTCCTGCACCATCGGATCGCCGGCCTCCACGTCGTCGGAGCCGGCAGTCGCCGTGGCCTGCCACGAGCTCGCGATCGCGGCTCCGAGGAGGCCGGTGTAGCTCTCCTGGAACAGCGCCGAGCTGTCCGGCCCGGCCGGGCAGCCCCGCACCAGCGCCGCCACTCCGGGGTGCTGGGCGGCGAACCCGCGCACCACGAAAGGACTCGGCAACGGCGGCGACGGCGCGATCAGCCGGAGGTCGGCATGGACGAGCACGGCAGCGGCAGCGGCGAGCAGGCGGAACGCCGTCCGCTCGTCGAGCAGGACGGCGTCACCCGCCCGGACGGTCAGGACGTCGTGCGCGGTCTCGAGGGTGGCGGAGCCCGACACCACGAGCACCCACAACGGGGCCTGCACCTTCGCTGCCTCACCGGCCGTCAGCCGCTCGCGCCGCATGGTGGTCATCTCCCACGCCATGGCAGCCACAGCCGACGCCGGGCGCAGGATATTCCCGCTGCTCCAGGGCCGACCGCGGTCAGTAGGGTGCCGGATCGCGCTCCGCGTCGTAGGCCTCCTGAGCGGCCTGGATCTCGGTCACATGGGCCTCCGCCCAGCGTCGCAGCGCGGCCATCGGCGCGAGCGCGCTGCGTCCGAGCACGGTGAGCTCGTACTCCACCCGGGGTGGGATCTCCGGATAGTGCGTCCGGGTGAGCAGACCGTCGCGCGCCATCGCGGTCAGCGTCTGGGTGAGCACCTTGGGCGTCACACCACCGACGGCCGCCCGGAGGTCGCTGAAGCGCCGGGGCCCGTCGGCGAGCGCCTGCAGCACCAGCGGGGTCCACTTGCCCCCGAGTCGCTGCAGCACGAGCCGCGACGGACACGCGGGGTTCATCACGTCGGCGACCTGGGAAGTATCCATAGGGTAACTATGGCACGTTGAAGTCATCGGTTTCCATCAGATACCAATGGGACCTCATCCACTCACCAGGAGGTCACAGATGAAGGTCGCCGTCTTCGGAGCCACGGGCATGGTCGGCTCCGCGATCGTCGAGGAGGGCCGCAGCCGCGGCCACGAGGTCCGGACCGTCTCGTCCCGCGAGGGCGCGGCGGACGCTGTCGCCGACGTCACCGAGCCGGCGGACGTACGCCGGGTCGCGGCCGCTGCCGACGCCGTGGTCGTCTCGGTGCCGCCGCCGCGGGACGGCTCCGACCACGAGCCGTGGCTCCGGGCACACCGGGAGCTCGCCTCAGCCGCGCTGCCCGCGCGCCTGTTCATGGTCGGCGGCGCGGGCAGCACGCTCGTCGGCGGGCAGCTGCTGCTGGACTCACCGGACTTCCCGGACGCCTACCGTTCCGAGGCGGAGTCCGCCGCCCAGGTGCTCGAGTTGTTCCGCACCGCCCCCACCGATGTCGACTGGACGGTGCTCTCCCCCGCCCCGGTGATCCAGCCCGGCGAGCGCACCGGGTCCCCCCGCCTCGGCGGCGACGAGCTGGTCGGCGACCAGGTCTCGACGCAGGACTTCGCCGTGGCCACCTGGGACGAGCTGGAGAATCCGCAGCACCGGCGGGCCCGCTTCACCGTCGCCAGCTGAGCTGACGGCGCGCCCGCCTCACGCGTCGAGCCCGATGAAGCGGCGGAACGCCGCCACGCCCTCGACCTCGATCGACTCCCCGCGCACCAGGTCGCCGGGCGTCAGCACCAGCTGCTGCTCGACGGCCAGCTCACCAGGACGGCGCTCCAGCCGGCGTGCGCCGTTCTCGCGGTAGCCGACCTTGCGGCTCACGGCCAGCGACGCCGGGTTGTCGGTGAAGGCGCCCGAGGTGATCTCGGCGGCGTCGAGGTGGTCGATGAGGAACGTGCACAGCGCACGGCGCATCTCGGTCCCGACTCCCTTGCCCTGGTGGGCGAGGCCGAGCCACGAGCCGGTCTCGCCCGTCCGGGTCACGAGATAGTGCTCGGTGCTGATCCCTTGGAGGCCGACCAGCGTGCCGCGGTGTCGGACCGCGAGGTCGAGCCGCCACCCGGCCGGTGAGAAGTCGGCGCGACAGCGCCAGTGGTACTGCAGGAACATCGGCGGCAGCTGGTCGGGCGGGGTGTCGGTCCACGGCACCAGGAAGGGCATCCGCTCCGGCTCGTGCACGCCGGCCGCGGCCAGGCCGGCGAGCACGGCGAGGTCGGCGTCGGTGGCACCGCTCAGCTCGACGTCGCCCGCGCGGATGCGGAGCCCGAGGGGAGGGAAGGCGTCGGCGAGGGAGGACATGCGGGCGATTCTCGGATGCTCCCGCCCGCCACGCAACGGAGATTCGGCGCTGGGCCCGAGCGTCGCCGTACGGTGTCGCCATGTCGTACCCACCGCCGCTGTACGACGGCGAGACCGGCGAGGTCTCGGCCACCGTCCGTCCGGCCACTGCCCCGCCGGATCTGGTCTACCCGAACGGCAACCGGGTCAGCTACCTCGCTCGAGGCGAGGCGACCGGTGGGTTGTTCGGCCTCTACCGCTGGGAGTTCTCCGAAGCGGTCAGTGGCCCCGGGCCGCACTTCCACCGGCGCATCGCGGAGTCGTTCTACATCCTGTCCGGCTCCGTCGCGGTCTACGACGGCGACGGGTGGGTGACCACGCGGCCGGGCGACTTCCTGCACGTGCCACCCGGCGGCCTGCACGGCTTTCGCAACGAGTCCGGCGAGGCGGCCTCGATGTTGCTCCACTTCGCCCCGGGCGCGCCGCGCGAGGCCTATTTCGAGGGCCTCGACCGGCTCGCGCGCGGCGAGGAGTGGACGCCGGAGCAGTACGACGCGTTCATGGCCGAGCACGACAACAACTGGGAGGACTAGCAGCCCCGCTCGGGTTGTCGAGACGGTGGTCGAGGTGCGACCTTGCGCGACTCGAGACCACCGCCCGGCCTTCGACGGTCGGTCTTCGAAAGGGCGGCGCAGCTGCCTGACCTCGCTCCGCTTCTGCGTGTGACAGATCTCATCCGTCGACCGACCTCGCCGGTTAAGGCATCCGCCCCGGCAAGGACGAAGGACGGTCGAACCCCTGGCGTCGGTGACGCTGACGTGCTGGCTACCGTTGGCGGGGTTCGGGTCATTCATCTGGAACCCGCGATCACGGCGATGTCACGCATGACGCCTGGGACTCCCGCAGCGGGGTGGGCGAACCAGATGGTTGCATCGAGGATCCGCACCAACGGGCGGGTGATCCCTTCGGCCTCCAGCAGGGCCTGGATGTTCCGAAGCGCCTCGAGGTTGGCTCGGCCCTGAGCACGCAGGTGCAGCAGCAGGTGCACGGCGATGGCGGCGCGCCGGCCGGGTGGCACATCATCGGGCATGTTGACGCCGAGCATGCCCGCAACGAGATCGTCCAAGATCGGGAAGAAGCACGGGCGCTTGAGGTGGAGAATCTTGGTAGCCACTGACGGGCCACGGTGGGGTCCGATGGCGGCCGTCAGGGCAGCGATCGCCAGCCCCTCCCCGTCGGCTACCCGCCACTCGCGCTCGCTGGTGACGATGAGGTCCAGAGTGGGATCAAGCGCTGAGAGCCAAGGGAGATCACGGTCCCTCACGGACTCCCACGATTGATGCTTGCTGCGCGCCCGCATCGTCCGGTTGATGGCTTGGACGTCGTCGATCGTGATGCGGTCACGTTCACCCTTGCCAGCCAGCGTGTCATAGGAGCCCGCCCCGACCGAGCTACGGTCCCCGGTGAAGAAGCCGCGCGCCAGACCGAGTCCGTCGAGGACGAGACGCTCGCCGTCGACCCGGTCGATCCACAGCGTGGTGTTCGGGCTGTCCACACTCGCCACGGTGTCAGGCAGGGCGACAGCTGCCAACTCAGGTCAGGCCCTTCACCGCGTCATGTCACGGTGCCGCCACCGCCGCGAGGAGTGTCACCGACGTCCTCGTGCAGAACCGTCATCGATGCGCTGCGACATCTCAGCTTCGTCGACCCTTGCATTATCGAACAGTTGTTCGATATCATAGGTGGTATGGCCGCTCGGGGACCTCGCAGCAGACGCGAGATCCTCGCCTGCGCCGAGCAGGGGGTCCTCGAGCGGCGGCGGGCCGAGG
>CAZJDU010000024.1:0-36474 GCA_964544855.1 uncultured Nocardioides sp.
AGCACCCGATGCCGCTGACGAACCACCCCTTCGCCGACGAGCCGGGGCTGCCCGCCTCGCTCCGGCCCCGGGTGCCGGCCTAGGGCATCTCTCCCAAGTCGCCACCTACGACGCGACGGCGCCGACTTGGGAGACATGCCCTAGCGCTCGAGACGCCCCGGGCGACCCAGCGGCGACGACCCGGAGCTCAGCGTGACTCGCGGTGTCCTGCTGTGGATCGGCGGCCGGCGAGCACCGGTGGATCGTTCAGACCGGCGTCGGGCGGTGGGGTCGCGGGGCGCCGCCGACCCAGGTGTGGTCGACGGCGTCACCCGAGTCGGCGACGTCCACCCCCGCCACCACGCTCCAGGACGCGGGGAGCTCCGCCCGGTCGCCACCGACGTAGGCGTGCAGGGCGTCGGCCCAGCCGAGCCCGTACCGCCCGACCAGCTCCGGCAGGTGACGGGTGAGGAGATCGTCGGCCCGCAGCCTCGCCAGGTCCAGCACCAGCACCGACGTGGCGAAGCACGTGATGCCGAAGCGGTGCCGGTGCGCCATCACCCGCCGCAGGTCGTAGGTGCGCTGCGCCGGCGGACGGGCCGCGACCTGCTGCCAGCGGGTGGCCAGCAGCTCGTCCTCGGAGCGGGCCGCCACCGGGCGGCCGCCGAGATCGAGGCCGGCGAGGGTCGTGATGTCGCCCGCCACCAGCACGTCCGGGGTGAGCAGCACCGCACGGTCCTCGGTCAGGAGATCGGGCAGCAGCAGCCGCAGGTCCACCTCGGCCTCGGTGCCGTCGTGGACCGCGAGCGGCAGGTCGGGGAGGTCGGCGGCGACCCGGTCGGCGATGCCACTGCCCCCGCTGTCGACCAGCAGGTGCGCGGTGAACGGCCCGCTGTGGTCGCGGAGCGCGCGGAGCGCGGTCGGCAGGCGCTGCGCGACATCGCCCGGGTCGACCGCGATCACCACCGCCGGGCCGGACGGTGCCGGCCCCCGGCGGGCCGTCACCACCGCCGCGGCCGGCTCGTCCGGGACGGGGTCGGCGGCGATCGCGGAGTCCGCCACGTGTCGTCGCCGAGCGGCCGCGACGCGATCGGCGGTGAGCTCGCGCCACCGACCGTAGACGGTGTCCGGATCGGCGCCGTCGAGCACCAGCGCGAACACCTCGGCGAGCAGCTCGCGGATGCCGTCGCGGATCCGGTCGAACCGCGCCGGCTGTCGCCGGAGGCCGAGCAGACCGTCGAACCGGACGTCGGAGTGGGACCGCGGCTTGAAGGTGACGTCGACCCCGAGCGCGCTCGCCGGGAGGAAGCAGTGGAGTCGGCTGGTGATGACCCCGGTGAACTCGCTGCGGTAGCGCTCGAGCAGCGCGTCGGCGGCACGGACGCCCGCCACCAGGTCCGCGTCGCGGGCGTCCGGGGTGATGTGGGTGAGCTCCTCGTGGCGCTCGGCGATCCTCTCCCGCTGCCGGACGGTGAGGTCGACGGCAGCGACGTACGGCGTCGCCGCCGGCTCCGCGTCGCCCGCACCGGCCTCCGGATAGACGGCGTCGACCGTGGTGGTGAGGCAGCCGCTGAAGAAGGCGTCGACGCCGGCGCTGAGCAGCACGTCGACCGTGCTCCAGTCCCGGCATCCGACAGGCCCGTGCGCGCGCAGGTAGTCGATCGCCTCGGGGGACAGGGCGTCGAGCAGGTTGAGGTGGAAGGAGCAGAAGATCGGCCGGATCGCCGGGTGGTAGGGCAACGCGAAGGAGAGGCGGAAGCTGGAGTGCAGGTGCCAGCCGAACGCGATCGTCCAGGTGTCCTCGGGGATCGGCGCGCCGACGCTGTAGTCGCGGCTGACCGGCACCAGGGTGGCGTCGGCCTCCGGCCGGGCGAGCCGCAGCGCGGGCCGCACCCGGCCCTGCAGCTCGGTCATCAGAGCGGGGAGCCCGCTCTCGCCGTGGCACCGGAGCCCGGTGAAGCGGGCGAGGTTGCCGAGCAGCGCGAGCGTCTGGACGTAGTCCCCGACGTTGCGGGAGGTGCGCACGTAGTCGATCTGGTCGTAGTCGAGGATCCCGATGGCGGCCCCACGCACCGGGGGTGCGGGACGGTCATCGCTCCAGCGGCTCAGGGTCGCCGCCTGCAGCCGCTGCCGCTCGGCCATCGCTTCCTCCTCGCCGACGGTCGTGGCCTGCAGCTTCCACGCGAGCTCCGCGTGGCCGGTGACGAGCAACCGACCGGCGATCTCGACGCGCTCGCCGGCCGGCAGGTCACGGTGCTCGGCGAGCCGCAGCGCCCGCTCGACCGCCGCCGGGCTGCCGTCGGCGAGCGCCGCGGCGACGGCCTGCCGCGGCGCGAGACCGACGAGGTCGTCGTCGACCGCGCTGGCGAAGAACCGCCACGCTGCCGCGTCGCGGCCCTCCAGGATGAGGACGTGGCCCCGAGCGACGGCGGCCACGGACGGGCCGACCAGGTCGGCGAAGCCCTCGATCAACCGGTAGGCGCTGGTCCGGTCACCGGCACTGACCAGCGTCCGCACGGTCCGGACCAGGGTGAGGTCGACCGGATCGCCCTCGCCGAGGCGGTCGAGGAAGCCCACCAGCTGCTTGGCCCGGCGAGCGGCCGCCACCACGTCGGGGCCCGCCAGCTCATCGGCAGACTCGCCGGTGAGCAGCTCCCCCACCCGGACGAGTCGGTCGGCGGCCCGGTCGGCTCGGGATCCGGCAAGCGGAGCGCGCGACGTCATGCGGGGAAGCTATCGGCCCGGGGTTACGGGAACAGGGCGAGATGCCGAACCGCAGGCGTCGTCGACGCCAGCGAACCTGCCGGTCGCCTGAACGTCACCTCGCGGCCATGGAGGACCTCTACCGTCCGCACGTCCGCCACGTCGACCGACAACCGAGGAGCCGGCATGCCGCTGCCCACCTTCGTCATCGCAGGGGCGCAGAAGTGCGGCACCTCGTCCCTGGGGGCGACGCTTCGTCGCCATCCCCAGGCCTACGTCGCCCCGGGCAAGGAGCTCCACTTCTTCAACCGCGACCACGGACAGGGACTCGACGCCTACGCCGAGCGCTTCACCCCGGCACCGCACCATCGCGCGTGGGGCGAGGCGACGCCGGCCTACATCTACGACGCCGACGCGCGGCGGCGGATGTGCGAGGCGCTGCCGGAGGCACGGATCGTGGTGATCCTGCGCGACCCGGTGCAACGGGCCTACTCCCACTACTGGCACTCCCGCCGGATCAAGGTGGAGCGCCTCGACACCTTCGAGGCCGCCCTCGACGCCGAGCCCGCGCGCCTCACCGGCACGCCGGGCGCCCGGATGCACGGGTCGTACGTCGATCGCGGGCACTACATCGACCAGCTCGAGTCGCTGACGGCCCAGCACGACCCGGGACTGGTGCACGTGATGCTCTTCGACGACCTCAAGGGCGACCGCACCGCTGCTCTGCGCGGGCTCTTCGGGTTCCTCGGCATCGACGAGGAGCCCGCGGACTCCATCGAGGAGCAGTGGAAGAACCGCTACCGGGTCCGGACCGACGGCGGGAAGCCCGTCCCCACCAGCTATCCCCCGCTGGACCCGGAGACCCGCGCCCGGCTCGTCGAGCACTTCGGGCCCTCCAACGCCCGACTCGCCACCTGGCTGGGGCGCGACCTCTCGGCATGGGACCGGGTCCGACCCGCCGCGGAGCCCTCCGACGCCTCAGCGTGACCGGCCGAGCCGGCGGACCGCCCGGCGGCGGAGCTCGCCGGCGAGCTCCTTGGCGCTGAACCGGTCGAGCGTCGGCGCCTCCTGCGGTGCCGACCGGCGCGGGTGTGCGTCGTACTCCAGCGCCGCGGCGTAGACGGCGTCCATCAGCCACCCGGCGGTCTCGACGCTGACCCGGTCGGGGGTGTCGACCTCCTCCGGATGGTCGAGCGGGTCCACGAAGAGGTGGTCGGGGTCGCCCACGACCAGGACGTCGGTCGAGCGCAGCGCCTCGAGCCAGCCTGCCGTGATCTCGTTGCAGCGCTCCGCGGCCCACCGCGGGAGGCGGAGCCGGGCCGGCTCCGCGCGGCCGGGCAGCTCCCACAGCGCGTGCCGCGCGCCGCGATGCACGACGTCGGACCACACCGCGAGGTCCGCCCCGCGCTGGGCGCTCGCCAGGTTGAAGTGCCGCAGCAGCTCGGCCTCCGGATACGGGAGCGAGGTGTTGCCGACCTCGGGCGCCCGGAGCACCTCGGGCACGCCGAGCAGCGCCTCGAACGCGCGATAGTTGCGGAGCCGGTCGGCCGGGTCGGGGATGAGGAAGATCAGCCGCTCGCTGCCGAACACCGCGCCCCACTGCTCCGCGAGCCGCTCCAGGCTGTGCCGCTGCGGCCCCGCGGTGACCGGCCCCGACCGAGCGCCGACCGCCCGCTCCACCGCGGCGTCGAAGGACCTCACACCGCGGGTCTTGAGACCCTGCACCCACGACGACGGCAGCAGCGAGCCCAGCGAGCGGGTCGTGACCAGGATGTGGCAGTCCTCGCCGAGGGTGTCGCCGATGTAGCGGATCCGCTCCGGGGACGCTCCGCTCAGCGCCTCGCTGGACCACACCGTGCACCGCGCGTCCGAGGCCCGGATCTCCTCGGCGACCCGCCGCCACCGACGCTCGCCCGGACCTTTGCCCGGCTTCGGTGCCTTGCCGGCTGCGAAGCGGGCCGCCGCCAGCTGGCTCCAGCCCGGACCGACGACGTGCACGCCGTGGGCGGCCAGCTCCTCGCGCGTGTCGTTGAGCGCGATCTGGAGCGAGGTCGTGCCGGTCTTCGGCAGCCCGATGTGAAGCAGCCGGGCGCCGTCGGGGAGGGCATCGGGGAGATCGCATTCGCGCACGCGGCGAAGGTATCGCAGTCCACGGCCGGTCCTGGAGCGCGGACCACCGCGGTGGCAGGAGCGCTGGGTCAGCGCTGTCTCAGGGGCTGCTCGGCGTCCGCTGCCCGGTCGAGATCGTCAGCTGAGCCTGCGGCGCGGGTCGGCCCTGCGGAGCAGGGAGCGGAGACGCGCGGCCGCCCCGACCGGCTCGGCCGTCGCTCCGGTCGCCTCCGGTGCTGCGTCCGCCACCGTCAGCTCGGCGACCAGCCAGTCGACCGCTCGCGCGGCGGTGGCTCCGGGGATCCCCGGCGCGTCGCTCGGGTCGCCCGTCGCGATCCGGTCCGTGCGCAGTGACTCCGGGTCGCCGACGATGCGGACGCCGAGGTCCTGCAGCGCCGCGACGCGCGCATCGCTGAGATCCCGCACGACCGTGGCGGCCCACTCCGGCATCGGCGGTGTGCGCGGCCCCTCACCGGTCGGCGGGCGGGAGGTCAGGTCGGTGACCAGGCCCCGCGACACCAGCCGCTTGCGCGTCGCCAGCGCGACGTCCCGGTCGAGCAGCAGCCGGTTGATCGACCGGATGAACTCCACCTCGCTCCAGGAGAGACTGCGGTTGGAGCGGTCGGGATAGAGCTCCAGCAGACCGGCCGGCAGCCCCAGCATCCGCTCGAAGGTGCGTGGCAGCAGCTCGCGGTCGCTGTCGTCGGAGACGATCAGCGTGATGCGGTCGGGGCCGACGACATCGGCCCAGCGGCCGACCAGCGCCGCGGTGTCATGGGCGTACCAGACGTTGGTGCGCTCCCGGTCGTAGCCGGGCGTCGACCGGTCCCAGGTGTAGTCCTCACCGGGCCGGTCGAGCACGGTGCGCAGCCACTCCTCGTAGGTGGCGGGGTTGCCCGCCTTCACCCGCTCCTGCCACTGCGACGGCAGGTAGCGATCGAGCCGCCGGGCCACCGCGACCACGTGCGGCTCCTCCCCGCCGAGCTCGTCGACGATCTGCCGGATCTGCTCGGGCTCCGCACGACCGAAGTCCTCGTTGCTGACACAGACCCGCTGTGCTCCTGCGTCCTGGACGTCGGCCACCAGGTCGTGCCAGTGCTGCATCGGTGGCCTCGAGGAGCCGGCGGGCTTGCCGCGCACCCCGATCGCCCAGCCCGCCTTGCGCGGACGCCGCTCCCGGCCGCCGTACTGCACACCGTGCTCGGCGAGTGCGGCGCGCGCCTCGTGGAGCGACACCTGGATCGCCGTGCTGCCGGTCTTGTGCGGCCCGATGTGGATCAGCCGGCTCGCCGGCGGCAGCAGCAGGTCGTTCATGACGGCCGAGCCTAACCGGGAGGCGCCGTCGCGTACTGCTCCGGTCGTCGCGGATGAGAACATGCCGCCATGCCAACGCGTCCGCTGAAGAACGTCGCCGTGCTGCTCGCTGGAGGGGTCGGTGCCCGGATCGGTCTGCAGATCCCGAAGCAGCTGCTCAAGATCGCCGGCCGGCCGATCCTCGAGCACACCCTGGCGGCGCTCGACGCGCACCCCGCGGTCGACGAGGTCATCGTGATGATGGCGCCCGGGCACCTCGACGCCGTCCGCGCCATCGTGAGCGCCGGGGACTACGGCAAGGTGACCCAGATCCTCGAGGGCGCCGAGACCCGCAACGCCACCACGCAGCGCGCGCTCGACGCGATCGGCGAGGACGAGTGCAACGTGCTCTTCCACGACGCCGTGCGGCCGCTCGTCTCCGCCCGAATCATCCAGGAGTGCTTCGACGCGCTCGAGCGCCACCGGGCGGTGGACGTCGCGATCCCGTCGGCGGACACGATCATCGAGGTGACCGAGGACGACACCATCGCGGACATCCCGCCGCGCGCCTCGCTGCGGCGCGGCCAGACACCACAGGCCTTCAAGAACTCCGCGATCCGCGCGGCCTACCGGCTCGCCAACGCCGACCCCGACTTCGTGGCGACCGACGACTGCACCGTCGTGCTGCGCTACACCCCGGACGTGCCGATCACCGTGGTCACCGGCGACGAGCGCAACATGAAGGTCACCGAGCCGATCGACGTCTACCTGGCCGACAAGCTCTTCCAGCTGACCGTCAAGGACCGGCCCGACCCGCACACCGACGAGGAGTACCGCAAGCTCCTGTCCGGCCGGACCATGGTGGTTTTCGGCGGCAGCTACGGCATCGGCGCCGACGTCGCGCGGATGGCCGAGGAGGCGGGGGCCCGGGTCTTCAGCTTCAGCCGGTCCGGCACGGGCACCCACGTCGAGCGGCGGGCGGACATCGCCGCCGCGGCGGCGCAGGTCGCCGAGGAGGCCGGCACCGTCGACTACGTCGTCAACACCGCGGGCGTGCTCCCCCGTGGTGAGCTGGCGGAGACCTCCGAGGAGACGGTCTACGCCGCCACCGAGATCAACTACCTGGCTCCGGTCTTCATCGCCCAGGAGTTCTTCCCGCTGCTCCGCGAGTCACAGGGCTCGCTGCTGCTCTACACCTCCAGCTCCTACACCCGCGGCCGCGGCGGCTACAGCCTCTACTCCTCGGCCAAGGCCGCCGTGGTCAACCTGACCCAGGCGCTCGCCGACGAGTGGGCCGGCTCCGGCGTACGGGTCAACTGCGTCAACCCCGAGCGCACCGCCACCCCGATGCGCACCAAGGCCTTCGGCGAGGAGCCGGCCGGCTCGCTGCTGGGATCGGAGGCGGTGGCGCGCACCTCGCTCGACGTCCTGGTCTCCTCGCAGACCGGCCACATCATCGACGTCCGCAAGGACGACCCGTTCGACGCCGCCGTCGCCGGCGCCGAGCTGACCGGCAGCTGAGGGAACCGTCGTGGACGACGACCTCCTGCTGCCGCCGGGCGTGCGCCTGGTCCACATCGGTCCGCCGAAGACGGGCACCACCGCCGTCCAGCACGCCTTCGACACGGTCCGCGACGAGCTCGGCGCCCATGGGGTCCGCTACGCGCCCCACGACGAGTCCCGGCCCCGGGCGGCCGTCAGCGAGCTGCTTCGCGCGACGGCACCCGGTCCGGCGGGCGCCTGGCACGGCCTGGCCGCGCAGATCGCCGAGGCCGGCGACCTGCGGGTCTGCGTCAGCAACGAGATGCTGGCCCGCTGCGACGCGGAGCGTGCGGGGCGGGTCGTCGCGGACCTCGGCGGCGAGCGGGTGCACGTCGTGATGACCGCGCGACCGCTGGACAGGCTGCTGCCGTCGCAGTGGCAGCAGCGGGTGCGCAAGCAGGCACGGATGGCGTCCTACGACGACTGGCTGCGGATCGTGCTCTCCGACGACCCCGGTGACGCCGGCCACCCCTTCCACCGGCACTTCTGGGGCCTGCACGACCTGGCCGCCCAGATCGAGCGGTGGACGGCGGCGAGCGACCCCACCCGGGTGGTCGTGGCCGTGTCCGACGAGGCCGACCGCGGCTTCCTGCCCCGGCTGTTCGAGAGTCTGCTCGGGCTGCCCGAGGGGCTCCTGGTGCCGCCGTCGACGCGGTCCAACCGCTCGCTCGACCACTCGGAGGCCGAGCTGATGCGCGCACTCGACGAGACCGCGCACGAGGCGGGGTGGGACCGCCGGCTCTACCTGGACGAGGTCAAGCCCGCGATGTCGAAGTACCTCCGGCAGCAGCCACGCGGGCAGGGCGACCCGATCCTGCTGCCCGCGTGGGCACGCGCGCGGGTGGCAGAGCTCGACGAGCAGCGGATCGCACTGCTCGCCCGGGCCTCGGTCACGGTCATCGGTGACGCCGAGCGCCTCCGCGTCGACCCGGCCGACGACCGGCCGCCCGGTCCGCTCGACCGCGCCGACGGCCGGGTGCCCGTCGCGACCGCCGTGCGGTTCACCGAGGCCGCGGTCGAGACCATGCGACGCCGCGAGCAGGCGCTGCGCCGCCGGGCCCGCCGGGCCGAGCGGGCACCCCAGGCTCCGACCATCGACCGGGCGGCCGGCCGGGACCTCGCGCGGGCGCTGCTCGCTCGGGCGGGCCGCCGGCTGCGCCGCTGACCGGCGGGTCAGTACTCGTAGCCGAACGCCTCGATGTCGTCGGCGTACACCTCGGCGACCTTCCGCCGCGTCGTCTCGTTGTAGTAGTCGTGGTAGTGCCCGTGGCTGCTCCTGTTGCGCCGCGGCGCCTTCTCCATCGGCTCCAGGCCGAGTCGCTCCCGCACCACGTTGAGGTCGTCGACGAAGCTCTCCACCCGTCCGACGAAGTCGACCCGTGTCCCCTGCGGCCCGGTCAGGGTGTGGACCTGCGGCCGGCCGACCTTGGCGATCCTCTCGGTGCCCTCGAGCACGAAGGCGTCGAAGGAGTCGCGGTACTCGCCCTCCGGGAGCCACGCCTTGGGATGGTTCTGGATCTTGCGCAGCGCCTTGGGGTCGCCCGCATCGACCTTCTCGAAGACCCCGGCGACCATCGACCACCATGACACCATCCGCGCCCAGGGGTTGCGCACGAACCCGAACGACCAGTAGTCCGCGAGCTCCGGCTCGGCCAGGAGCAGCCGGTCGAGCGGGGCGTGGCGCTGCCGGCTCGCCACCTTGCGTCCGTCCGCGACCTCCCGGTCGAAGATCAGGTCGATGGTCGAGCCGCCGGTCTTGGGCACGTGGACGAAGAGCACGCGGCGGGAGTCCGATACACGCATCGTGGCTATCGTAGGAGCGCACCGGGAAGGCCGCCCTCGGCGCCTCGCCGGCGGTCTCCGGTCATCCCACTCATCGGTCCCCGCCGATGCGTCGTCGCACCTTCGCCAGGGTTCGTCGGGTCGCGACGATCGGGCCGGTCGGCTGCGCCGCAGCCTGCTCGTCGCCGGCCCGCGTCAGACGCTGCGTCACCTCGCGACGGGTCTCCGCACGAGTACGGCGCACCAGCCGCGCGCGACGGCGCCGGACCTCGTTGCGGACCATGGTGCGCGCCGACTGATAGAAGCCGTCGTACTCCTCACGCAGGGCGTGCAGCTGCGCGTCGCGCTCCTCGCTGGCGCCCTCCGCGGCGACCGCGGCCAGCGTGCCGTGGACCCGCTCGGCGAGGTCGGTGAGATGGTACGGCGCTCCGACCTCGCTCCACCCGGGCGTCATCCGCCGCAGCGTGGGGTCGATGAAGTCGTCGACCGGGTGCGGCCGGGCCTCCGGCCCGGGGTCGAGCGGCAGGCCCAGGTCGTCGCGCAGCCGGGTGAACGGACCGCGCCAGTCCGCCAGCAGGTCGGCGTACGGAACGACGCACCGCGGCGCGGACGCCGTCAGCTCCGCCGACAGCAGCGCCACGTTGATCCATCCGGTGACCGCGCTGACGTCGCGCGCGCTGTAGTAGGCGGCTCGGCTGGCCGACACCTCAGAGGGATGCCGCAGCATGATCACGAACCGCGGCTCGACGCCGACCTGCTCGGCGGCATCGGCCCACACGTCGCGGAACCAGACCAGCCGCGGGTCCTTGATCACCAGCCGGTCGTGGCTCTCGAACCGGGCCGCCAGCCACTCCCGCAGCTCGTCGCGGACCTTCGGCTTCGCGGTGCGCCGAGCCACGACGTCGTACGCCTTCGGGTCGGAGTCGAGCGTGGCGACCCGAGCAGCTCGCAGGATGCGCTTGTGGAAGTCGACCACCCAGCGCGGCTCGAAGAAGCCGCGGGGATTGCGGTCGTTCGGCTTGATCGGATGCGGCACGTGGAAGCCGCTGGCCGCGAGCGCGCCGGCCATCGTGCTGGTGCCGCTGCGTCCCGGCCCGATGACCATGACGAGTGATCGGTCAGCCACCCGGCCGGCTCCCCTGTTCGATCTGCTGTTGCGAGCATCGGATGCTATCACCGTGCCTCGCGGCCGGATCGCTCAACGCCGTCGCAGCCGACCGGTGGCCCGTGCCAGCGCCACCTTCAGCAGCTCGCGGCCCGCGACGTCGTCGACGGCGCGCCGGCCCGGCGGGAGCTCCGCGGGGATCTGGTCGTCGGCGGTCGTCTCCTCCAGCGCCCGCGCCCGTCCCGACTCACGCGCCTCCTCGAGCGCGTCGTGGCTGATCGCCGCCGACTCCTGCAGCAGCCGGGCGTAGCGCGCGGCGAGCTCGTCCATCGCGGCCGACACGTCACGATCCGGCTCGTCAGCCAGCGACTCGATCTGCTGCCAGACCGCCTCGGCGATCTCCTGCAGTGCCGTGGGCACCTCCAGCTCGGCCCAGGTCACCGCGTGGCGGCGCAGGTCGGGGTCGATGAACTCGTCGACCGGGTGGGGGCGGACATCGACGTCCGGATCGAAGGTGAGCCCGAGCTGGTCGCGGAGCCTCGCCATCGCCGGGCGCCAGTCCTCGAGCAGGTCGGTGTAGCGGACGAAGGCGCGCCGCTCGCCGCGGGTCTCCCGCTCGCTGATGAGCGAGCTGTTGACCCATCGCGCCACGTTGAAGGTCTCGTAGCGGCGCCGTTTGGCCTCCTCGTCGGAGGCGTAGTACGTCGCGCGCGAGCCGATCACCTCGGCAGGGTGCCGCAGCATCGAGACGTACCGGATCTCGCGGCCCACGCGCGCCGCCCCCTGCTTCCAGAGCGCCTGGGTCCAGACCGACCGCGGGTCCTTCACGACCACCTGCTCGGCGTCACCTCCGCGGCGCTCGAGGAACGCCGCCACCTCCGCCTCGTGGTCGGGCGTGAGCACCTGCTGCACCCGGTCGAACGCATGGGGGCGGCTGTCGAAGATGTTGGTGTGCGCGGTGTCGCAGATCTCCTTGTGGAAGCGCACCGCCCAGCGGGACTCGAAGAAGCCCTTGGGGTTCGACTCGTTGGCACCGAGGTGCGGCCCCGGCACCTGGAGCCCCAGGTGGTGGAGCGATCCCGACATGGTGCTGGTGCCGCTGCGACCCGTGCCGGTGATCAGGACGAGCAGCGGCATCGAGCGATCTCCAGGCGGTCAGGGATGGACGGTTCGGAACGGGCGGTGAGCCTATCAGCGCCCGCCGGGTCAGGCGTCGCCGCGCGGGACGAAGACCGCGTCGACGAACCGCTCGGCGGCGCGACCGTCCTCGAGGTCGAGGAACTCCTTGCGGAAGGTGTCGTAGGCGTCGGCGAACTCGATCCGCAGGCCCTGCGGGTCGAGGATCCGGTCGACCACCTGGTCGGTGGTGTCGACCAGCGGGCCCGGAGCCGTGGGCTCGTAGTCCATGATCCAGCCCCGGGCGTCCTGGTAGCGCTGCAGGTCGGGCACGTGGAAGATCAGCGGCTTGCCGGTCACGGCGAAGTCGAACCGCAGCGAGGAGTAGTCGGTGATGCAGAGGTCCGCCGCGAGGTAGAGGTCCGAGACCTCCGGGTAGTCGGTGACGTCGATGCAGCCCGGGATCCGGCCGATCCGCTGGTGGGAACGGGCGTTGAAGGCGTGCCCGCGCACCAGCAGCACATGGTCGTCGCCGAGGCGCTCCATCGCGTGGGCGTAGTCGAAGAACTCAGCGAAGACGGCGCGGTTGTCGTCCTCGGCGAGGTAGTCGCGGAACGTCGGCGCGTAGAGCACGGCGGTCTGTCCCGGGCGGATGCCCAGCGAGTCACGGACGGTCCGTCGGAGGGCGTCGGCCCCGGGCGAGCTGAGGACGTCGTTGCGGGGGTAGCCGATCTCGAGGACCTCGCCGCCGTAGGCGAAGTCGCGCACCAGGTGGGGCGTGGCGTAGCGCGCCGGTGAGACGAGGTAGTCCCACGCGGCCGCGCGGGCGTCGTACGCCGCGATCTTGGCCCGGGCGAACTGCTGCTGGCGCCAGTGCGGGTGGCCCATCTGCTTGAACGGGTAGCCGTGGAAGGTCTGCACCATCACCTGGTGGTCCGGCTTGCGGTGGTACTCCGGCTGGTACATGTTGTCGACGTAGTAGGTCACCGACCCGAGCAGGTCGAACCACTCGGTGCTGTTGACGATCACCGGGATGCCGCCCTCCGGCACCGGGATCGAGTGGTCCTGCACCGCCCAGTAGACCGGGAGGTCGGAGCCGCGTCGCCGCAGCTCGGCCTGGATCGCGATGCCGTTGTCGGTCGCCTTCTCACCGAAGTAGGACCGCAGCAGCACGCCCCGTGTCCGGCCTCCCGCCGGGGGGCTCAGCCGCAGCCGGTTCTGCTGGTAGGCGCCCCGGGCGTCACCGAGCGGCCGCAGCGCGGTGAACCGAACGCCGCCGTCCGGCCCGCGCACCACCCGTCCCTCGTGGTGGTCGGTCACGACGTGCAGCGGCAGATCGTCGTTGAGGCGCGTGGAGACCCGGATCGGCACCGTCGTCGTGGCCTCGCCGTCGACGGTGATCCGCACGGACAGGTCGTGGTCACCGAGACCCAACGGCAGCCGTCCGAAGCGGTGGACCTCGTGATGCAGGTCGTGGGTGATCTCGAACCGGCCGTCGGCGAACGGCACCTCGTCGGTGACCGAGTCGGCGCGGATGTTGCGAGCGACGACGCGCACCACACCGGCGGTC
Source organism: uncultured Nocardioides sp. (assembly GCA_964544855.1). Classification (GTDB taxonomy): domain Bacteria; phylum Actinomycetota; class Actinomycetes; order Propionibacteriales; family Nocardioidaceae; genus Nocardioides. Next base: position 13,200 of record CAZJDU010000024.1, read on the forward strand.
GCACCGAGGACCCGGCCCCGGACCCGCAGCGCGCCGTCGGTCACGGTCACCGTGTCGGCGACGGCGCCCAGGCTCCACTCCTCGATCTCCAGGCGGCCCGCGGGCGAGGTCACCGGGCTCAGCGCGCCACCGGCGGCGGGCGCCAGTGCGTCATCGGCCGGGGCGACCGGGACCGCTGTGCCGTCGGCGGTCCAGCCGTCGACGTGCCACCGCAGGGGACGGCCGACGGCCGGCACGGCGACCGGCGGCAGGTCGATGGTGAAGGCCCGCGTCCCGTCGCTCCCGCCCGGCATGAGCCGCGCCTCCGCCCGGCCGCCGGGCGAGGTCGCCGACACACTCACCAGGCCCGGCTCGGTCGCCGGGTCGAGCTCACCGCGGACTCGGCGCCCGGTGACCTCCAGCCGCTCCAGCCGGGCACCCGTCCGGCGTACGGCGAGGACCAGCGGGCGCCGCAGCCGCCAGTCGGCGACCAGCCGGCGGCCGCCGGAGAGCGACGCCGCCGGCACCATGCCGGCGGCGCCGAGCCGCAGCAGCCGGGTGACCGGCTGCTCGACCCGCTGGCCGGCTGCCTCGACCCGCAGGTGCACCGACCACGAGGTGTCAGGGGCGGCCGACTCGACGAGTGCGGCGAGCGGGAGCCGCGCGCCGAACCGACCCGGCTCGTGGTCGCACCACTTGTCCTGGATCGGCGGGAGGGTGGTCAGGTCGACGTCGTCGGTGGCCGCGACGACGAGCTCCTCACCGCTCTGCTCGTGGCGCAGCACGACGGCGACATCGGAGCGGTGGTGACCCAGGTCGACCTTCTCGAGGTAGGCCCAGCCCGAGATCCAGCAGGAGATCCCGTCGTCGTCATGGATCCAGTGCAGGTTCTCCACGGCGTGCACGAGACGCAGCTGCTCGGGCCGCAGCGCGAAGAGCTGGTCGTCGAGCCCCGGGTCGTCGTGGAACGGGAGCTGCAGCACGACGGCACCGTCGCGCACCTCGGACGGCCAGTCGGCGGCCCGCATGCCGCCGCTGCGGACGAACTCCTGGGCATCGGCCCGGCGGTCCTGCAGCGCGAGCGCGACGAGCACCCGGTGGGCGGGGGTGGTCGCCTCCCACACCCAGGGCGAGGCGTCGGCGGCATAGCTGCGGACGGCGGCGACGAGCTCCTCCCAGTAGGTGTCGTCGACCGTGCCGGGGCTGGAGAGGTACCACAGGAAGTGGGCCTCGAAGAGGGTCTGCAGCCACGCCTGGTAGATCTCCTCCGACATCTCCCGGCGGATCACGTCGCGGCTGACCCGCCACGCCTCGATGCGCTGCCGCAGATCCTTCACCGTGGCGGTCTGCTGGCTGATCGAGCTGCGATCGTCCCGTGCCCGGTAGCGGTAGACGATGTCCGGGAGGACGTCGATGCTGCCGGCACGGGCGAACAGCTGGGTGATGATCGGCTGGTCCTCGTAGGCGACGCCCTCGCGGAACCACAGGTCCGCACGGTCGTAGAAATCGCGCCGGAAGAGCTTGTTCCAGGTGTAGAGGTTGCGCAGCAGCGGGAGGAACTGCTCGACGCGGATCCCGGTCCGCGGCACGGCGTGGACCTGCTCGATCCAGGACGGGTACCAGGTCTTGCCGCTGTCGAACCGCTCCACCGCACCGACGGCGAGGTCGGAGCCGGACTCCTCCAGGCTGGCGTGCAACGCGCGGAGCGCACCGAGGGACAGCTGGTCGTCGGAGTCGACGAAGGTGAGGTAGCGACCGCGCGCCTCACGGACACCGGTGTTGCGCGCCGCACCCAGGCCGCCGTTGGGCCGGGTCACGACCCGGAACCGGCGGTCCTCGGCGGCGTACCGCTCGGCGATGGCGCGCGACCCGTCCGGAGACCCGTCGTCGACCAGCAGCACCTCGATGTTGGCGACGTCCTGCGCGAGGATGCTGTCGAGGCAGTCGGCGAAGTAGCGCTCGACGTTGTAGAACGGCACGACCACGGTGATCTCCGGCCGGAGGACGCGGCGCCCGACACGGGTGCGGACCGCGCGTCGGGCGGTCCGGAGTCCGAGGTCGCGGGAACGTCGCCGGAGCTGAGCGAACGTCGACATGGGCTCGATCATCTCATCCGGGGCCCGGCAGTCCCGCTTCCAGGGCGATCGGTCAGCCCGGCCAGAACGCCTCGACCACCCGCTCCGCGGACCGGTCGTCCTGCAGCGACCAGAACCGCTCCCGGAACGCCGCCCGCGCGGTCGCGTACGCCCGGTCGGTGTTGTCGAGCCGGCGGAGGGCGTCGACCACCTCCTCGGTGGTGTCGAGCAGCGGGCCGGGCGCGGTGTCGACGTACTCGTGCAGGAAGCCGCGCACCGTGCCGGCATAGCGCTCCCGGTCGGGGACCAGGAAGAGCATCGGACGGTCGGTCAGCGCGTAGTCGAAGCGCACCGAGGAGTAGTCGAGGACGGCAGCGTCGGAGGCCAGCAGCAGGTCCTCGATCCGCGGGTGCTCGGTGACGTCGAGCACCGTGGCGCCCTCGTGACCGCGATGGCGATGGAACCGGTGCCCCCGCACCAGCACCACCCAGTCCTCGCCGAGCGCCTCGGCTGCGGCGTCGACGTCGAAGATCGCGTCCATCGGTGCGACCCGGTGGTTGGTCGCGAGGTCGTCGCGCCAGGTGGGGGCGTAGAGCACGGCCCGCTGACCGTCGCGGACACCGAGCCGCCGCCGTGCCTCGACACGTCGCTGCTGGCGATCGGGGGCGAGGAGCACGTCGTTGCGCGGGTAGCCCGCGGTGACGACCTCACCGTCGTAGGCGAACTGCTCGCGGTAGAGCCGCTCGGCCTCCGGCGACGGGGCGACGAGCAGGTCCCAGGTGTCGCGGGTCCGCCGCAGCATCTCGGCGACCCGGGACGGCGGGAACCCCTTCGCCTCCCAGGCGGAGCGTCCCATCACCTTCGACGGATGACCGTGGTAGGTCTGCAGCACCCGCTGGCCCGGCCGCTTCACGAACCACGGATCGAGGTCGATGTTGGTGACCACCTGGCCGGCGGTGAGCAGGGCGTCGTACCAGTCCCGGCTGCGGACCTGCACCGGCTCCGCACCGTCGGGCACGGCGACCGACGCGTCGGCCACCACCCACCCCGTGCGGAGGCCCGGCCGGAGCCGTCGGAGCGCGTCGTGGATGGCGGCCGGGCTGTCCCCGCCCTGACCGAGGTAGCTGGTGAACAGCACGACGCCGGGATCGGGCGGTGGGGTGGCCGGATCGGCCGCGCGGGCGGCGTACTGCTCGCGCAGGCGCTGCTGGTTGCGGGCGCCGACCTCGTCGTCGTCGAGCGGCGGTCCCAGATCCAGCTCGGTGCCGGCGTCGCGGACCGCGCGGACCCGGATCCGATGATGCTCGGAGCGCAGCACCAGAGGAAGTCGCTCGGCCAGGCCGGTGCCCGGGACGACGTCCCATCGGTGCGGCCCGGTGGGTCGCGGCCGGGTGCCGAGGCCCCACGGGTCGGCCACCAGCCCCAGCGTCCGGTCGGGGCCACCGTCGACCTGCCCCGTGATCCGTCGGTCGTCGGCCGCGACGTCCGCGAGGCACGGCGGAGCCGCGGGCGCGGTCGGGTCGAGGTCGAGATGAGCGGTCCGGTGCACACCGCCGACGTCGACGGTCACCGCCAGCCGCTGGCCCGGTGGGGTGCGCAGCCGAAGCACCAGGCTGTCGGCGTACCGGTCGCCGAGCGCGAGGTCCACCTCCGGGTCGTGGTGACACGTGACCGCGACCGACGTGCCGTCCAGCGTCGCGGTGACCACCGGCGGGTCCCGGTCGAGCGGCAGATGCGGCACGACGGCGCCGATCTCGAGGTCCAGGCCGTCGGCGATCGCCAGCACGCTGCGCGGCAGCAGCCGCAGCCGCGACTCCTCGGCGGTGACCCGCCGGATCGCCACCGGGGCCGTCGCCTCGAGGGAGTCGTCACGGATGAGCAGCTCGCCGTCGCCGGCGTACGCCGGGAACTGCCGCTCCTGCTGCCAACGGTCGAGGAGGAACCGCAGCACCTCCTCGCGCCGGTTCTCGGCCGCCAGCCACGCCGCGACGCGCGGCACGACCGGGACCGTCGAGGGGCCGGCGAGCTCGAGCAGGTCGGCAGCGAGCACCGCGAGCGCCCGCCAGCCGGCGTCGTCGCAGCGCTCGGCGTCGGCGAGGTAGGCCGGCATCCGGTGCTCGACCAGATGACGGGCGAGCGGTGCCGCGTCGAGGCGGCGGTCGGACATCCGGCTCAGCACCGCTCGGGTGTGCTCGGAGAAGCGCTCCGCGTCGCCGGCCAGACGAGGCATCGCTCCGAAGACCAGCCCGTGCCCCCGCTCGAGGCCGCTGGTGGCCGCCGCGTCGACCACCGCCGGCCGCTCGTCGTCACCGAGCGCGAGCAGCAGCTCGGGGAGCGGCTCGCCGAGCGCCAGCAGCCCGGCGTGACGCGCCAGCCACCGTCGCCGGAACAGCACGTCGCCGATGCTGGCAGTGAAGGCACGCGAGGGCGCTCCGCCGCCGGGCAGCGCCACGGCGCACGGCGCGTCTCCGAGCCCGGCGGTCAGCGCGGCCAGTGCCCCGGAGTCGAGGAGGTCACCGGTGTCGTGACACAGCACCGCCGTGCCCTGCGCCGCCGCCACCCCCGCCGCCAGGGCCTCGGACGGTGCGGAGCCGGGGCGAGGCAGGACCCGGATCCGGGGACTGGTCGCCTCCGAGCGCCGGACCAGATCGGTGGTGAACCCGGCCGTGCCGGTCACCACCAGGACGACCTCCTCGGCGCGATGCCGCTGGGCGCCGAGCGAGTCCACGCACTCGCGCAGGAAGTAGGCGTTGTCGTCGGTCACGACAGCGACCACCGAGACGGTGACGCCACGCCGTGCGCGGGTCTGCGCACGGAAGCCTGCTCGCACCGCCGCATCGGGCACGAGCCGTCGTACGGACCTCACTCCTGGTCGAGCGGCTCGGCGGCGATCATGCAGCGATGGTAGCCCGCGGCCATGCCGATCCTCGGGAGTCTGGTTAGGGTCGCCCCGTGACCACCGCTCGCGACCCGGGACCCGACCCGACCCTGCTCCTCGTCGCCGGCACCGGCCGCAGCGGTACCAGCACCGTCGCCGGCAGCCTGCAACGCCTCGGGTGGACGGTGCCCCAACCCGAGGTGCCGGCCGACGAGACCAACCCGCGTGGCTTCTACGAGCCGCAGTGGGTGGTCGACTTCCACAAGCGGGTGCTCGGCGAGCTCCCGGTGCGCACCAACGACGCCCGCCCGGCGGCGGTCGACCTGGCGGCGGCGGCCGCGAAGCGTCCCGAGCTCGTCGACGAGCTCCGCTCGTGGCTGGCACCGCTCGCCTCCGAGCCGCGGGTCGTGGTCAAGGACCCCCGCACGTTCTGGCTGCACGAGCTGTGGCGCACGGCCGCGGATGAGGCCGGCCTCGGCGTCGCCTTCCTCACCATGCTGCGCCCGCCCGTCGAGGTGGCGCGCTCCCGCGACCAGCACTACCTCGCGTCCCGGGACGAGGCCGTCCGGCGGGCGCGCGAGACCACCAACGTCGCCTCGTGGTGTCACGGGATCCTGGTCACCGAGCGTGCCACGCGCGGCGACCGACGGGCGTTCGTCCAGTACGACGACCTGATGAACGACTGGCGCAGTGCGCTGGGTCGTGCCGACGAGCAGCTCGGCACCGGGTCGATGGTGAGGGTCGGCGCCGACCACCACGCGATCGACGACTTCATCGACCCCACGCTCAACCGGAGCCAGGGCTCGTGGGACGACATGTCGGTGCACCGCCAGGTCAGCGACGTCGCGGACGAGATCTGGTCGGCCGTCACCCGGTTGGTCGCCGACCCGAACGACGCGGTCGCCATGGCCGCCCTGGACGGACTGCACGAGCGCTACGACGCGATGTACACCTTCGCCCACGACCTGACCCTCGACCAGGTGACCACCGACCGCGACCTCAACCGGCAGAAGCGGCGGGCGCTCAGAGAGCGGCAGCAGACCCGCGTGGCGCGGCTGCGGTCACGGATCGAGCGGTTGGAGCGGCGCAACGCCGATCTGACACGCGAGCTCGAGGAGCGGCGGGTCCCGTTGACGGTGCGCGTGGCACGACGGCTCCGCAGCCGCTGACCTCGTCAGGGCGTGACGGTGTAGGGCCAGGAGTGCCGCACGTCCATGACGTCGGCGACCGCCTGCCGGTCGAAGTCCTCGCCCAGCCACGAGAACAGCCCCGCGAGCTCGTCCGGCCGGCCGACGTAGTCGTCGTAGTGCACCCGGTAGGCGGCCTCCCCCAGGTCGTCCCCGATCGCCAGCAGCCGCTCCTCGGCGGCCGCCAAGCGGCCGCGAGCCTCCGGGTCGTCGGCCCACCATGCGCTCTTGGCCACATCGTCCAGGTTGCGGGTGTTGACGACGAAGCGGACCCCGGGGAACACCTCACGGAGCCAGCCCACGAACTCCGCGGCGTCCGGCTCGGCCCACCGGATCTCCTTGAAGCCCGCGACCCGGGTCTCCGGCTCGGGCCGGAAGAGGGTCTGCACGGCGTACCGACGGGCCAGCCGGAGGGCCTTGCGACGTGGGTAGCCGTCGATGCCGTAGAAGGCGTGGGTGGGCGGCAGCTCCTCCCCCGGCGCGTTGCGCGCGAGCCATCGCTGCTGCTTCTGCCGCTCCTGTCGGAGCGTCCGGTCCGCCTCCCAGAGGTGACGCAGCACCTGCCGGTTCTCGCCGCGGATCAGGTAGCCCGGGATCGAGTTGAGCAGGCCTTGGAGGAGCGTGGAGCCCGACCGCCCGTAGGTCAGCACCACGAGGTAGTCCAGTTCGGACGGGTCGGCATCCTGGGGTGGCACGGGATCGATGATAGTGCCAGCCGGCCCCGACCCCACCGGTGGAACGGTCCGCCGTACGGCAGCCCCTCACTCCCCTTCCCACGGAGGACGGACCGGGAAGTACTGCTCGAGGAAGGACGCCAGGGTGGCGCTGACCTCCTCCTCCGGAAGCGCATAGTCGTGGTGGTCGCCGATGCAGAACGCGTCGCACTCGCGGCTCAACAGCGCACGCAGCCGGCTTCGCACGTTTGCTCTGCTCGTGTTCACGAACTCGACGTCGATCGCGCCGAGGTAGGCGTCCCCCGTCGCGAGGCCGTAGTGCTGCACCAACGACGACGCCACGGCAAGGTCGGTCGGCGCTCGGAACGGTGACCGCGCGGTGCGATCGATCGCCTCAGCGAAGTCGCGGCCCAGCTCCTCCAGCACGCGACGACGCATCGGGTGCGGCGAGTGTGGCAACGTCTGCGTGGACGTCACGCCGAAGCGCTCCAGCAGCTGCTGTCGGTTGTTGAGCCCGGCCTGGATGAAGGGCCGGGAGTCCCGGCCCTCGAGACCGACCGGGACCTCCGCCAGGAAGGCCGCGAACTGGCCGGTCGGCGCGAAGAACTGCTCCGGCCCGAGCGGCCGTGCCAGGAACACGTCGTCGTTGAAGTAGACGAACTGCTCCGCGAGGTCGGGGACGCGGTGCAGCGCCGTCTCGATCGCATGGGAGTTGAAGGTGGGCAGCGCCTCCTCCGGCAGGATGTCCCGGTGGTCGACCAGGCGCACCTTCGGGTGGTCCAGGAGCCATCCGGGGCGTTGCCCCGCCGTCACCACGTGGATGGTGCGCACCCAGGGGGCGTGGGCATGGATGCTCCGGAGCGAGTAGCGCAGCTCGTCGCGGTTGCGGAACCGGGCGTCACCCGACGCCTCACGGCGCGCCTGCGACGACGCCGACACCTGCCGTCGGAGGTCCCGCGCCTCCTGCCAGACCGGGTCGCAGTCGTCGACCCAGGTGTAGACGACGTCGACGGGGAACTGGCGCGTCTCGACGAACGGGCCCGACATCCCGCGCAGGCCCGGCACCGGGACGCCGTCGACCGTCAGGTCCTCGACGATGTCGTCGTCGGCGACGCGGCGGGCATAGGGATTGGGCTGCCGCGCGTTGAGGCACCCGTCGCGGTCACGGGACCAGAACTCCACGCGGACCTGTGCCCCTGACGAGAGATGCGAGGCGCCGTCGGTGGTGCGCGGCCACGGCTCCACGGCCAGGCCGCCCACCGGTACACCGCGGAGCGCTCGGGCGGTCGTGGCGACCTCCCCACGACGAGGCAGCCAGTGGTCCCGCTCCTCGACGACCAGGCTCGCGAAGGCGGGGAACCCCGCGTGCCGCAACGCGTCGAGCGCCTCGTCCCGCCGCTCTCCCGGCACCACGAACGTCGGCGCGAAGTCGCCTCGCCCCGCCAGCGCGAACCACCCGGGGAGCGAGGCCAGCGACCGAGCCATCGCCGCCACGAGCGTGTGACGCGCCTCTGCCGGCGTGATGGCGGGAACCGGGGGTGCGGTCGGTTCCGCCTCCTCGGCTCGTCGGCTCGCACCTCGCGCAAGCCACGGGACCCGGCCGTCCCGGCGGCCGTCGAGCACGTCTGAGTAGATCGCCAGCCACTGAGCAGTGACCGCTGCGGCGTCGAAGCCGCCGAGCGATTCGCGTGCTGCGGCGCCGAGGCGCTTGCGGAGCTCGAGGTCCTGCGCGAGCTCGAGCAGGTGACCGGCCAACGCCTCCTCGTCGTCCTGCGGGACCAGGAAGCCGTTGACTCCGTGCCGGATCATCTCTCCCGGGCCGGTCGGGCAGTCATACGCGACGACGGGCACGCCGGCAGCCAGGCTCTCCTGGATGACCAGCGGCAACGCCTCGAGGCTCGACGTCAGCGCCGAGATGCTCGCCTTCGCCCACTCGGCCGCGAGATCCGTCGTCTCTCCCGGCAGCTCGAGCCGGTCGTACAGGCCGTAACGGCGAGCCGTGCGCATCAGGCTGGCGCGCTTCTTGCCGCTCCCGAAGATCCGGAGGCGCCACTCGGGGATCTGGTCCGCGATCGATCCGAAGGCACGGACGAGGTGGACGTACTGCTTGCCCGCGTCGAGCCGTCCGGCCGCGACGATCAGCGGCCGGTCCAGGCCGGACTGCGGCTGCTCCTGCCCGGGAGCGGCGTTCGGCACGACGTGGATCGGGGGTGCCAGCGGGCCGAGCTGACGGCGCAACCAGTCGGCGTTGACCTCCGTCAGGCTCACCACGGCGTCCGCACGGGGGGCGAACGCCAGCAGCGGCTCCACACCGGCCGTCCGGTGCATCGACGAGCGATGCTCCTGGTGCACCAACGCCGTCGACGCCGGGAGCCGTTGCGCCGCGGCTGCCAGGAGGCCCGGAGTCATCGTGACCACCACGTCCGCGTCCGCTGCCGGGAGGTAACGCTCGAGGACGACGTCGCAGAGCGCGTTGAGCGTCGGGTCCCACCGGGCGGGGACGAGCACCGAAGGCGACGCAGCCAGTGCCGTCGCCTCGTCGACCCGCCACTGCACATCGTTCACGCCGGCGTCCCCTCCGGCCGACGTCAGGTAGCGCACCCTCACCGCACGGGCGACGTCGTCGCGTGGTGTCGGCGAGGTGCGCAGCACGCTCACGATCTCGACGTCGTGCCCGGCGGCCGCCAGGGCGTTCGCCTGGACGACGGCGGCGCGCTCGGTGCCGGCGAGGTGGTCCACGGTGACCAGCAGGAAGCGGATCCTCATCCGACCACGTCCCGACGCAGCCGGAGCATGCCGGCACGCGTCCACCGCAGCCGGGCGCTGTGGCGGCCGGCGTGCACACTCGGCAGCAGCACCGCGGTGTCCGGCCGTGCCAGGTCGTTGTCCGCCCGGCCGAGCGGTCGTGTGCCTTCCGGGGTCACGACCGCCACGTCCAGCAGTGCTTCCTCGGGGCCCTCGGTGAAGTCCGCGGGCACGCGTGCGCGGCGCTCGCCGCCCAGCAGGTCGGCGGCCACCCGGAAGACATCGCGCTCCCCCTCGAGGAGCAGCAGCTCACCGGCGGCCTCGTCCCGCCATCGGATCTCGATGGCGCCGTCACACACGCCGAGCCGGGAGACCGGGACGTGCTCGGTGACCGCCACCCGGTGCAGCGCCAGGCCGTGGTCCTCGACGAACACCCGGAAGTGCCATCGCCCGTCCGGCGTGTACGGCGCCCGGGTGGGCACCGGCACCGGGTGCGGGCGGGTCAGGGGGCGCTCCTCACCGTCGCCGACGAACACCAGGTGGTAGGCCGCCTCGCCGTCCTCGGGAAGGTCGGCCACGGCGAGCCGGACGGTCTGCTCACCCGGGGTGACCGGCGCCGTGAACGTCGTCCGCCGACCGGTGTCGGCATGGACCGCGACCACCGATCCCGCCGCCGGGGCGTCCAGCGTCACCCACACGTGGGTCCCGTCCAGGGCGACCGCACGGGTCACGTCGAGCGGTTGACGACCGCGCCGCCCGAACTCCAGCAAACGCGCCAACCGGATGGCCGCCTCCTCAGATCCCGACCCGTCCCGATACGGGTCGCTCGTCGCTCATCGTAATGACTCGTCCATGCGCATCGCGCACATCCGCACGGGACCGACCTCCGTGTCAGCCACGCACCCGTCGGACCACGGACCCGACGCGCCGACGCACCGCTGCCGTGACACCGGCCTGCTCGGCGGCCACCGCCCGGTGCCTCGCCTGCTCGAGGGCGCCGTCGGCGCGCCGCAGTCTCCGCCGCAACCGCCGGACCACACGCTGCTTCTGCTGACGGGCGCGCCGGGTCGCCAGCTTCACGCTCGCACGTCGATCGTCGTAGGTCAGCGCCGCCGCGTCGGTGTACATCTCCACGTAGTCCGCGTGGATCTCGTCCAACCGGTCGGCGGACGTGCGATCGTGCGGTTCGTCGACCAGTGTCTGCAGGATCTGCCACACCTCCTCGGCCATGTCCTGGAGGCGCCGCGACACCTTGATGTCGTCCCAGGTCAAGGTCGAGTGGCGCATCGACGTGTCGAGGAAGTCGTCGACGGCATGGTGGGTCGTCGTCCCCAGGTCGGCATCGAGGGCCAGGTCCAGCTGACTCGCCACCGGCGCGAGGGAGCGGCGCCAGTCCGCGATGAGGTCGGTGTACCGGATGAAGGACCGACGACCCTCGCGCCCCGCACGCTCGGTCAGCAGCGCGGCATGGACCCATCCGGCGACGTTGGAGGTCTCCTTCACCCGGCGGACCTCATCAGGCTTCCCCTGCAGGTAGGCGAGGTCACGGGACCCGACCACCTCCGCCGGGTGCCGAATCGACGTCAGCCAGCACAGGTCGATACCGAGCTCGGCGCAGGCGGTGGCCCAGACGTCGGCGAACCAGAAGGCGTGCGGATCCTTGATCACCAGCCGCGGCTGGTCCATCTGGGTGCGCAGCCAGTCCGTGAGGCGAGCGGTCGCCGCGCCGTCAGCGGTCGCCTCGCGGATCTGCTCGACGGCCGACGGGCGGCTGTCGATGTTGTGGACCGCGAGCTCCTTGAAGAACGCGGAGTGGAAGCGGATCACCCACCGAGGCTCGTAGAACCCGCGAGGGTTGGCAGGTCCCGGCTGCACCTCGGGCTGCGGCACATGCAGCCCGAGCCGCTTCAACGTGCCGGCGAGCGAGCTGGTACCGCTCCGCCCGGAGCCCGAGACCAGCACCAGCTGGGTGGAGGCCGGCGGCATCAGGCGACGCTCCGCCCCGGCCTCGGGGGCCGACAGGCGTGCGGGGAACCGTGGGGCATGCGGGGGACTCCAACCGGGACGTGGACGGGAAGCAGACCAGCGGTGGAGTTTAGCCCGACGCGCCAGCGAGCACGGACTCCCGGCGCTCGGCCCAGGCGAGCGCCGACTCGACGGCCTCGGCGATGGTGAGCTCGGCCCGCCACCCGAGCAGCTCGACCGCCCGGTCGACGTTGGCGAACGCCCCGGCGACGTCCCCGGGTCGCGCCGGCGCCTCGCGCACCGGCACCGGGCGTCCGAGGACCTGCTCGACGTGGCCGATCAGCTCCCGCACGGTCGTCCCGGCACCCGTGCCGACGTTGAGCACCGTGTGGCGCTCCCCGGTGCGCGCGACGACATCGTCGAAGCGCTCGACGGCACGGACGTGGACCCGAGCGAGGTCCCAGACATGGATGTAGTCGCGCAGCCCGGTGCCGTCCCGGGTCGGATAGTCGGTGCCGGTGATCGAGAACGCCTCGATCTCCCCCCGGGCCGCCGCGACCAGCTGTCCCAGCACGTGCGTGGGCGCGGCCACGTGGACACCCGATCGCAGCTGCGGGTCCGCACCCATGGGGTTGAAGTAGCGCAGGCTCACCGCCTGCAGCGACGTGGCTGCGACCAGGGCACTGAGCATCCGCTCGACGACCAGCTTGGTCTCGGCGTACGGCGACCCCGGCGCCACCGGGTCGCCCTCGGTGACCTCCTGGCTCGCCGACGGTGCGTACACCGACGCCGAGGAGGAGAAGATCACCCTCGTCAGACCGAGCGAGGCCAGCTCGTCCAGCATCTCCAGCGACTTGGCGACGTTGTTCCGGTAGTAGTCATAGGGCCGTGAGACCGAGTCCGGCACCACGATCAGCGCGGCCATGTGGACGACCGCCGCGATGTCGGGGTGCTCCTGCACGATGCGGCGCAGGAGCTCGCGGTCCGCGATGTCGCCCTCATAGAAGATGCGGTCCCGGACGAAGGCACGCGGCCCGCTCACCAACGAGTCGAGGATCACCGGCTCGTGCCCCGCGGCTTCGAGGGCGCCGGCCGTGACCGACCCGATGTACCCCGCCCCGCCGGTCACCAGTACCTTCACGGCCGGCACCCTACCCACTCGCTCCGACCGAGCGCGCGTTCACCGGCGAGCTTGCCCCGGCGGGAAGTCGAGGCGACCGGCCCGGCGACGTCCGTGGGAGCATGTCGCCTGATGACCACGCCCATCCCGCTGCTCCAGTACTGGCACGACGGCGACCCGCCACCCGGGGTCCGCCGCCGCATGGCCGGGTGGGCGGAGGATCCCGACTTCGACGTCACCGTCCACGACGACGGGTCCGCAGCCGAGTTCCTGCGTCAGCACTTCGACCGCGACACGCTCCGAGCCTTCGACAGCTGCGCCGTCCCGGCGATGCGGGCCGACTTCTTCCGCTACGCCTGGCTCCTCGTCCACGGCGGCGCGTACGTCGACGCCGATGTCAAGAACCTCGGCGGCGCCGGAGCGGTGTTCCGCGCGACCGATCGCGGGTGCCTGTTCCTGCGCGATGCCGACAAGCGCGCGATGGGGGAGGGCTGGCGAGCGGGACGGATCCCGAACGGGTTCCTGTATGTCCGCAACCCGCGCGACCCTGCTCTGGCCTACGTGCTCGAGCAGGCGACCGAGAACGTGACGCAGCAGATCTCGAACGACGTCTGGGAGGTCACCGGTCCCGGCATCATGACGGCCGTCTGGGGCGAGGGTGGCACCCGGTCGGACGACTTCTTCGACGGCTTCACGATCCATGCCTTCGAGGACGTGGCCGAGCGGGTCGCCGGCTTCGGTCACATGGGCTTCAAGAACCGGGACACGTACTGGCGGAAGTATCGCGACCCGTCCCATGGCTCGATCTACCAGGCTCCCGAGGCTGGAGCGGGCGCGGACGACCTCCTGCTGCCTCCAGGTAGCCGGCTGCTGCACATCGGGCCGCACAAGACCGGCACCACCGCGATCCAGGTCTCCCTCCAGAAGTCCCGTCGACGCCTCGCCGAACACGGCGTGCGCTACGTCGGCATCAACCGAGCACGGCGGGCGGCGTGGGCGATCGGCGTGCGCGGCGCGCCCGGTGTCCTCGCCCGGCAGCCGGAGAAGCGGTGGCACGACCTGGTCGCGGACCTGCACGACGATCCCAGCCCCAGGGCATGCATCAGCAACGAGGACTTCGGACGCGCGGAACCACCGCAGGTTCGCCGCATCGCCGACGAGCTCGGCGGTCGGGAGCCGCACGTGGTGACCGTCGTACGTCGCCTCGACAAGCTGCTGCCGTCACTGTGGCAGCAGCGGGTCAAGGTCGGCAGTCCCCTGGACTACGACGCCTGGCTCCGCATCGTGCTCGACCGACCGGGAGAGCCGGCGACCTGGGACGACCCGACCTCGTCGCAGCACACCGAGAGAACCAACGTCTGGTACGCGCACGACGTCGGGGCCCTGGTACGCCGGTGGGCCGACGTGGTGGGGCCCGAGCGCATCACGCTCATCGTCACCGACGACAGCGACCGCGAGCTGCTGCCGCGCACCTTCGAGCGCATGCTCGGGCTGCCGACGGACCTGCTCGCCCTCTATCCCGACGAGTCCAACCGCAGCCTGCCGTGGGGCGAGGTCGAGTTCATCCGGGCGATCAACGAAGCGCTCATCGCCCGTGGCATCCCCCAGCACGAGCGGCGCCGACTCGTGGCCCGTGGGCTCGTGCCGGACCTCATGGCCCGTCCCGCCGCCGATCGCTCACGGAGCAGCCCCCCGCTCCCGGCATGGGCGGCGCCGGTCGTCCAGGAGCTCAACGACGCGCGGGTCGATGCGATCGGGACCCTGGGCGTCCGGATCGTCGGCGATCCCGACTCCCTCCGCGTGTCCGGGATCCCGGCCGGTGACGCCAGTGCCCCGCCGGCGCTGCCGGGCGCCACAGCGGCCCACGCGATCGACTGGTTGATCGGCGAGCTCGAGCGGGACCCGCCCGGGACCCCCGCCGCGGAGCAGCCGTCCGGCCCTCGCGCGCGCTCCCGACCACGAAAGTGGATGAGCCGCCGACACTGAGCCGCGGCCGATGGTTGAATCCTCCCCGATGACGGAGGATCCCACGACCGAGCGAGCTCGGCGCACCGACCTGGACGGGCTCCGCGGGGTCGCCATCCTCCTGGTGGTCTGCTTCCACGTGTTCGTCGGCCGGGTCTCCGGCGGGGTGGACGTCTTCCTGACGCTCTCCGGGTGGTTCTTCGGGGCGCAGCTCGCGCGCACCGTCGCGCACGGCCGTCCGCCGTCCGTGCTGGGCACCTCGTCCCGGCTCGCCCGCCGGCTCGGACCGGCGCTCGTGGTCGTGCTCGCTGCCACAGCGGCGCTGGTCGCCCTCGTGCAGCCGGCGACGTGGTGGCGCCCCTTCGCCCGACAGGTGCTGGCCAGCGTGGCACAGGTCGAGAACTGGTACCTCGCGCTCGAGTCGCGGGACTACCAGGCCGCCGACGCGGCGGTCAGCCCGCTCCAGCACCTGTGGACCATCTCCGTGCAGGTGCAGGTCTTCCTCGGTCTCACGCTCGTGATGCTCGCCGTCACCACCACGGCCCGCCTGGTGCGCCGGCGCCGACCCCACGAGCGCCGGGGCGCCCCGACGTGGCTGGCTCCGACGACGTACGCCGTCCTCGCTGCCGCGTCGTTCGGCTATGCCACCGTGGTTCACGCCGCCGACCCCGGGTGGGCGTACTACGACACGCTCGCTCGGGCCTGGGAGATCCTGCTCGGCGCCACTGCCGCCGTGGTCGTCCCGACGGTGATCACCGCCCGGAGGACGCCTCCTGCCTGGCTGACCCGGATCATCGGATGGGCCGGCCTGGCCGCGATCCTCAGCTGTGGTGTGCTGCTCGACGGGCTGCTCCTCTTCCCCGGTCCGTGGACGCTGGTGCCCGTCGTCGCCACCATCGCCATCGTCACCGTCGGCATGTCACCTGACGGTGGGTCCGCCAGCGTGAACCGGCTGCTGGCGGCTCGGCCGGCGGTCTGGCTGGGCGGCCGGGCCTACTCCCTCTACCTGTGGCACTGGCCGCTGCTCGTGGTGCTCCTCAGCTGGACCGGCTGGCGCTCCGTCCCGATCTGGGCAGGTGCCTGCCTCGTGACGACGTCGGTGCTGTTGGCGGCAGCGACCACCCGATGGGTCGAGCAACCCCTGCGCCCGGGACGTGTGCACGGGCGAGCGTCGCTGCCTCGGCTCCGCGGCGCTGTCGTCATCGGGCTCACCGGGGCGTTGCTGGCGGGCGCGCTCGGCTGGAACGCCTACGCCGGCAGCGGCGGCGAGGAGGCCCTCGACCCTGCCAGCTATCCCGGCGCGAGAGCGCTCACCGACGGGTGGCCGGTCCCCGACCGCCCTGCTCGCCCGGACCTGATCCGGCCCACGAACCTCTCGCTCGGAGTCGGGGAGGAGTGTCGCAACGCCTCGGCCCGGTCGTCGGAGGTGGTCTCCTGTGTGTTCGGCGACGCAGGATCCGAGCGCACCATCGCCCTCGTCGGTGGCTCACACTCGGCGCAGTGGGTCTCCGCCCTCCGAGCGTTGGCAGGTCAGCACGGATTCGCACTCGTCACCTACCTCAAGCAGGGCTGCCGCGTCGCCACCGGGGCGGAGGTCTGGGCTCGGCCGGTCCATGCCACCGCCTGTGCCGCCTGGCTACCGAAGGTCCTGGACCAGCTGGAGACGACCGGGCCCGACGTCGTCATCGCCGCCGCGACCCGACCCGACCGGACCGGCTCGTTCGAACGCCCGAGGATCGGGCCGGGCGACCAGGCACCGGAGGAGTTCGTCGACGTGTGGCGGACGCTCATCGCCGCCGACATCGAGGTGCTGGGCATCCGAGACACCCCCTGGCCGCGGGACGGGTCCGGCACGCTCCACTCACCACCCGACTGCCTGGTCGAGGGCGGCACGCCGTCGGAATGCGGCGTCGCCCGGTCACTCGCGCTCGATCCGGTGAGCCCACTCGAGCAGTACCGAGCGATGCCGGGGTTCCATCCCATCGACCTCACCGACGGTATGTGTGGTCCGGACCACTGCCCCGCCGTGGTCGGCAACGTCGTGGTCTACGCCGACGACAACCATCTCCACGGTGCCTTCGTCCTGACGCTGGTGCCCGAGCTGGGCCGTCAGATAGGGGCGTCGACCGGCTGGTGGTGAGCCCGGCGGGCACGCTCGCGTCGCACTGCGCACCGGGCTCGACGAGGCCGGAGGACTCGACCCACCGCCTCGGAGCCGGAGCGCGTCAGGTGACCGGGACGTCGCGGTGCCAGGACTCGGTGACGTACTTCGTCTCCCAGCCCATGCCGACATAGAGCTCGTGCGCACCGGTCGGCGAGTCCGCGTCGACCTCGATGCCGATCTCGGGGCGGTCGCGCACCGCCGCGTCGGCGATCGCCGTGCGCAGCAGCCCCTTCGCCACGCCCCGGCCGCGGGCAGCGGTGAGCACGCCGAGGTAGTCGATGTAGGAGCTGTCCGGGCCGTCGCCGCCGGTCGACGCGGTGGCGATCAGCGTGCCGACCGGGGTGGGCTCACCGTCGTCGAGCAGCTCGGCGAGCCACCAGTGGTCCCACGTGTGGCCGGGGTCCTCCCGCAGCCGGTGGATGAACTCCCAGAACGTCTCCGGGTGGGAGTTGAAGTGGTCGACGAAGGCGCTCTCCAGCACCTCGTGGACCTCCTGGAGGTCGCCGACGTCGGGCATCCCGTCGGGACCGCGACGTACGACGCGGAAGCGGACACCCTTGCGCTCCCACAGCGCCGGGTCGGGGACCAGCTCGCGTTCCTCGGGCGCGACCGGGCGCTTCATCTGCCACCAGTGCCGCACCCGGGTGAACCCGGCGTCGGCCAGCCACTTGTGCTGCCGCTCGTCGGTGGCGAAGGCCCCCGAGTCGATCTGCTGTACGTCGAGACCGCGGGCGGCGCCGACCTCCTTGGCCTGGCCGACCGCCCACTCGACGAGGGTGTCCGAGCACGCCTTGGCGACCCGCGGATCGATGTCACGGGCGACGATGTGGACATAGAGCATCCGCTCGATCGACCGGTCGTGCACACTGCCCCACGCCTGGATCACCCCCGCGTCGTCACGGACGACGAGGTTCTCCCGCGTGGCGGTGCCTTCGACCTCGACCAGGATCTCGTCGCGACCGGAGCTCGCCCACCCCCGGGCTGCCTCCTCGTGGCGCTGGAGCAGCTCGGCGAGCCGGTCCACATCCGCTTCGACATCGGGATCCACACCACCGATCTCCCACCCGTCCGGCAGCTGCGGCTCGTCGGGGATGGCCTGCTCGGGATCGCTCTCGAAACGATTGTCCTCG
Source organism: uncultured Nocardioides sp. (assembly GCA_964544855.1). Taxonomy (GTDB): domain Bacteria; phylum Actinomycetota; class Actinomycetes; order Propionibacteriales; family Nocardioidaceae; genus Nocardioides. The sequence continues at coordinate 31,082 of CAZJDU010000024.1, forward strand.
GGGATCACAGGACCCTATTGTGCCGCCTCGGGTCGCCGCCCGGGTCCGCGGGCGTTCCCCGGCCTGTGTCAGGTGTCACCGCCGGGCCCGGCACCGACACCGGTCGAGACCCCCTACGGAGCGCGCAGGATCTCGCTCGAGATGAGCTCGACGACCACCGTGACGTCCTCGTCCGCCTCCGCGTCGACCGCCGCCTGCAGCTCGTCGACCGGCGGGACGACGGAGGAGCCGGTGATCCGGATCAGGACCTCGTCCCCCTCGAGGTCGATGTCGGTCACCCGGAGGTCCGAGTCCGGCCCGAGCCACGTCTCGACCTCGGTGGTGACCACCCGTCGCACGGTCGCATCCGCCAGGATCCCCTGAGAGGTGAACACCAGCGGGACCAGGATCAGCAGGGCGATCGCCACGAAGGGAGCGAGCGTGGTCAGCACCGATCGGGTGTCCTCCCGCACGGTGGCCACATCGGCGAAGCCGGAGAGCACGAAGACCAGGGCCGCCGACAGCACGATCGCGACGAAGTTGGTGAGGAAGAGCAGCGCGGCACCGGCTGCGTCCCCGAGCTCGCCGGCCGCGAGGGTGATGCCCACCACGCTGAGCGGTGGGACGAGCGCAACCGCGATCGCCACGCCGGCGATCGACGAGGCGACCCGCACGTTGACCGTCGCGAAGGCGCCCGCGGCGCCGGCCAGCACCGCGATCAGCAGATCGAGGACGGTCGGCTCGACTCGGGCCGAGATCTGGGTGTTGACCTCGAGGTCGACCAGCGGCGGCGCCCACCGCGCGAGCAGATAGCTCGAGGCCACCGCGGCGACGACGCCGGCCAGCACCAGCCACGCCGAGCCGACGGCCCGGCGCGGCCATCCGTTCACCAGTGCCCCGGCCAGGCCGAGGATGGGGACCATCAGGGGAGCGATGAGCATCGCCCCGATCACCACCGCGGTGGAGTCGACCAGGATCGCGAACGTGGCGATGCTGGTGCTGAGCAGGAGCATCACCCACCACGCGGTGAGCGTGGCGACCCGGGTGGGAGGCTCGAAGTAGAGCCCGTCCGCGATCTCGCCACGCCGGGAAGCACCGACGTCCGCGGCGCGGACCCACGCCCACAGGATCTCCGGGACCGACTGCTCGGTCACCGTGATCTCCGACGCGTGGGAGGCGCCGCGCACGCCGTACGCGACCAGGATCACCCCGACCACCGCGGCCCCCAGAGCGAGGCACAGCACGATCCCCTCGGCGGCCGTGGCGGGCGAGGCGAGGCTGAGCACCGCCACGGCGACGTACGTGACACCGCGCGCCACCGCCACCCGCCGCCGACGCGCCAACCCCCCGACGGCCAGCCAACCTCCGCGGAGGACCAGGTAGAGCCCGAGAAGCTCCAGCAGCCCCTCGAAGTCCTCGGTCGGGCCGATGATGACCGACGGGGCGAGGAGCACCGCGAGCGTCCCGCGGACCGCGGCGCGCCGCCGGTTGCGCGCCAGCCGCTTGCCCCGGCCGGACACCGCGTAGACCAGGTCGAGGACGCCGACCACGAAGATCAGCACGCCGAACGCGGACTCGACGGCGACCACGCTCACGCCGGGCAGGCTCACCACGAGCAGCCCGCCGAGGAGCAGCACCAGGCCCCACAGCGTGGCGAAGTTGAGCCCCGAGGTGGCCACGCGCACGGCGTGGTGCCAGAGACGCCCGGGACCGTGCGGCGGGGGTGGGTCGGGGCGCTCGGGCTGTGTCAGTGAGGAGGCTGTGATCTCGACCGCCCCCGATCCTGAGTGCCAACCGACGCCTCATCGTCTCAGGCCGCGCGGCTGATCCGTCGTCAGGACATCACGTGTCGCCCGGTCCGTCGTCCGAGGGATCGGAGGGTGCAGGAGGCGTCCCTGGCGCCGAGGAGACCCACGCGAGCGCAGCCGTGACCGGGCCCCTGGGCCGCGGCCGACGGCCGTGTCGTCGGGTCAGGTCGTCGGGTCAGACGGCCTTCTTGACCGCCTGCGACTCCGCCTCCCACTGCGCGTTGAGCGCGTCGAGCTCCTGCTCCAGCTCGGCCACCCGGACGATCGCCTCGCTCGCCCGCTCCTCGGCCTCGGCCAGGCTCGCGGTGAGGCGCTCGGCCTCCTGCTCGGCCAGCGTGGCCTGCTGCTGCGCCTCGACAAGGTCGCGGCGGGCGTCGGCGAGCTCCTCGGCGGCCTCCTCCAAGCGGATCTCCAACCGGCTGATCGTCGCGTCGCGGCGGGCGATCGTGCCCTGCGACTCGGTGACGAACTCGAGATGCTCGGCAGCCCGGTCGTCGGCCTCCCGACGGTAGGCCTGTGCCTGCTCGGCGCGGTCGCGGGCGGCTTCGCGCCGCGAGACCATCAGCTCGCTGTGCATGATCTTGGTGGCGGCCCCGCCCAGCACCACGGCCCCGAGCGCCGCGACGAGGAGGAAGGCCGAGGACCCGAGGACGACGGCGGCGCCGACGAGGGCTGCCGCGAGAAGCACGAGCATCGTGGCGACGACGATGCGGGTCGACCGCTGTCGTCGTCGCGAACCTGGGGAAGTCATGCTCGCAGGCTAGATGATCCGAGCCCGCAATTCGGGGAGACAAGCGGAAGCGGTGACAACCTGTGCCGGGTAACCCAGGTCACGCGGGACCGGGACCGCGCCGACCTCAGGTCTCGGTGTCGTCCGAGCGGACCCGGCAGGCGCGTTCGAGCAGCAGCGCTGCCACCGTGCCGGCCGCGCACGCCGCGGCGGCGGCGAACGAACGCCACATCCGCTCGTCCGCCAGCTGGGCCGGATCGCCGACCCAGCTCAGCCCGTAGCCGAGGTAGCCACCGCCGACCAGCGCCGCCACGATCGCACAGGCGCGCGCCAGCACCAGCCGGTTCACCGCGTGGTGCGGCTCCAGCCGCTCACGTCGTACGTGCACCGACCGGTAGGTGGCCCAGGCGGTGTAGCACAGGATCGCGGTGAGCAGCAGCAGCGTCAGCGGCTGCGCCCACGCCACCGTCGGTGGTACCGCGCCGGACCGCACGTAGACCGCGTGCAGCCCCCAGCCACCGAGTGCGCCGACCGCCGCCAGGCCGACCAGCGGCCCGGGCGGCGTCGGCCGCATCGAGCCGGTCGGATCGTCCTGGTGCGGATCGTCCTCCGGCGGCTCGGGGAGGTCCCTCACTCGACCTCGAGCACCAGGTCGTCCCGGCGGTTCAGGCCGCTCGTGTCGAGTCCCTCGAGCAGCTTGGCCACCGGGCCGCGATCGAGGAACTGGGCGTCGGGCTCCACGTCGACCCAGGGCTGGAGGACGAAGGCCCGGTCCGCCGCCTGCGGGTGCGGGAGGCGGAGCGCCTCGGAGTCGCTCCGGCGGTCGCCGACCACGACCAGGTCGACGTCGAGCGTGCGCGGCGCATTGATGCCGTGGCTGCGGTCACGATCGTAGGCATCCTCGATCGCCTGCGCCCGGTCGAGCAGCCGGTGGGCCGACAGCGTGGTGTCGGCCAGCACGACTGCGTTGAGGAAGTCGCCGGAGTCGGGCGGGCAGTCCACCGGAGTGGACTCGTAGACCGGGGACACCCCGGTGATCCACACATCGGGCGTGTCGGAGAGCGAGTCGACCGCTCCCTGCAGATTGCCGAGCCGGTCCCCCAGGTTCGAACCCAGCGCGATCACCACCCGCCGGATCGGCCGCATCTCCCCGGTGAGGGTGTCCGCGTCGATGATGTTCGGGTTGGGGGTCTCAGTCATCCCTGTCCCTCTCGAAGGTTGTGTCGGTGCCTGCTGATCGTCAGTCGTACGTCCCGGAAGTCGGCTTCGATCGGCGCATCCGGCTTGTGCACCGTCACCCGCGCCCATTCAACACGATCATCCAAGAGGCACACAGCGGCGATGCGGTCAGCCAGGGTCTCGATGAGATCCACCGGATCTCGCTCCACCGCTGCGGTCACCCGGCCCACGAGCGTCCCGTAGTCGACCGTGTCGTGCAAGTCGTCGGACGCCGCCGCGGACCGGGTGTCGATCCCCAGGACGAGGTCGACCACGAAGCGCTGTCCGTCGGCCCGCTCGTGCGCGAAGACACCGTGGTGCCCGAAGCACTCGATGCCCAGCACGGAGAGCTCGTCGTAGGGCTCCGGGGGGCGTCCGACCGGCGTCACCGGGTGTTCGTCAGACATTCAGCTGCCCTCCATCCGCGCGACCACGGCGAGCGCGTCGCACGTGGCGCGCACGTCGTGGACCCGTAGTCCCCACACGCCGGCCCGAGCGAGCAGCGCCATCAGCGCGACATGGGCGTGCTCGCGCTCCGGCACCGGCCGCGGCGTGCCGTCCGGCGCGGCCAGCAGATGGCCGAGGAACCGCTTCCTGCTCGCGCCGACCAGCAGCGGGAAGCCCAGCCGCTGCAGCGCGGGGAGCCCGGCCAGCAGGTCCCAGCTCTGCTCGGCGGTCTTGGCGAAGCCCAGGCCCGGGTCGAGCACGATCCGGTCGTCCAGGACGCCGGCCGCGCGGATCTCGGTGACCCGCTCGGCGAGCTCCTCGGCCACCACGTCCGCCACCGGTCCGTCGTACCGGGTGAAGTCGTCCATCTCGTCGCTGTGGGCCCGCCAGTGCATCGCGACGTACGACGCCCCCGCGTCGGCCACGACCCCGAGGACCGCCGGGTCCGCGAGCCCGCCCGACACGTCGTTGACGATCCGCGCGCCCGCCTCGAGCGCGGCCGCCGCCACCTCGGAGCGCATGGTGTCCACCGACAGCAGCGCCCCCTCGGCGGCGAGCCGCTCGATCACCGGGATCACCCGGTCGAGCTCCTCGCCCACCAGCGGCCGGGTGGCTCCGGGGCGGGTCGACTCGCCCCCGATGTCGAGGATGTCCGCCCCCTGCGCGAGCAGCTCGCGACCATGGCGCACCGCGCGGTCGGGATCGAGGAACTCACCGCCGTCGGAGAAGGAGTCCGGGGTGACGTTGACCACCCCCATGACCGCCGGCCCGGGGTGAATCGGGGGGTTTCGGGCGTCGAGTCCAGACATGTCACGCACCACTCCCTACGCCGCTCTGCGATGGCACGGGTGGGGACCGTTGGAGGCGCTGCCCACCCGCGCCACCTCACCGTCATGACGCGACTCGACGTACGAGAACCCTGGATTCAACGCCCGACAACCCCCGATTCAACCGGCGCGGTGGATCAGGGCCATCGCCTCGGCCCGGGTGGCGGCGTTGTGCATCGACCCGCGGACCGCAGAGGTGATGGTGCGCGAGCCGGCCTTCTTGACCCCGCGCATCGTCATGCACAGGTGCTCGGCCTCGATCACGACGATCACGCCCCGGGCCTCCAGCAGCCGCATCAACGCGTCGGCGACCTGGGTGGTGAGCCGCTCCTGCACCTGCGGCCGCTTGGCGTAGAGGTCGACCAGCCGGGCCAGCTTCGACAG
>CAZJDU010000025.1:0-36131 GCA_964544855.1 uncultured Nocardioides sp.
GACGCGGTGTCGAGCAGCATCAGGCGGCTCTGGGCAGGGGCGTTCATCCCCTGAATCGTAGGGGGAGTACCGGCTCAGATGCCCTACTGTGACCGCGTGAGTCCACGAACCCCCCAGCTCGAGGCCACCGACCGGAAGATCCTGCAGCTGCTCGCCGCAGACGGCCGGATGTCCTACACCGACCTCGGCAAGGCGACCGGCCTTTCGACGTCGGCGGTGCACCAGCGCGTGAAGCGGCTGGAGCAGCGCGGGCTGATCCTGGGCTACGGGGCGACGGTCAACCACGACGAGATCGGGTTGCCGTTGACGGCCTTCATCGCGATCCGCCCGATCGACCCGTCCCAGCCCGACGACAGCCCGAGCCGCCTGGAGGCGATCACCGAGATCGAGTCGTGCTGGTCGGTGGCGGGGGAGGAGTCGTACCTGCTCAAGGTGCGGACCACCTCGCCGGCGGCGATGGAGGAGCTCCTGGCGCGCGTCCGCGCGGCGGCGAACGTGTCGACGCGGACCACGATGGTGCTGTCCACCTACTACGAGAACCGGCCCGTCACCGAGCCGTAACAGTGGTTCATCGGCGCGTCGCATGGCGACACGCCGCTCGGAACGAGTTTTTTCAGGGATTTGTGGCCCTTCTGTCACCCTTGCTGACCTGCGCAGATGCATGAATACGCAGGTCAGGCGCCGGTTGACAACATTCGAGGTCGCTGACGAGAGTACGAATCGATCGCTCGTGCAGGTCGTGGTAGGCGGACCGACGTCCGAGTGGCCGATGACGGGGGAGTAGCGCCAGCTCTGCCCGCCGCGGTTCGCGGAGGTCGGTTCGTTCCGCGAGAGCGACGCGGAAGGTCCCCGGTCCCCCTAGACAACGTTCCGTCCCCGGCAGCCGGTCGCGCGGCGGTACGGTCCGAAGGCGGCCGGGGTCCTTCCGTGCTCCCTGCAGCGCACCGGTTCTCTGCAGCGCACCGGTCCTCCGTGCCGCGACCCCTGGATGAGGTCGTCTAGGCTCGTGGGCGTGCTGCTCGCGTCGCGTCTCGTCCTCGCCGTCGTCGGCGGGCTCGCGCTCACCGCGGCGTTCGAGCCGCTCGCCTGGGCCCCGCTCGCGGTCCCGGCGCTGGCACTGTACGTCCTGGCGGTCCGCGACCTCCCGCTGTGGCGTGCCGGTCTGGTCGGCCTCGCGTTCGGGGTGTCGTTCTACTTCACCCACATCTACTGGATGCGCCCGTCGATCGGCACCGACGCCTGGTTGGCGCTCTCCAGCGCAGAGGCGCTCTTCTACGGCCTGCTCGCGATGACGGTGCCGCTCTTCCGCCGGTTGCCGCTGTGGCCGGTCTGGCTCGCCGCGGCGTGGACGACGGTGGAGCTGTGGCGCAGTGGGTGGCCGTTCAGCGGCATGCCCTGGGGGCGGGTCTCCTTCGCGGCCGTCGACACCCCTGTCGCCCCGGCAGCGTCGTACGTCGGTCTCGCCGGGCTGTCGTTCCTCCTCGCCCTCGCCGGGTTCGTCCTGGCGGCGCTGGTCGAGACCTGGTGGCCGCGCCGCGGCCGGCACCCGGTGCACGCCGCCGCGCGCCGCCCGCTCGTCCTCGCCGGTCTGGTCGTGGTGCTCGGCCTGCTGGTGCTCCCGGCCGTGCGGCCGTTCTCGGTGCCCGAGGACGACGAGGCCGTGGTCGCCGTGGTGCAGGGCGACGTGCCCGGGCCGGGCGACGACGTTCTCTACGACCACCGCGGCGTGACCCGGAACCACGCCGAGGCGACCGAGCAGCTGGCCGCCGACGTGGCAGCCGGCCGCGAGCCGCAGCCGGACTTCGTGCTGTGGCCGGAGAACTCGACGGCCGTCGACCCGTTCGCCGACAGCCGTGTCAACGCCGAGATCGAGGAGGCCGTGGAGGCCATCGGCGTGCCGGTCGTCGTCGGCGGCATCGTCGACGACGGCGACGACCACGTGCTCAACCAGGGCATCGTGTGGGACCCGGAGACCGGCCCCGGTGATCGCTACACGAAGCAGCACCCCGTGGCGTACGGCGAGTACATCCCCTACCGGGAGTACTGGGACCCCAACTTCGGGGACCTCGCGCTGATCACGCGCGACATGAAGTCGGGGACCCGCACCGACCCACTCCGTGTCGCCGGTATCGAGCTCGCGGACGCGATCTGCTTCGACGTCGCCTACGACGAGGTGCTGCGTGACCAGGTCGCGGCCGGGGCCGAGATGCTCGCCGTGCAGACCAGCAACGTGAGCTTCATCTTCACCGACCAGATCGAGCAGCAGTTCGCGATCACCCGGCTGCGTGCCATCGAGTCCGGCCGGTGGCTTGCGGTCGCGTCACCGAACGGCATCTCCGGGCTGATCGCGCCCGACGGGACCGTGGTCGCCCACGCCGACCGGCTCACCGACGAGGTGATGGTGGAGCGCGTGGGCCTGTCCAGCACGCTCACGCCCGCGGTTGTGCTCGGACCCTGGCCGGCACGGGTGTTCACCGTCCTGTCGTGTGTCGGACTCCTGCTCGGAGCCGTCGCGTATCGCCGCTCGCGCGATCATGCCGGGTCCCCGCGAGCGGGCGGGCTGCTGGAGCCGTCCGCTGCCGACTCCTGTGACACACCGCCGCCGGAGCAGCGCCCCGCGACGACCCCGAGACCCAGTGAGGCATCCGTTGGCTGACCCGCCCCCCACCCCGGCCCCGTCCGCCGACGAGCTCGGCCGTGTCGTCATGGTGATCCCGACCTTCAACGAGGTGGACAACCTCGCGTGGATCCTCGGACGTATCCGGTCGGCGCAGCCGTCGGTCCACGTGCTGGTGGTCGACGACAACTCCCCGGACGGCACCGGCGACCTCGCCGACCGGTTGGCCGCCGATGACGGACAGGTCCATGTCCTCCACCGCACTGCCAAGGGCGGACTGGGGGCGGCGTACCTCGCCGGCTTCGCGTGGGCCCTGGCCGAGGGCTACGACGTCGTCGGCGAGATGGACGCCGACGGGTCCCACCAGCCCGAGCAGCTCCACCAGCTGCTGGACGCGCTGGCCGGTGCCGACCTCGTCATCGGGTCGCGGTGGGTGCCAGGAGGCAGCGTGGTCAACTGGCCGATGAGCCGCAGGCTGCTCTCCCGTGGCGGCAACCTGTACGTCCGGCTGCTGCTGGGGATCGGGGTGCGGGACGCCACGGCCGGATACCGCGTCTACCGGCGACGAACCCTGGAGAAGATCGACCTCGCCTCGGTGCGCTCCACCGGCTACGTCTTCCAGACCGACCTGGTCACCCGGTGCCTGCGCGCCGGACTCTCGGTGCGGGAGGTGCCGATCGAGTTCGTCGAGCGGGTGCGCGGCGACTCCAAGATGAGCGGCGCCGTCGCCCTCGAGTCGCTGCAGCGCATCACCTTCTGGGGGCTCCGCGAGCGCTGGCGACAGCTGCGGCGTCTCGTCCGCCGCTGACGTGGCCCGGACCACTCGAGCCGTCCACGGGAGCGCCGGACGGTCCGACCCCCTGCGGGGTCGCACGACTCCCGGCACGGCTCACCGCGCGCCGCGTATCCTCGGCACATGAGCACGAGGCGTCGGATCTGGCCCGCGGTGCTGTTCGTCGCGTTCGTGGTGATGCCACTGGTCGAGATCTACACCGTGATCCAGGTGGGCCAGGTGATCGGCGCCTGGTGGACGATCGCGATCCTGGTCGCCGACAGCCTGCTCGGAGCCTGGTTGATCAAGCACGAAGGCGGCCGGGCCTGGCGCGCGCTGCAGGCCAAGCTCAACGAGGGTGGCATCCCCGGGCGGGAGCTCGCCGACGGCGCACTCGTGCTCATCGGCGGCACCCTGCTGCTCACGCCCGGATTCGTGACCGACGCGATCGGGTTCCTCCTGGTGCTTCCGGTGACCCGTCCGATGTTCCGGCGGCTGCTGACCGCCTACGCCGCATCCCGGGTCACCGTCGTCGCGACCCAGGGTGGCTACGGGGCCGGCTTCGGCGCTCCCGGCTCGACACGACAGCGCCCCGGACCGACATCCGGGGAGTCGGTGGTCCGGGGCGAGGTCGTGGACGAGGACTGACCGCCTCGTCGCGGTCGCCGGTCAGGTGCTCGACGCACCCGCCGGCTTCTTCTTGCGCTTCGTGGACCGGTGCAGGTGGGCAGGACCGATCTCACCGCCGCGCAGCATCTCGAGGCGCTCGGTCAGGATGTCCTCGAGCTCCTTCTCCGAGCGGCGCTCCAGCAGCATGTCCCAGTGGGTGCGCTGCGGCTTCTCCGCCTTCTCCTCGCGCGCGACCTCGTCGCGGCTCTCGGCCTCCTGGCCGCACCGTGGGCACTCCCAGACGGCGGGGACCTCGGCCTCCACCGACATCGTGATCTCGAACTCGTGTCCTCGGACGCAGCGGTAGCCGACCTGCTGCCGGGCTGCGAACTCGATGCCGCGCTCGTCCTCGAAAGACTGGCCCCCCAGTCGTGCACCGCGCAGTGTGCGCTCCGCCATGGCTGTCTCCTCGTTGGTTGCCTTCAGTTAGCACAACGCTTTCCGGCCGGAAATGGTTTCAAGCCCGACGTAGATCACACTCTACGCCCCGGTCACACAGTGCCCGTCTGCGCGACCGTGGGCCGACGGGGAGGCTGCACCAGGGTCACCAGCATCGTCAGCCCGGTCACCAGCACCGCGACGATCCCGAGGATGCCCCAGTGCTGCGCGTCGTCGAGGTCGGCGACGCCCGTGAGCGTGGCGCCCAGCCAGATGGCGATCGAGAAGCCTGCGGGGGAGAGGAAGCTCACCGCGCGGCCCGTCGTGGCGTACAGGCCGAAGATCTCGCCCTCCCTGCCCGGCGGGATCAGCCGAGCCAGGAACGTCCGCGACGCCGACTGCGCCGGGCCGACGAAGATCGCGAGCAGCAGCCCGAACACCCAGAACAACGTGGTGCCGAGCGAGTGCAGGAAGAAGATGACCAGACCGGCGGCGATCATGCTGGCCAGCGAGAACACGATGAGGCGCTTCGGGCCCAGCCGGTCGTCGAGGTAGCCGAAGCCGATGGTGGCCAGCCCCGCGACGACGTTCGCCGCGATGCCGAAGACGATCACGCCACCGTCGCTGAAGCCGAACACCCGAGCCGCGATCACCGCGCCGAAGGTGAACACGCCGGCCAGGCCGTCCCGGAACACCGCGGAGGAGAGCAGGAACCAGACCGTGTTGCGGTCCGAGCGCCACAGCCCGGCGATGGTGGCGAAGAGCAGCCGGTAGGACTCGACGACGCCGACCCGAGGAGCCCGCGACCGCTCCGCCGGGTCGTCCCGATGTGTGAGGAGCACCGGCAGCGAGAACAGCAGGGTCCACCCGGCGCACAGCAGCATCGTGACCCGTACGTCGAGCGCATCGTCGTCGGTCACGCCGAACATCCCGACCTCGGGGCTGATCAACCCGAAGTACACGATCAGCAGCAGCACGATGCCGCCGAGGTACCCGAGCCCCCAGCCGAGGCCGGAGACCCGCCCGACGTCGGAAGGTGTGGAGATGTCGGTCAGCATCGCGTTGTAGTTGACCGACGCGAACTCGAAGAAGACGTTGCCGGCCGCCAGCAGCAGCAGGCCCAGCCAGAGGTAGTCCGGCGAGGGCTGCACGAAGAACATGCCCGCCGAGGCCGCGATGACCAGCCCGGTGTTGACCGCGAGCCACGCGGTCCGCCGCCCCGAGCGGTCGGCCCGCTGCCCGGTGATCGGTGCGAGCAGCGCGATGATCAGGCCGGCACCGGCCAGTGCCCAGCCGAGCTTGGACGACGCGCCGGGACCGAACGAGTCCGAGGTGATGTAAACGCTGAAGACGAACGTCGTGATCACGGCGTTGAACGCGGCCGAGCCCCAGTCCCACAGGCCCCAGGCGTACACCGGCCATCCGAACCCGTGACGGCTCCTCGTGTCGACAGGGTCGCTCATCGTGCTCCCACCCTCACTCGGCCCGGTCGGCCGACCACCACTGGCCGCGACCGGTCAGGACGTCCTTGAGCACCTCGGTGCGATCGGTGAACAGACCGTCGACGCCGAGATCCAGGAGCTCCTCCATCTCCTCGGCGTCGTCCACGGTCCAGACGTGCACGTGCTTGCCGACCGCGTGCGCGCGTCGGACCAGGCCGCGGGTGACCAGGCGCACCCCGTGCCGGCGGGACGGGATCTGCAGCGCCGCGAACGCGCCGGCGACCCGGTGCGCCAGCGCGGCGCTGGGGCCGAACCGGAAGGCCAGGATCTCCCCGGGATGCGCCGCTGTGGGCACGCGGCCGTGGGTCAGCCGGCGGAACTCCCGGATCCGGCCCGCCGAGAACGATCCGACCAGCACCCGGTCCCAGAGGGCGCGCTCGCGGACGAGCGCGGCCAGCACGGGCACCGCGCCGGCCGACTTGATGTCGATGTTGAACCGGGCGTCGGGGAACTCCTCGACCAGCTGCTCGAGCGTCGGGATCTGCTCGACGCCCTTGATCCGGGCCTGCTGGACGTCGGCGTACCGCAGGTCGGCGATGGCGCCGACCGCGTCGGTGACCCGGTCGAGGGAGTGGTCGTGGAAGGCCAGCAGCAGCCCGTCCCGCGTCACATGGACGTCGGTCTCGAGGTAGGTGTAACCGAGTGCGACCGCATGCCGGAACGCGGCCACGGTGTTCTCGAGTCCCTCGATGTCGGGGTGGTAGGCGCCGCCCCGGTGTGCGAAGGCGAGCACCCGGTCGGACCCGGATCGAACCGCGTCGAGGAAGTCGTACCCGGTCTGCGGTGAGCGCACGGGACAGAGCCTGTCAGAGGACTGCCTCAGATGTCGCGGAAGGTCTCGATCTCGGCCCCGAGCGAGCTGAGGCGTTCGGCGAGATCCTCGTAGCCACGGTGGATGACGTAGGTGCCGCGCAGCACCGAGGTGCCCTTGCTGGCCAGCATGGCGAGCAGCACCACGACGGCGGGTCGCAGGGCCGGGGGACACATCAGCTCGGCGCCGCGCCACGACGTCGGCCCCTCGATCATCACCCGGTGCGGGTCGAGCAGCGTGACCTGTCCGCCGAGCTTGTTGAGGTCGGTGAGGTAGATCGCCCGGTTGTCGTAGACCCAGTCGTGGATGTGGGTCTGGCCGTCGGCCACCGCGGCGATGACCGCGAAGAACGGGAGGTTGTCGATGTTGAGGCCCGGGAAGGGCATGGGGTGGATCTTGTCCCTCGGTGCCACGAGCCGCGACGGCAGGGTCCGGATGTCGACGAGCCGGGTGTGGCCGTTGGCGGCGACGTACTCCTCGGAGAGCTGGTAGCGGAACCCCATCTCCTCCAGCACGGCCAGCTCGATCTCCAGGAACTCGATGGGCGCGCGGCAGATCGTGATCTCCGACTCGGTGACGATCGCCGCGGCCAGGAGTGACATCGCCTCGATCGGGTCCTCGCTGGGCGCGTAGTCGACATCGACGTCGATCTCCTCGCGCCCGGTGACCCGCAGGGTGGTCGTGCCGATGCCGTCGACACGCACGCCGAGCTCCTGGAGGTAGAAGCACAGGTCCTGGACCATGTAGTTCGACGAGGCGTTGCGGATCACGGTGGTGCCGGGATGCAGCGCGGCCGCCATCAACGCGTTCTCGGTGACCGTGTCGCCCCGTTCGGTGAGCACGATCGGGCGGCCGGGCACGACGGACCGGTCGAGCTGGGCGTGGTACCACCCGTCGGTGGCCTTCACCTCCAGACCGAAGGGCCGCAGGGCCGACATGTGGGGTTCGACGGTGCGGGTGCCGAGGTTGCAGCCGCCGGCGTAGGGCAGCTCGAAGGTGTCGGCCCGGTGCAGCAGCGGGCCGAGGAACATCAGCACCGAGCGGGTACGGCGTGCCGCCTCCTCGTCGATGCTGCTGAGATCGAGCTCCTTCGGCGGCACGATCTCGAGGTCGTTGTCGCCGTTGATCCAGCGGGTCTGGACGCCGAGGCTGCCCAGCACCTCGAGCAGCCGGTGCACCTCCTCGATGCGCGCGACCTTGCGCAGGGTGGTGCGGCCGCGGTTGAGCAGCGACGCGCAGAGCAGCGCGACGCCGGCGTTCTTCGAGGTCTTGACGTCGATGCTGCCGGACAGCGTGGTGGGCCCCTTGACGCGCAGGTGCGTGGGACCGGCGCCGACCGCGACGATCTCGGAGTCCAGCGCGCTCCCGATCCGGGCGAGCATCTCGAGCGAGAGGTTCTGGTGCCCTCGCTCGATCCGGTTCACCGCGCTCTGCGAGGTGCCCAGCAGATCGGCGAGCTGGGTCTGGGTGAGCCCACGGTGCTTGCGCGCGTCCCGGATCAGGTTCCCGATGCGGCCCTTGTAGTCGGCCTCAGTCTCGACAGTCACCCGGCGACCGTAACTCACATGTGAGATAGCACAAAAGCCGTCGGCGTGTCCCACGATAGCGGGCCCGCCCACACCGGCATCGCCGTCGCGGAGCCACCTGGCAGGATCGTGGCCATGCGAGCGACAACGATCCATGGGCAGGGGGACATCCGGGTCGAGGAGGTCCCTGACCCGGAGCTCCGCGAGCCGACCGACGCGATCGTGCGCGTGGTCCGCAGCTGCATCTGCGGGTCGGACCTGTGGCCCTACCGCGGTGAGAACCGGATCAGCGCCGGCGACACGATCGGGCACGAGTCCATCGGGGTGGTGGAGGAGGTGGGCAGCCAGGTCCGCACGGTCCGTGCCGGCGACTTCGTGGTCGTGCCCTTCGACCACTGCGACAACACCTGCAACCACTGCGCCGCAGGTGTCCACTCCGCGTGCGTGAACCTCTCGATGACGGTCAGCGGACAGGCCGACCTCGCCCGGGTCGGCCAGGCCGACGGGAGCCTGGTCGTCGTGGAGCCCAGCGCGGACGAGGCCCGGCTGGCCTCGCTCCTGGCGCTGTCCGACGTGATGCCGACGGGATGGCACGCGGCGGTCTCGGCCGGCGTCCGGGCGGGCGGCAGCGTCGTCGTCGTCGGCGACGGCGCCGTCGGGCTGTGCGGCGTGCTCGCGGCGTCGATGATGGGCGCCGAGACCATCATCGCGATGTCGCGCCACGAGCCCCGGCAACAGCTGGCCAAGGAGTTCGGCGCCACCCACCTCGTCGCCGCCCGGGGCCGCGAGGGCGCCGCCGAGGTGAAGGAGATCACCGCCGGGATCGGGGCCGACGCCGTCCTCGAGTGCGTCGGCACGCACGACGCGATGGGCACCGCCGTCGCGGTCGCCCGTCCGGGCGCGACCGTGGGCTTCGTCGGCGTGCCCCACGGGGTCGAGCTCCCCGTGCAGCGGATGTTCCAGAAGAACGTCGGGCTGCGCGGCGGCATGGCTCCGGTACGCCGCTACCTGCCCGAGCTGCTCGGGCTGGTGCAGGGCGGCAGGATCGACCCCGGCCGGATCTTCGACCTGACCCTCCCGCTGGACGACGCCGCCGAGGGGTACCGGGCGATGGACGAGCGTCGTGCGATCAAGGTGATGCTGCGCCCGTAGCGGGATCGCGGTGAGGGTTCACGAGCGGGAAACGAGGTGGCGGTAGCGTCCCGCTCGGGTCGAAGGGATCACTGATGACGACGTTCGCGCTCTACCTCGTGGTGAGCTTCGCCGCCGGCCTGGTGGCGATGGCGGTCCGGCTGCCGCCCATGGTCGGCTTCCTCGGTGCCGGGTTCGCGCTGCATGCCGGTCACGCCGAGGAGCTGGCCGTGATCGACGAGCTGGCCGACCTCGGGGTCACGCTGCTGCTCTTCGGGATCGGGCTCAAGCTCGACGTGCGCACCCTCGTGCGACCCGAGGTGTGGCTGACGGCGGGGTCGCACCTCGTCGTGAGCGTCGGGCTCGCGCTCGGGCTGTTCGGCCTGATGATCCTCAGCGGTGCTGCGATGCTCACCGATCTCGGCATCGACGGGCTCGTCCTGCTGGGCTTCGCCCTGTCGTTCTCCTCGACGGTGTTCGTGGTCAAGGTGCTCGAGGAGCGCAGCGACACCACCACGCTCTACGGTCGCGTCGCGGTCGGAGTCCTCGTCATGCAGGACCTGGCCGCCGTCGTCTTCATCGCGGTCTCCGAGGGCGAGATGCCGAGCCCCTGGGCGCTCGGACTCGTGCTGCTGATCCCCCTCACCTGGGTGCTGCGCCGGATCTGGAGCCGGATCGGTCACGGCGAGATGCAGGCGCTCTTCGGCGTGCTCATGGCCCTGGTGCCCGGCTACTGGCTCTTCGACGCCGTCGGCCTGAAGGGGGACCTCGGGGCGCTGGTGATGGGGGCGCTGCTGGCCTCCCACCCGGCCGCCAGCGAGCTGTCACGGACGTTGTGGAGTCTCAAGGAGCTGTTGCTGGTCGGCTTCTTCGTCTCGATCGGTCTCACCGGGGCGCCGTCGGCGGACGGGTTCCTGGTCGCCCTGCTGCTGATGCTGCTGCTCCCGCTCCAGGGGGTCGCGTACGCCGTCATCCTGTCGCTGATGCGGCTCCGGCACCGGAACTCCATCCTGGCCGGTCTGGCGCTGACCAACTACTCGGAGTTCGGGCTGATCGTGGTGGCGATCAGCGCGAGTGCGGGCTGGCTGAGCGAGGACTGGCTGGTGGTGCTCGCCCTCGCGGTCGCGCTGAGCTTCCTGTTCTCCGCGTTGGTCAACCGCCGTGCGTTCGAGCTGGCGGCCTGGCTGGCCGACCGGCTCCCGGAGCAGGCACCCGAGAAGCTGCTCCCCGCCGACCGGCCGATCGACGTCGGCCACGTGGAGGCGCTGGTCCTCGGCATGGGCCGGGTCGGCCAGGCCGCCTACCGCCGGCTCGAGGCGCTGGGGCTCCCGGTTCTCGGCGTCGAGCACGACGAGGCACGCGTCGACGAGCTGGTGGCGCAGGGGTTCGACGTGGAGCGCGCCGACGCCACCGACCGGGAGTTCTGGCAGCGGGTGAGCAGGGCCGGCGAGGTGCAGATCGCGGTGCTCGCGATGCCGTTCCACGGCTCCAACCTCGAGGCCTACGAGCTGCTCGAGGAGTGCGACTTCCGGGGCAGCGTGGCGGCGGTCGCGCAGTACGACGACGACGTCGCGGAGCTGGAGCGGCTGGGGGCCGACTCGGTGTTCCATCTGTACGGTGGCGCCGGGACGGCACTGGCCGACTCGATCGCGGACCGCCGGGAATGACGACGCGGGCGCGGTGTTGAGATCCGTGTGAAGAAGATCGGATTCCTGTCCTTCGGCCACTGGACGCCATCGCCGCAGTCAGCGACCCGCACGGCCGCGGACGCGCTGGTGCAGTCCATCGACCTCGCGGTCGCCGCGGAGGAGCTGGGGGCGGACGGCGCGTTCTTCCGCGTGCACCACTTCGCACGGCAGCTGGGAGCACCGTTCCCGCTGCTCGCCGCGGTCGGCGCGCGGACCAGTCGGATCGAGATCGGCACCGGCGTGATCGACATGCGCTACCAGAACCCTCACACGATGGCCGAGAACGCGGGCTCGGCCGACCTGATCTCGGGCGGTCGGCTGCAGCTCGGGGTGAGCCGGGGGTCGCCCGAGCAGGTGGTCGACGGGTTCCGCCACTTCGGGAACGTCCCGGCGGAGACCGACCCGAGCGGCGCCGACATGGCGCGCGACCACACCGCGACCTTCCTGCGGCTGCTGGACGGCGAGGGCTTCGCCGAGCCCAACCCGCGGCCGATGTTCCCCAACCCTCCCGGGCTGCTGCGCCTCGAGCCGCATTCCCCCGGCCTGCGCGACCGGATCTGGTGGGGTGCCGGCAGTCGTGCCACTGCTGAGTGGGCAGCGACGCAGGGGATGCACCTGATGAGCTCGACCCTGCTGACCGAGGACACCGGGGTGCCGTTCCATCGGCTCCAGGCCGAGCAGATCCAACGGTTCCGGGACGCCTGGGACGCGGCGGGGCACGCGGGCACACCGCGCGTCTCGGTGAGCCGCAGCATCTTCCCGCTCGTCTCCGAGACCGACCACCGCAACTTCGGCCTCGACACCCACAGCACCGATCAGGTGGGTCGGCTGGACGGCGGGACGGCACGGTTCGGCAAGACCTACGCGGGCGAGCCCGACGTGTTGGTCGAGCAACTGGCCGAGGACGAGGCGATCGCGGCTGCCGACACCCTGCTGCTGACCGTGCCGAACCAGCTCGGCGTGGACTACAACACCCACGTCATGGCGAGTGTGCTGCGCCACCTCGCTCCCGAGCTCGGCTGGCGGTGAGGCCGGGCCGCCGCGGCGGCGTACCGACGGCTACCGTCGGACCATGGGACGGGAGACGACCGAGCACCACCCGGCACTGACGTATGCCTCCTACCTCGCGCTCGAGGAGGTGCTGGAGGCGCAGCGGCCGCGATCGGAGGAGCACGACGAGATGCTCTTCATCGTCATCCACCAGGTCTACGAGCTGTGGTTCAAGCAGATGCTGCACGAGCTCGACCACCTGGGCGGCAAGCTGGTCGCGGGCGACACACCGCACGCGGGCCGCACGCTGCGACGGGTGCTGACCGTGCTCAAGGTCGCGGTGGCGCAGGTCGACGTGCTGGAGACGATGACACCCCGGCAGTTCCAGAGCTTCCGGGACCGGCTGGAGGCCGCGAGCGGGTTCCAGTCCGCGCAGTTCCGCGAGCTGGAGGCCGTGCTCGGGCGGCGCGACCCCCAGGTCTTCGCCCACTACCCGCCCGGGTCGGCGGACCGGGAGCGGATCGCGGCGCGGATGGCGGCGCCGTCGGTCTACGACCACCTGCTGACCTACCTGGACGTCCAGGGGTACGACGTCCCGGCCGCAGCCCTCGAGCGGGACGTGTCCACGCCGTACCAGCCGTCGACCGCCGTGCAGGACGTGCTGCTCCGGGTCTACGCCGACGACGGGGGCCCGGCGACCGTGCTCGAGCAGCTCGTCGACCTCGACGAAGGGATCCAGGAGTGGCGCTACCGGCACGCCACCATGGTCGCGCGCACGATCGGCGACCAGCAGGGGACCGGCGGCTCACCCGGCGCCGCCTACCTGCGCAGCACCGTCGGGCACCCGGCGTTCCCCGATCTCTGGGCCGTGCGGAGCCGGCTGTGACGATCCTCGACGACGTCCGGCGATCGCCGAACGTGCTCGCCGGGCACTACTCCCGGTTCCGGGTCGAGGAGCGGTTGCTGCTCACCGGCCACTCCCACCAGGCCTGGCCCGACGTCGCCGAGCAGGGCCAGCTCGACGCGTTCCGCGCGGCGGCGGAGGCGGTCGACGGCAAGTGGGGCGTCGCCGCGGAGAAGGCGGCGGCGGTGGTCGCGGGCTACCGGGAGCTGCTGGGGGACCCGGCGGCGGAGATCGCGCTCGGACAGAACACCCACGAGCTGCTGATCCGGCTGCTGTCAGCGCTCGACCTGCAGGCCCGGCCGCGCATCGTGACGACCGACGGTGAGTTCCACTCGGCACGGCGTCAGCTCACCCGGCTCGCCGAGGCCGGTCTCGACGTGGTGCGGATCGCCGCCGATCCGGTCGACACCCTCGCGGAGCGCGTCGCGGCCGCGGTGGATCACCGGACCGCCGCGGTCCTCGTCTCGCACGTGCTCTTCGAGACCGCGCGGATCGTCGAGGGACTCGACGCCGTCGCGGCGGCGTGCGCCCGCGAGGGCGCCGAGCTGGTCGTGGACGCCTACCACGCGCTGGGCGTCCTGGAGGTCTCACTGCCGCGGCTCGGCCTGCAGGACGCCTGGGTGGTCGGCGGTGGCTACAAGTACCTCCAGCTGGGGGAGGGCAACTGCTTCCTCCGGGTGCCGGCCCACGCCGATCGGTTCCGACCGCTGGTGACCGGGTGGTACGCCGAGTTCGGCGAGCTGGCCGCCGAGCCGGACCCCGCGCGGGTCGGGTTCGCCCTGGGTGCCGGGCGCTGGGCGGGAGCGACGTACGACCCGACGAGCCACTTCCGGGCGGCACGGGTGCTGGCCTTCCGTGACGAGCAGGGGCTCCGTCCGCCGTTCCTCCGGAAGGTGGCCCAGCATCAGCTGGACCTCCTGGCGACGGCGTTCGACGCGCTGGACCTGCCACCGGACGTCGCGACCCGGGACCGCTCGCTGCCGGTCGCGGCGTACGGCGGGTTCCTCGCCCTCGCGTGTGGCGACGCCGCCGGCCTGCAGCGGGGCCTCGCCGAGCGGGGTGTCCGCACCGACAGCCGCGGCCACCATCTGCGGCTGGGCCCGGCGCCCTACCTCGCGGACCGGCAGCTGCTCGACGCGGTCGCCGCACTCGGCGAGGTCGCCCGCACCCAGCACCGGCTGTGACCAGGCCCACACCACCCCGTCGCTGACACCCTCGGTCGGATCTGCTTAGGTAAGGCGTGCCTTGCTTAGGCATACCTAATCTGGCGCTCGGCCGAAGGAGCGACGTG
Organism: uncultured Nocardioides sp.; assembly: GCA_964544855.1. Taxonomy (GTDB): domain Bacteria; phylum Actinomycetota; class Actinomycetes; order Propionibacteriales; family Nocardioidaceae; genus Nocardioides. Next base: position 14,280 of record CAZJDU010000025.1, read on the forward strand.
TCTCGGAACCACCTGCACCACCTCTTCCATCCTGACCACGCGGCGGACTACGTCGCTGCGATGTCCACTGCCGTCGAGCACCTGGCCTCGCACCTCACCCAGGTCGACCGGCCCGTCACCGGGCGGACTCCGGCGGAGGCCGCGCTCGCTGTCGGAGGGATCGACCTCGACCGTCCGCTGGACGACCCCGGCGCCGCACTGGACGAGATCACCCGGCTCTGGCTCCGCGACGCCGTGTGGTTCCACGACCCGGCGTACGCCGCGCACCTCAACTGCCCCGTGGTGATCCCCGCGCTGGCGGCCGAGGTACTGGTCAGCGCGGTCAACAGCTCACTGGACACCTTCGACCAGAGCGTGGGCGGCACCTTCGTGGAGCGCGCGCTGGTCGAGTGGACCGCGGCCCGGATCGGGTTCGGGCCCGACGCCGACGGGGTCTTCACCAGCGGCGGCAGCCAGTCCAACCTCCAGGCCCTCGTCCTCGCGAGGGGCGAGGCGGTCCGGCACGGGGCCGACCCGGGCCGACTGCGGATCCTCGCCTCGGCCGACGGGCACTTCTCGGTGCAGAAGTCGGCCCGGCTGATGGGGCTCGGCGACGCCGCGGTCGTCCCCGTCCCCGTCGACCGCGAGCGTCGGATGGACCCGATCGCGCTCGAGCGGGCACTGGCGGCCTGCCTGGCCGAGGACGACGTGCCGATGGCCGTGGTCGCCACCGCCGGGACGACCGACTTCGGCGCCATCGACCCGCTCCCGGCGATCGCGGACCTGGCGCGAGCCTACGAGACCTGGTGCCACGTCGACGCGGCGTACGGCGGGGGACTCTTGGTCTCCGCGCGGCACCGCGGGCTGCTCGACGGGCTGGAGCGGGCCGACTCGGTGACCGTGGACTACCACAAGACGTTCTTCCAGCCGGTGTCCTCCAGCGCGCTCATCGTGCGCGACCGTGCCACGCTCGCTCCGGTCACCTTCCACGCCGACTACCTGAACCCACCCGGGTCGACCGACCCCAACCAGGTGGACAAGTCGCTCCAGACGACCCGGCGGTTCGACGCCCTCAAGCTCTGGCTGACGCTGCGCGTGATGGGGCCGGACGCCATCGGGGGCTACCTCGACACGGTCATCGACCTGACCGCCCAGGTCCACGAGGCGGTGCGTGAGCTCGACGACGTCGAGGTCGCGGCCCGGCCGCGGCTCAGCACGCTCGTGCTGCGCTATGCACCTCCCGGGGTGGGGGAGGAGGACCTCGCGACGCTCAACACCACGATCCGGTCGGTCCTCTTCCACAGCGGCAGCGCCGTGGTCGCCGCCACGAGGGTCGACGACCGGCAGTTCCTCAAGCTGACCCTCCTCAACCCCATGGCGACCACAGCGGGGATCCTCGAGATCGTGGAGCGGATCCGGGCCGTCGGGCAGGAGCTCCGTGCGGACGAGCCGGAGCTCAGCGCGATCGGAGGTGCCGGATGAGCGAGCGCATCCACGACTTCGTCGCGGTCGGGCTGGGGCCGTTCAACCTGGGGCTCGCCTGCCTGACCGAGCCGATCGACGAGCTCGACGGGGTCTTCCTCGAGGCGGCGGAGGACTTCGACTGGCACCCCGGCATGATGCTGCGCGACGCGACGCTCCAGGTGCCGTTCCTCGCCGATCTCGTCACGCTGGCCGACCCCGCGTCGCCGTACTCCTTCCTCGCCTTCCTCAAGGACACGGGACGGCTCTACTCCTTCTACATCCGCGAGTCGTTCTACCCGCTGCGACGTGAGTACAACCAGTACTGCCGGTGGGCCGCCGAGCGGCTCTCGTCGGTGCGCTTCGGGCGCCGGGTGGTGCGGGTCGAGCACATCCCCGACGAGGGCGGGACCTATCTGGTCACCACGGCCACCGGCGAGCGGTTCCGCGGTCGCCGCCTGGTGCTCGGCATCGGTACGGCGCCGTACGTCCCGGCGTCGCTGCGTCCGGTGGCCGAGGGCGAGGGCACGGTGCTCCACTCCGCGACCTACCTCGACCGCAAGGCGGAGCTGCAGGAGCTGCGCTCGATCGCCGTCATCGGTAGCGGCCAGTCGGCGGCCGAGATCTACGCCGACCTGCTCGGCGAGATCGACGACCACGGCTACCAGCTGACCTGGCTCACGCGGTCGCCGCGGTTCTTCCCGATGGAGTACACCAAGCTCACCCTCGAGATGACCTCCCCGGAGTACACGGCCTACTTCCAGCGCCTCCCGGCCGACACCCGTCGTGCCCTGCTGCGCGAGCAGCGCCACCTCTACAAGGGGATCAGCTCGGACACCGTCGACGCGATCTTCGACGCGCTCTACACCCGGCAGGTGCACGGCGGCACCGACACCACGCTGCTCACGGCCACCGAGGTCGTGGGCTCGCGGTGGGAGGGCGAGCAGGCCGTCCTGGACCTGCACCACACCGAGCAGGAGGAGGCGTTCCGCATCCGCGCGGAGGCCCTCGTCCTGGCGACCGGCTACCGCGCCGAGGTGCCCGGGTTCCTCGAGCCGGTGCGCGACCGGATCGCCTGGGACGCGGACGGCCGGTACGCCGCGAGCTCGACCTACGCGGTCGACCACGAGCGCAGAGAGGTCTTCGTGCAGAACGGCGAGGAGCACACCCACGGCTTCGTGGCACCCGACCTCGGCATGGGTGCCTATCGCAACTCGGTGATCATCGCCGCGATGCTCGGCCGGGAGGTCTACCCGGTCGAGAAGCGGATCGCGTTCCAGGAGTTCGGCGTGCCCGACCGGTTCCGCGTCGAGGAGGCGGTGGCGCCGTGACCCGGTGCACGATCGAGCCGCTCGACCTCGAGCGCGACCTGACGCTGCTGCACGCCTGGGTGACGCATCCGCGCTCGGTCTACTGGATGATGCAGGACGCGTCGGTCGACGACGTCGGCAAGGAGTACGCCGGCATCGCGGCCGACCCGCACCACGAGGCGTTCCTCGGGCGCGTCGACGCGCGCCCCGCCTTCCTGGTCGAGACCTACGACCCGGCGCGCTCGCCACTCTCCGGGGTGCCGGAGCTGCGGGCCGGCGACCTCGGCATGCACGTGCTGGTCGCACCACCGGACGGCGACGCCGAGCCCGGCTTCACCACCGTGGTCTTCCACGCCGTGATGGAGCACTGCTTCGCCGACCCGGCGGTGCGGCGGGTCGTCGTCGAGCCGGACGTGCGCAACGCCGCGATCCGCGCCAAGAACGTTGCCGCGGGCTTCCGCGAGCTCCGCGCGGTGGAGCTGCCCGACAAGACGGCGATGCTGTCGGCCTGCACACGGCAGGACTTCATCGCCGCCAGCCGCGTGGCCCACCTCGATCCGGCGGCGCTCGAGGAGGCCCAGCGGCACCTCGTGGCGAAGGCGATCGCGGAGTATGCCCACGAGCGGCTCGTGCACCCGGTGCGGGCGGCGGAGAGCGGTTGGCTCCTGGAGACGCCGGGGTCGTCGTACACCTTCACCGCGCGCGTGCATCCGCTCGAGCACTGGACGGTCGACCCCACCTCCCTGAACCGCACGGTCGCGGGGGAGCCGGCGCCGGTCGACGCCCAGGACCTGGTGGCCGAGCTCGCCCCCGCGCTCGGGATCCCGGCCCGGCTGCTGCCGGTCTATCTCGAGGAGATCGCCTCGACCCTCGCGTCGTCGGGATGGAAGGCCCGGCACGCCCGGCTGCCCGCCTCGGGGCTGGTCGACGCCGTGGGTCCGGACGCCGACCCCGCCGTCGGGCTGCAGCTGATCGAAGGGGCGATGACCGAAGGGCACCCGGCCTTCGTCGCCAACAACGGCCGGATCGGCTTCGGGGTCGGTGACTACCACGCCTACGCGCCCGAGACCGCCCGTCCGGTCCGGCTGGAGTGGGTCGCGGCGCGCCGCACCTCGGCCCGGCTCTCCCTCGGCGCGGGACACACCGAGGAACGGCTGTACGACGAGCAGCTGGGCCCGGCCACGCTCAGGCGGTTCCGCCGCCGACTCGAAGCGCTCGCGCTCGAGCCGGCGGACTACGTCCTGCTGCCGGTGCACCCCTGGCAGTGGGACCGCAAGCTCGCGGTCACCTTCGCCCCCGACGTGGCACGGCGCGACCTGGTGCACCTCGGGACGGGGGACGACCTGTACCGCGCGCAGCAGTCGCTCCGGACCTTCTTCGACGTCTCGGCGCCGGAGCGGCACTACGTCAAGACGGCGCTGTCGGTGCAGAACATGGGCTTCATGCGCGGCCTCTCCCCGGCCTACATGGCCCACACACCCGCGATCAACGACTGGGTGGCCGACACCGTGCGCCACGACCCGGCGCTGCGCGCTCTGGGGTTCGACGTGCTCCGCGAGGTGGCGTCGGCGGGCTACACCGGAGATGCCTTCCACCGCCACACCGAGCGCTCGGCCCATCAGAAGATGGTGGCGGCGCTGTGGCGGGAGAGCCCCCTCACCCGGATCGGCGACGGCGAGCGGCTGGCCACGATGGCGTCGCTGCTGCACCGCGACGCCACGGGTGCCGCCTTCGCCACCGCGCTCGTCACGGCCTCGCCGCTGGATGCGTGGTCGTGGGTGCGGTCCTACCTGCGTGCCTACCTGGTGCCACTCGTCCACTGCCTCTACGCCTACGACCTGGCGTTCATGCCCCATGGCGAGAACCTGGTGATGGTGCTGCGCGACCACGTGCCGACGCGGATGCTGATGAAGGACATCGGCGAGGAGGTCGCGGTGATGGGTGACACCCCGCTCCCTGCGGAGGTCGAGCGGATCCGCGGCTCGTTCCCCGACGACGTGATGGCGCTGTCGATCCACACCGACGTCCTGGACGGCTTCCTGCGTCACCTCGCGGCGATCCTCGACGAGGACGGTGTGCTGCCGGGCTCCGACTTCTGGTCGATCGCGCGGACGTTGCTCGAGGAGCACGTCGACGAGCATCCCCACCTCGCGACGGCCGCGGCCCGCTACGACCTGCTGCGCCCCGAGTTCCGTCACAGCTGCCTCAACCGGCTGCAGCTGCGCAACACCCTGGAGATGGTCGACATCGCCGACCAGGCGGAGTCGCTGATGTTCGCGGGCACCCTGACCAACCCGCTGGCGGCCGCACCGCGTGCGGCAGGCTGCACCCCATGACCCCGACCCGGGCGACGGTACGTCGCGACCAGCACGGCATCCCGCACCTCGAGGCGACCTCGGTCACCGACCTCGCGCACGCCCAGGGACGGGTGGTCGCGGAGGACCGCGCCTGGCAGCTCGACCTCGAGCGCCGCCGGGGCGAGGGACGGGTCGCTGAGCTGCTCGGCCCCGCGGGGGTCACGTGGGACGTCTTCGCCCGGCGTGCGCGCCTGGCCGAGACCGCACAGGCGGCGCACCGCCGGCTCACGCCGGAGACCCGGGCGTTCGTGGACGCCTACGTCGACGGGGTCAACGCGGCCTTCGCCGACGGGGCCGGCGCGATCGAGCTGGCCGACCTGGGAGTCGTGCCGGGGGAGTGGCAGCCCTGGACGCCGCTCGCGGTCTTCTGGGTGCAGCACGTGCTCTTCGGGTCCTTCCCGGGGCAGCTGTGGCGCCACCACGTCGCCAGAACCGTCGGCGAGGAGGCGCTCGCCCTGTTCCGCACCGAGGGCGTGCTCGGCGGCAGCAACGCGTTCGGCGTGGCCGGCGGTCGCACGGCGAGCGGGTCCCCGGTCGTCGCCGGCGACCCGCACCGGCTGGTGGAGGCTCCCAACGTCTATCTGCAGGTCCGCCTGGTCTGCACCGGAGGCGGGGACGACTTCGACGTCGCGGGCTTCGCCTTCCCCGGCGTTCCCGGGGTCCAGCACTTCGCCCACGCGGGCGACGTGGCCTGGGCGATCACCAACGGCCTCGCCGACACCCACCACCTCTACGTCGAGGAGCTGCGCCGCTCCGGGGACGCGGTCGAGGCCCGCACCGGCACCGGATGGGAGCCTGCCTCCCGCCGGGTGGCGTCGATCGCCGTGCGCGACGGCGCCCCGGTCGACGTCGAGGTCGTCGAGACGCCCCGTGGGCCTGTGGTCGTCGGCGGTCCAGAGGAGGCCGAGGCGGTGAGCCTGCGGACCCCGCCACACGTGCTCGCCGACCTCGGGTTCGAGACGCTGCTGCCGCTGCTCCGCTCGCGGACCGTTGCGGACGTCGAGGCCGCGTGGGAGCACTGGGTCGACCCGGTGAACAACGTGGTGGCGGCCGATCGCAGCGGGCGGGTGGTGCACTTCGTGGCCGGCCGGGTGCCCGAGGCCGCGTCGCGGCTGCGCACCCTGCCGGGGGACGGGTCCGCAGGCCACGGCTGGACGGGCTGGGTGACCGAGCTGCCGCACCGCGTGGCCGATCCGGACGGGTACGTCGTCACCGCGAACCAGCGGGCGACGCCGGAGCATGCCCGGATCGGGGACGACTTCGCGGCGCCCTTCCGAGCCGAGCGCATCGCCGAGCTGCTCGCCGACGAGCCGTCGCTGACGGCCGCCACGGCCGCGTCGGTGCTCACCGACGACCGGCAGCTGGCCGGCGGCCTCCTGCTCGACCTGGTCGCGGACACCGACGGCCTGACCGACGCCGGCGCGGCACTGCGTGACCGCCTGCGCGACTGGGACCGCCGGATGACCCCGGGCAGCCGTGACGCCGCCCGGTTCGCCGCCGTCCGCGACGAGGTGGTCGCCCGCGTCTGCGGGGCGCCCGCCCTGGCCCCCCTCCGCGAGCCCTGCCCGTACGGCGAGCTCTACCAGCCGTGGTTCGCACTGCCCGGCCGGGTGGCGGTCTCGCTGCACGTCATCCTGGCGACCGAGCGGCCCTTCGGTCTCGACACCCACGCGCTGGTGCGAGAGGCGGTCGAGGCTGCAGCGGAGCGAGGCGAGGACGGCGCCACGTGGGGCGACCGGCACCGGTTCCACCCGCTGCACGGCCTCGAGGAGCTCGGCCACGCACCACCTCCGCTGCCGAGCACCCCGCTCGCCGGCGACGCCGACTGCGTGCTCGCGACCAGTCCCGTGCCGGGCACCCCGTTCGTCGGGCGGGCCCCGACGGCCCGCTACGTCTGGGACCTCGCCGACCGCGCCGCGGGTGGGTGGGTCGTCCCGCTCGGCGCCTCGGGGGACCCGAGGTCCCCTCACCACACCGACCAGCACACCGCCTGGGCGCGCGGCGCCCTGGTGCCGATCGAGCCACCGACGGAGGAGACCCCGTGACCATCGAGACGAGCCCGCGCGTCGCCGTACGACCGGTGGACGCGGCGCGGGACGCGACGCTGCTCCACGCCTGGGTCAGCGAGGACCGGGCGTTGTTCTGGGGGATGGGCGAGTGCACCCCGGAGCGGGTCGAGGAGATCTACGCCTGGATGGGCGAGCAGGACCACCTCGAGGCGCTGCTCGTGCTCGTCGACGACGTGCCGGTGGGGCTGCTCCAGACCTACGACCCCGCCGTGGACGAGATCGGGGAGTGGTACGAGCGTCGCGACGGCGACCTCGGCATCCACCTCCTGCTCAGCGAGGCGCCGGCGCGCCGCGGCCGCACCGACGAGGTGGTGGGCTTCCTCCTCGCCGAGCTCTTCGGTCGCGACCACGTGCAGCGGCTGGTGCTCGAGCCCGACGCCCGCAACAAGCGCTCCTGCGCGATGGCGGAGCGCCTCGGTGCCGAGCGGGGGCCGCGGGTGCGGCTGCGCACCTCGGTCGCGGACAAGCCGGCCCAGTTCTACTTCCTCACCCGCGCGTGGTGGGCGAGGAGCAGGCCGTAGGCCGGGTTGGTGGGAGCTCTAGGATTCCCGACATGCGTGGCGATGTGACGGTACGGATCCAGGCCGACCCCAGCACGGTCTGGGAGCTGGTGAGCGACGTGACCCGGATCGGGGAGTTCAGCCCCGAGACCTTCGAGGCCGAGTGGGTCGACGGCGCGACCGGTCCGGAGGTCGGCGCCCGCTTCCGTGGGCACGTACGCCGCAACGGCGTCGGCCCGACCTACTGGACGCAGTGCAAGGTGACGGCCTGCGAGCCCGAGCGGGAGTTCGGCTTCGTGGTCTACGGCGCCGGCTCACGGGTGAACAACTGGGGCTACCGGCTGGAGCCCCGAGAGGACGGCACCGACGTCACCGAGTACTTCCGGCTGGAGCCGTCGGGTGTGCTCCGGGCCTACTGGGCGTTGCTCGGGTGGGCCCGTGGCCGCACCAACGAGCGGGGGATGCGGCAGACCCTGGAGCGGATCAAGGCCGTCGCCGAGGCCGACGCGGCACGGTGACCGGGCCACGGCTGACCGGTGTAGCGTCGGGGCCGTGTCGATGCTGAGCCCCACCGCCCTGAAGGACCGTGTCGAGCCCGTCGTCGTCAACGCCCTGCTCGGGCTGCCGACCGGCCTCCAACGCCGACTGGCCGGCCGACCCGTCGTGCGCGACGGTGAGCCGCTCGAGGTCGAGACCCAGCTGCTGCTCCGGCTCCAGTCGCTCGCCGGTCGTGGCGAGCTCGGCTTCGGCCCCGAGGCACGCGCCGGCATCGACCGCGATGCGGTGATGGTCGGCGGCGACCACCCGATCGGCGAGCTCCGCACCCTCGAGGTCACCGGCGCCGACGGCCCGCTGCCTGCGCGGCTCTACGTGCCGCAGGCTCGGGTGCGCAGCGGTGGCGACGACCCGCTGCTCGTCTTCTTCCACGGGGGCGGCTTCGTCACCGGTGGGCTCGACAGCCACGACGGGCCGTGCCGGGTGCTCGCCGAGCGCGCCGGCGTGCGCGTGCTCTCGGTGGCCTATCGGCTGGCCCCCGAGCACCCGTTCCCTGCCGCGCCGCGCGACTGCATCGCGGCGTACCGCTGGGTCGTGGAGCACGCCGCCGAGCTCGGCGCCGACCCGTCGCGGCTCGCCGTGGGCGGGGACTCCGCAGGTGGCAACCTCGCCGCCGTGACCGCGATCGAGGCGGCCCGCGCCGGACTCCCGCTGGCGTACCAGCTGCTGGTCTACCCGGTCACCGACGCGGCTGCCCACACCGAGAGCCGCGGCCTGTTCGCCGAGGGCTTCTTCCTCACCAGGACGGCGATGGAGCAGGCCACCGGCCACTACCTCGGTGACCACGACCCGTCGGACCCGCTCGCCTCGCCGCTCCACGCGGAGCTGCCCGACGGGCTGGCGCCGGCGTACGTCGCGACGGCGGGCTTCGACCCGCTGCGCGACGAGGGCGAGGCCTACGCGGCGAAGCTCGCCGACGCGGGCGTCGCGGTCTCCCAGCGCCGCTTCGGCGGGCACATCCACAGCTTCTTCAACACCGTCGGTGTGGGTCGCGCGCCACGTGCGGCGGTCGAGGAGATCGCGGACGCGCTGGCGGACGGGCTGTAGGCGACCCGGCGATGCAGCTGCGGCTGGTCCAGATCGACGCCTTCACCGATCGGGTGCTGGCCGGCAACCCGGCAGCGGTGATGCCGCTCCCGGAGTGGCTGCCCGACCCGACCCTGCAGGCGCTCGCGCTGGAGAACAACCTCTCCGAGACGGCGTTCTACACCGAGACCCTGCCCGACGGCGTGCCACCGCGCGCCGTGCCGTCCTACCACCTGCGGTGGTTCACTCCGGCGACCGAGGTCGACCTCTGCGGTCACGCGACCCTGGCGGCGGCGGGGCAGCTCTTCGACGACACGCATCCCGACGCGCGGGCGCTGGCGTTCTGGACCCGCAGCGGCTGGCTCCTCGTCGAGCGGTCCGGCACGGGCGAGGAGCTGGTGATGGACTTCCCGGCCGGGGTGCTCGCGCCGGCCGACGAGCCCCGGGCGGCGGCGGCCGTCGGGGTGGCGCCGGTCGAGCAGTGGCGCGACGCCGACCTCGTGCTCGTGGTCGCCGACGAGACGACCGTGCGCGCCGCACGTCCCGACTTCAGCGTGCTCGCCGACCTGCCCGTCCGCGGCGTGGTCGTGACCGCACCTGCCGACCAGGACGGGGTCGACGTGGCGTCACGATGGTTCGGCGCCGGAGCCGGGCTCTTCGAGGACCCGGTGACCGGCTCGGCGCACTCCCAGATCGCGCCGTACTGGGCCGAACGGCTCGGCCGCTCCCGGATGGTGGCGCGGCAGGTGTCGGCACGCGGCGGCACGGTGACGTGCGAGGTCGTGGGCGACCGGGTCCGGCTCGGCGGGGCCTACTGCCGCTACCTCGACGGCACCGTGACGCTGCCGGACCCGCCGGCGGACACCGAGGCGTGATCAGTCCTCGGGGATGGCGGTCTTCGGCAGCCGCTTGACCCGCGCCCGCCGCCGGGAGCGGGTCGGGATCATCGAGCGCATCTCCTCCAGCTTGCCGAAGCAGAGCAGCCGGTCCTCGGCCTCCAGCACATGACGGCCGAGCGGGTTGGGGATCACGCTGGAGCCGCGGTGGAGGGTGAGGACGGTGATGTCGCGCTCGCGCAGCCCGGACTCGCCCAGCGGCTTGCCCACCAGGTCGGCGTCACCGTGCACCACGAGCTCGGCGACGCCGTAGCCGGTCGACACCGCGAGCCGCTCGCGGACGTCGATCTGCGGGAAGGCCACCTGGTGGGCGATGTGGTCGATGATCGCGCCGGCCACGTCGAGGTTGGTGGCCGCCTCGATGCCCTCGAGTCCGGGCGAGGAGTTGACCTCCATCACCAACGGCCCCTCGTCGCCCTCGAGCATGTCCACGCCGGCCACCCTCAGCCCCATGATCTGCGCCGAGCGGACCGCGAGCTGCTCGGCCTCCGGCTCGAGCTTCACCGCCTCGACGGTGCCGCCGCGGTGCACGTTGGAGCGGAACTCCTCGCCCTTGGCGACCCGCCGCATCGCCGCCACGACGCGGTCGCCGACCACGAGCGCCCGCAGATCACGTCCCTTGCTCTCCTTGACGAAGCGCTGCACCAGCACCTGCTGCTTGGTGCTCTGCAGCGTCTCGATGATGGCCTCGGCCACCTTGAAGTCCGGGGCGAGGATGACCCCGACGCCCTGGGTGCCCTCGAGCAGCTTGATCACGACCGGCGCACCGCCGACGCGCTCGATGGCCGCGATCACGTCGGCGCGGTCGCGGACGAAGGTGGTCGCCGGCATGCTCACGTGGTGTCGCGACAGGATCTGTGTGGCCCGCAGCTTGTCGCGCGAGTTGGTGATCCCGTAGGACGTGTTGGGCGTGTAGACGTCCATCTGCTCGAACTGCCGCACCACGGCGGTGCCGAAGTAGGTGATCGAGTTGCCGATCCGCGGCAGGATCGCGTCGTAGTCGGAGAGCTGCTTGCCTCGATACTGCAGGTCGGGTTCGTCCCCGGAGAGGTCGATGGCGAATCTCAGGGTGTTGAGGACCTTGACCTCGTGTCCTCGGTCGACGGCGGCGGAGCGGAGGCGACGGGTGCTGTAGGCACGCGGCGCGCGGGAGAGGATCGCGAGCTTCATTCACTGACCTGGTTGGATGGAGAGCTGTGACGTCCCATTCAAGCACCGTAGCGGGTTGGCGGGAGTGGGTGAGTCTGCCCCAGTTCGACGTGGAGTGGGTCAAGGCGAAGCTCGACACCGGCGCCCGGTCCTCGGCGCTGCACGCGTTCCACCTGGAGCGGTTCGTGCGGGACGGCGCGGACTGGGTCCGGTTCTCGATCCATCCGTGGCAGCGCTCCGCGGAGGACGAGTCCTGGGCCGAGCTGCCCGTCCACGACGAGCGGGTCGTGCGCAGCTCCACCGGCCACGTGCAGGAGCGGTACGTCGTGCTCATGGACGTCAGGCTCGTGGGGCGGACGGTGCAGGCCGAGATGACCCTGAGCCGCCGCGACGAGATGGGCTTCCGGATGCTCATCGGGCGCGAGGCGCTGCGCCAGGGGTTCTGGGTGGACCCGGGCCGGTCCTACCTCGGCGGGCGGCCCAAGCGCGTCGTACGACGCAAGAACCGGGGGCGGGCCTGATGGCGCGGGAGTCCTTCCCGATCGGCCCGTTCCGGGTGCGCGCCGGAGCGGGCAAGGAGGTCGAGCTGCCGATCACCCGGCTGGTGACGGGCGCCGATGTCAGCCTGCCGGTCCGCGTGGTGCACGGCCGCAAGGACGGGCCCGTGGTGTGGGTCAACGCGGCCATCCACGGCGACGAGGTGGTCGGCACCGAGGTGATCCGACGGGTGCTGGCGCAGCTGTCGCCCAAGACGCTGCGCGGCACCCTGGTCGCGGTTCCGGTGGTCAACGTGCTCGGCTTCATGTCCGGCGACCGCTACCTGCCCGACCGGCGTGACCTGAACCGGTCGTTCCCCGGCTCCGCGCGGGGCTCGCTCGCGAGCCGGATCGCCCACCTCTTCATGACCGAGGTGGTCGCGAAGTGCGAGGTGGGCATCGACCTTCACACCGGTGCGGACCGCCGTACGAACCTCCCGCAGATCCGCGCCGACCTCGACGACGACCGCACCCGCGCGCTCGCCGAGGCGTTCGGTGCGCCGGTGATGCTGCACGCCCGGATCCGTGACGGCTCGCTGCGCCAGGCGGCGCGGGAGCGTGGCGCGACGGTGCTGCTCTACGAGGGCGGCGAGGCCTGGCGGTTCGACGACTTCGCGATCGACGCGGGCGTCGACGGTGTCCGACGGGTGCTCGCCTCGCTGGGGATGATCGACGAGGTGCCGACCATCGAGGAGACCAGCGTCGAGTGCCGCGACAGCGGCTGGGTACGGGCGCGGGGCACCGGGGTGCTGCACCTCGAGGTCGGGCTCGGCGAGAAGGTCGAGGCGGGCCAGCGGCTCGGTGGGCTCTCGGACACCTTCGGCCGGCGGGTGCGGCTGGCGCACGCCGACCGCGACGGGATCGTGATCGGCCTCAACCGGGCGCCCCTCGTCAACTCCGGCGACGCGATCGTCCACATCGGCGGCTGAGAGACGCGATCTCTCGGCCCCGACCGAGGTCAGGCGATCGGCGAGGGCGGCTCGGCCCCGGCGAGCACCGCGCGCACGTTGGCGATCGCCAGCGCGGCCATCTGCTCGCGCGTACGACGGCCGGCGCTGCCGATGTGGGGGAGCAGCACCACGTTCGGGAGGTCGAGCAGCGCGGGGCTGACCCGGGGCTCGTCCTCGTAGACGTCGAGGCCGGCCGCCCCCAGGGTGCCGTCGGTGAGCGCGGTGACCAGCGCCGCCTCGTCCACCACCGGGCCGCGGGCGGTGTTGACGAGGATGCCGTCGGGGCCGAGCAGCGCCAGCTCGTCGGCGCCGATCAGGTGGCGGGTGTCCGGGGTCAGCGGGCAGTGCAGGCTGACGACGTCGCTGCGGGTCAGCACCTCGGCGAGCGGCAGCAGCGCGATGCCGCGTCGCTCCGCCTCCGCCGCGTTGGTCCGCGTCGGCGTGGCCACCACCTCCAGGCCGAACGCCTCGGCGCGTCGGGCGACGGCGAGCCCGATCCGGCCGAGCCCGACGATGCCGAGCGTGGCGCCGCCACTGAGGTCGAGCCCCACGAAGAGGTCCGTGCGCCACTGCCACGGCTCGCCGGAGCGGACGAACCGGTCGGCCTCGACGACCCGTCGCGCGGTCGTGAGGATCAGCGCGAACGCGATGTCGGCGGTCGCCTCGTCCAGCACGCCCGGGGTGTTGGTGGCGACGGCCCCGTGGCGGCGCACCGCGGCGAGGTCGATGTTGTCGTGACCGACCGCGTCGTTGGCGACGACCCGCAGCTGTGGCCCGGCCGCGGTGAGCAGCTCCTCGTCCACGCGGTCGGTGAGCAGTGTGATCACCCCGTCGCACCCGGCGACATCGCGCAGCAGCTCCTCGCGCGGCTGCCCCGCCGGCGTGTCGGACCAGGTCACCTCCCAGGGCTGGTCGGCCAGCAGGCGTCGTACGCCCTCGGGGGGCGGGAACGTGACGTGCACCCGCGGCCGTTCAGTGCTCATGTCGATCACCGTAGAGGTCCGTTCGTCCCCGCTCGCTCATCCCTCGGCCGGTCCACCGGCGAACCGGCCCTCGGCAACCGATTGGAGCAGCGAGGTGTAGGCGTAGCACCACCACGGGCTCTCCCCGGCGCGGACGAGCTCGATCCGGTAGGTGTCGAGGTCGACCGGGACCAGCCGTTGCCCGCGCTGCTCGGCGAGCTCGCCCCACGTGAGAGCGGGGTCGGCGAGCAGCTGGAGCGGTGGCGCGTCGTCCTCGAGCACCGCGTCGGCGAGCGCATCGCCGACGGTGTCGCGCGCGACGGTCGCGACCAGCCCCTCGGCGGGGAGCCGGATCTCGGGCGCGTCGCCCATCAGCGTGTGGACGAAGTCCAGGAAGAGCCCGCTGCGCACGACGCGCACGTCGTCGCACGCCGCTGCGAGCGCCCGCTCGGTGAGCGCGTTGGTGCGGGCGTAGCAGAACGGCGAGACCACGTCGGCGTCGAGGCTGCTGAGGTAGGCGACCCGCCGCACCGCACCCTGTGCCGCGGCGTCGACGACGTGGCGGTGGTGCTCCAGCACCAGATCCGCCTCGCCGTCACTCGAGACGAACACCAGATCCGTGACGTCCGCCAGGGCCGCCCGCAAGGTGGCCGCCTCGCCGTAGTCGGCGCGGCGCGCCTCGACACCGGAGACGTCGGGCACCCGGCGGGGGTCGCGGGCCAGGGCCACCACACGGAGCTCCGCCCGCTCGGCGAGGCGTCGTACGGCGCGACCGCCGACAACGCCGGTCGCGCCGGTGACGGCGACGGTCCGAGGAGTGGTCACGTCCTGGTCAGTGCGAGCACGGGGATGGTCCGGATGCCCGCGGTCTTCTCGGCGTACTCGGCGAACCCGGGGTACCGCCGCGCCTGCTCGTCGTAGATCTGGTCGCGCGCCTCGCCCTCGAGCTCGCGCACCGAGACGGCGTAGCTGTCGGTGCCGACCTCCACCGACGCGTGGCCGGCGGCGACGAGGTTGTAGTACCAGTCCGGGTTGGTGGGGGCACCGCCCTTGGAGGCGAAGACGTAGATGGTGGGACTGTCGGGCGGGCCCGGCAGATACATCATCGGACTCACCCGCTCCTCGCCGCTCTTGCGGCCGATGTGGTGCACCAGCACCATCGGCGCGCCTTCGAACGGGCCACCGACGCGGCCCTCGTTCTCGCGGAACTCGGCGATGACCGCGGAGTTGAAGTCGTCTGCCATGGGGGCTCCTTCGGGTTCGGGATCGGGCCCGACGCTACGCGGTCACTCCTGCCGCTCGGTGCGGCCGCGCCGCGATCCCAGGACCTGCCCCGCCCAGAGCGCCCAGAGCACGAGGACCGGCTGGAAGAAGAGCCGGGTGAGCCGCTTGCGGTCGGTGTCGAGACCGAAGGCGTCGGTGCCCTCGACGTACTGCGCGATGTTGCCGGGGAAGATCACGACGAAGAACGCCGCGAGCAGCGTGCCGATCAGCCGCCGGCGCCGGGGGAGGGCCACGAAGGCCGCGCCCAGGCCGATCTCGACCACCCCGGAGCCCACGACGGTGACGTCGTCGTCCACCGGGAACCAGTCGGGCACCTAGGCCTGGAACTCCTCGCGTGCGGAGGTCAGGTGGGTGACTCCGGCACCGATCATGATCGCGCCGAGCGCGATCCGGGCCACGTTGCGCGCAATGGTCATGGTCGACCCTCGCGCAGCTCCGTGTGTCGTGGCAACCCGTGGCGCGGTTGAACGAGAAGGGAACAACCGTCAGGGTGGAGTGACCCGACAGCACAACGAGAGGCTCCCATGCTGACGCTCACCGAGAACGCCACGACGATCGTGAAGCAGATCACCGAGCAACCCGAGACATCCGGACTCCGCATCAGCGGCGAGGGGGAGACGTCGTTCGCGATCTCGGCCTCCGGCGGTGCCGAGCCCGACGACCAGGTCGTCGAGCAGGACGGCGCCACCATCTACCTCGACCCGAGTGCTGCCGCGCAGCTCGACGACAAGGTGCTCGACGCCGGAGTCGACGCCGAGGGCAACCTGCAGTTCGGGCTGGGCGAGCAGGCCTGACCACCACGCCGGCCGTCGGGGTCGATCCAGCACTCGGGAGCACCGGACACGCTAGCCTCCGTGCATGAGGCAGTTGCTGCGGACAGCGCGGTCCGCGATCGTTGCGTTCCTCCTGATCGTGCTGGTCGGCCCGACGGCCGGTGCCACGCCGACGACATCGGCCGCACCACGCCAGCCGGTCGTGTACGACGCGCTCGGTGACTCCTACGGGTCCGGGTACGGCGTGCCGCCCTACGGCGTGTGCGGCCGTTCGTCGTCGGCATACGCCGCCCAGCTGGACGGCCGGATGAAGGTGGAGCTGGACGACCTCGCGGCGTGTGCCGGCGCCACCACGACGTCGCTGGTCGCCGGGGGCCAGCTCGACGCGCTCGACGCGACGACCGACGTGGTCACGATCAGTATCGGTGGCAACGACATCGGCTGGTCGACAGCGGTCGTCGCCTGTCTCGGCGGCTCCGACGCCCAGTGCACCGGCGCGACCGCGGCGACCAGGTCCCGGATCACCACCGACCTGCCGGACCTGCTCGACTCGGTCTACGAGCAGGTCCGCGACGCAGCGCCCGCGGCCGATGTCCTCGTCACCGGCTACCCGCGCCTCTTCTCACCCGAGTTCGGCGCCTTCCTGGGCGCCTCGCCGGCCGAGCAGGAGGAGCTCAACGACGGCGCCGACCTCCTCAACGAGGTGATGGCGGAGACCGCGGCCGCCCACGGTTTCGGATTCGTCGACGTCACCCGACGGTTCCTCGAGCACGGGGCGAACGCCCCCGATGCCTGGATCCTCGGTCCCTTCGACCCGGGCGCCTTCCACCCGGACGCCGACGGCTACGAGGCCTACACCGCGGCGGTCACCGCCGCGATCCGGCCCGGCCGGATGCGGTAGGTCGGCCGGCGGCACACCGCGCGACCCGGGCCTGAGCCCGGGCGGCCGTCAGGAGATGCCGGCCTCGCCCCGTTCGCGATCCGAGGGCACGCGGTCGAGCCCGGTGGGACCGGGCGGCGGTCCGTGGCAGGATCGGGCAGATGACCAGCGACCCGGCCGCGGCGCAGCGGCTGCGTGACCTCGTCCGGCTCCGACGCGTGCGTGACCGGATCGATCGCGAGTATGCGCGGCCGCTGGACGTCGAGGCGCTGGCCCGGGGCGAGCACATGTCGGCGGGACATCTCAGTCGCCAGTTCAAGGCGGCGTACGGCGAGTCGCCGTACTCCTATCTCATGACGCGCCGCATCGAGCGGGCGATGACGCTGCTGCGACGCGGCGACCGCTCCGTCACCGACGTCTGCTTCGAGGTGGGCTTCTCCTCGCTGGGCACGTTCAGCACGCGCTTCACCGAGCTGGTCGGCGTCTCGCCGAGCGCCTACCGAGACGGCGCGGCACTGCCGACCGACGGCATCCCGGCCTGCATCGCCAAGCGCGTCACCCGACCGATCAGAAATCGAGAAGCCCCCGCCGACGCCCGTCGCTAACGTGGCCGCCATGGACATCAAGATCGTCAACTGCTTCCTGCCCCACACCGACGCCGAGGCCTCGCTGGCCTTCTATCGCGACACCCTGGGCTTCGAGGTCCGCAAGGACGTCGGCTACCAGGACATGCGCTGGATCACCGTCGGCCCGGTCGACCAGCCCGAGACCGCCATCGTGCTCTACCCGCCGACGGCCGATCCCGGCATCACCGAGGAGGAGGGCCGGACCATCGCCGAGATGATGGCCAAAGGCACCTTCGGCAGCCTCATCCTCGGGACCTCGGACCTGGACGGGGTGTTCGAGCGGGTCCAGGCGGGGGATGCCGAGGTGATGCAGGAGCCGACCGACCAGGACTGGGGCGTGCGCGACTGCGCCCTGCGTGACCCGGCCGGCAACACGATCCGGATCCAGCAGCTCAGCTGAGCCCGCGATGAACTGTTCCCCTGCCTACCGTGAGGCGATGACCCACGGCGTGTCGTACGAGCCGCGAAGGAGACCCCCGGCCATGGCCACCATGACAGGCGACGAGCAGGTGAGCGCACCGCACGTCGCCGACAGCCACGACCTGATCCGCGTGCACGGAGCGCGGTCCAACAACCTGCGCGACATCAGCGTGGAGATCCCGAAGCGCCGGCTCTCGGTCTTCACCGGCGTGTCGGGGTCGGGCAAGAGCTCGCTGGTCTTCAGCACGATCGCCGCCGAGTCACAGCGACTGATCAACGAGACCTACAGCAGCTTCGTGCAGGGCTTCATGCCCACGACGGCCCGACCCGACGTCGACGTGCTCGACGGGCTGACGACCGCGATCATCGTCGACCAGGAGCGGCTGGGCGCCAACCCGCGGTCGACGGTGGGCACGGTCACCGACGCGCACGCGATGCTGCGGATCCTCTTCAGCCGGTTGGGGGAGCCGCACATCGGGTCGCCGCAGGCGTTCTCGTTCAACGTCGCCTCCATCAGCGGCGCCGGCGCCGTGTCGTTCGAGCAGGGCGGACGGACGGTCAAGGAGCGCCGCGAGTTCAACGTCGTCGGCGGGATGTGCCCGCGGTGCGAGGGGCGGGGGGCGGTCTCCGACTTCGACCTCACGGCGTTGTACGACGACTCCAAGTCCCTCAACGAGGGCGCGCTGACGATCCCGGGCTACAGCATGGACGGCTGGTACGGCCGGATCTTCCGCGGCTGCGGTTTCTTCGACCCGGACAAGCCGATCGCGACGTTCACGAAGAAGGAGCTCGACGCGCTCCTGCACAAGGAGCCGACCCGGATCAAGGTCGAGGGCGTCAACGTGACGTTCGAGGGGCTGATCCCGAAGATCCAGAAGTCGATGCTCGCCAAGGACCGGGAGGCGATGCAGCCGCACATCCGGGCGTTCGTCGACAGGGCGATCACCTTCGACACCTGTCCGGAGTGCGCCGGCACCCGGCTGAGCGAGGGCGCCCGGTCGTCGAAGATCAACGGCGCCAACATCGCCGACCTGTGCGCGATGCAGATCACCGACCTCGCCGCGTGGGTGCGCGACCTCGACGAGCCGTCGGTGGCGCCCCTGCTGACGACGCTGGGGGAGACCCTCGACTCGTTCGTCGCCATCGGCCTGGGCTATCTCTCGCTCGACCGGCCCTCCGGGTCGCTGTCGGGCGGTGAAGCCCAGCGGACCAAGATGATCCGGCACCTCGGCTCGTCCCTCACCGACGTCACCTACGTCTTCGACGAGCCGACGATCGGGCTGCACCCGCACGACATCCAGCGGATGAACGACCTGCTGCTCCAGCTGCGCGACAAGGGCAACACGGTGCTCGTCGTCGAGCACAAGCCGGAGACCATCGCGATCGCCGACCACGTCGTCGACCTCGGCCCGGGCGCCGGGTCCGACGGCGGCACGATCTGCTTCGAGGGACGGCTCGACGGGTTGCGGGCCAGCGAGACGGTGACCGGTCGCCACCTGGACGACCGCGCCCGGCTCAAGCCGGAGGTCAGGCAGGCGACCGGTGCCCTGGAGGTCCGGGGGGCCGCGACCAACAACCTGCGCGATGTCGACGTGGACGTGCCGCTCGGAGTGCTGTGCGTGCTCACCGGTGTCGCGGGATCGGGCAAGAGCTCGCTGATCGACGGCTCGGTCGCCGGCCGCGAGGGCGTGGTGTCGATCGACCAGAGTGCGATCAAGGGCTCACGGCGGAGCAACCCCGCGACGTACACCGGACTGCTGGACCCGATCCGCAAGGCCTTCGCCAAGGAGAACGGCGTCAAGCCGGGTCTGTTCAGTGCCAACTCCGACGGCGCCTGCTCGGCCTGCAAGGGCGCTGGCGTCATCTACACCGAGCTCGCCGTCATGGAGACCGTCGAGTCGACCTGTGAGGAGTGCGACGGCAAGCGGTTCCAGGCCGAGGTGCTCGAGTACCGGCTCGGCGGCCGGGACATCAGCGAGGTGCTCGCGATGTCGGTGGCCGAGGCGCACGCGTTCCTCACCGGTGACGGGTCCAAGGTCGCCGCGGCCGCGAAGATCCTCGCGCGGCTCGAGGACGTCGGGCTGGGCTATCTCAAGATCGGGCAGCCGCTGACCACCCTGTCCGGCGGTGAGCGGCAGCGGCTCAAGCTGGCCACCCGGATGGGCGAGAAGGGCGGGGTCTACATCCTGGACGAACCCACGACGGGGCTGCACCTCGCCGACGTCGAACAGCTGCTCGGCCTGCTCGACCGGCTGGTCGACTCGGGGAAGTCGGTCATCGTGATCGAGCATCACCAGGCCGTGATGGCGCACGCGGACTGGATCATCGACCTGGGTCCGGGGGCGGGGCACGACGGCGGCCGCGTCGTCTTCGAGGGCACGCCCGCTGACCTCGTCGCGGACGCCTCGACGCTGACGGGCCAGCACCTGGCCGAGTACGTCGGCGGCTGAGGCGCACGACCTCGTCGTCGACCCGGTGCCCGGCATGATCCTCTCGAAGGTGCGCGACCCCCGCCTCGTCACCATCCGTCGCGGTGGCACGCTGACCGACGCCGATCACCATCTGCTCGCGCTGTGGGCCGCGTCCTGCGCCGAGCACGTGCTGGATCTCTTCGAGTCGGCCCATCCGGGGGACGCACGGCCTCGTGCGGCCATCGAGCACGCCCGGGCCTGGGTCCGCGGTGAGGTCACGATGACGGAGTCCCGTGCCGCGGGTGGTCACGCCATGGGAGCGGCACGGGACAAGCGGGGAGCGGCACGGCATGCGGCCTACGCCGCCGGTCAGGCCGGCGCCGTCCCGCATGTCGCCGCCCATGATCTCGGGGCGGCGGCCTACGCGATCAAGGCGACGTGCGCCGCGGTGCCGCCAGGCGAGGCCGAGACGGTGCGCCGGCGCGAGTGCCAGTGGCAGCGGGACCAGCTCCCGGAGGCGATCCGCGAGCTCGTGCTCGACGATCAGCGGCTGCGCAACGACCTCTGCTGGTCGGTGTTCGACTGATCTCCACGACGCCGTCGTGGAGCCCCACCCGATCTCAGGAGTCGCCATGAACGAGCTCTCGCGCCTGGCCCGCGACACCGCGGACGCCACGTCACGCATCGCCGAGGCGATCGGCGTGCACGCCGTCCGCACTCCGCTGGCGGAGTGGGCCGCGATCGGCGACAGCGTCAGCTCGACGCTGCTGGTCAAGAGCGAGCACCGGCAGCGCACGGGATCGTTCAAGCTGCGCGGAGCGCTCGCGAAGGTCCTCTCGCTCAGCGACGCTGAGCGAGAACGCGGCATCGTCACCGCGTCCACCGGCAACCACGGGCTCGGCGTCGCACAGGCTCTGCGGTCGCTCGGCGGGAGCGGCATCATCTGCGTCCCCGAGAACGCGTCGGGGGCCAAGGTGGCTGCGCTCGCGCGCTACGACGTCGACGTCCGGACCCTCGGTCGTGAGGCGGGTGAGACCGAGGACCTGGCACGCGCGATGGCCGACGAGCTGGGTCTGACCTATGTCAGCCCCTACAACGACCCGGCCGTGATCGCCGGTCAGGGCACCGTCGGCCGGGAGATCCTCGCGCAGATCGGTGATCGCCGTCTCGATGCCGTCGTGGTCGCGGTCGGTGGGGGAGGGCTGATCTCCGGCGTCGCCGCGACCATCAAGGCGGCGATGCCGCACGTCTCGATCATCGGTGCCTCGCCGGCGAACGACGCCGCCATGGCAGCGTCCGTCGCCGCGGGCCGGATCGTCGACATCGACGCACTCCCGACGATCAGCGACGGCACCGCCGGAGGCATCGAGCCGCAGACGATCACCTTGCCGTTGTGTCAGGAGCTCGTCGACGAGTGGGTTCTTGTCAGCGAGGACGAGGTGTATCGAGCGCTCGAGCGCGTCATCGATACTGAGCACGAGCTGATCGAGGGTGCGGCTGCCACCGCCATCGCCGCGGCGATCCGGACCGGGCACGCAGACCCCGGACGCACCATCGTCGCGGTGAGCTGCGGCGCGAACATCTCCTCAGCCACCCTGCGAACGGCGCTGAACGGCTGAGGAGCCCTGGATCGAAGCCTTCGCCGCGCCGACGGTCGGCTCCTACGTCCTCCGGTGGAATCTGAGGTCGCCGTTGGGGAGCCGGTCGG
>CAZJDU010000026.1:0-35512 GCA_964544855.1 uncultured Nocardioides sp.
CCGCCCGAGCCAGCCTGCGGAGCCCTCCTCGGCGGCGTGGCCCGAGCACCACTGGTCGGCGGGGACGGCGGCGCGGACCTGGGCGACGTGCTGGCCACAGCCGGCCCAGGTGGTCTTGCGGCAGGTCTTGCAGGTGGTCGGTCGGCACATGCTGCTCTCCTTCGGTGGATGGGCCGGTCGGCCCGGGTGGGGATGGACAGGGACGGATCAGACGAGTGAGGGGACGACGGTGGCGCCGGTGGCGAGCGCCACGCCGGCGACCAGGACGGTGAAGGCGGCCTGCAGCCGGTCGGTGCCGACGCGGGTCGCGAGGCGTACGCCGGCCAGCGCGGCCACGGCCGCCACGATGGTCAGCACCAGGACGGGTGTCCAGTCGGGGGTCACGCCGACCCCCGCCCGGGTGACCAGGGCCGCGACGCTGGTGATCGAGATGACCACGAGCGAGGTGCCGACGGCGTATCGCATCGGCAGCGCGAGCGCCAGGAGCAGCGCCGGCACGACGAGGAACCCGCCGCCCACGCCCAGGAACCCGGTCAGCAGCCCGACCGCCGTCGCGGTGACCAGCACCAGCGCTGCCCGCCGGCAGGCGCACGTCACCGTCGGCCGCACGGTGATGATCGGCTCCTCCGGCGCCGGGCCGGCCGGCTCCGCCTCGGCGGGCTGGTGCCGACGTCGCAGCTGGCGCCACCCGGTGAGCCCGGCGACGACCAGCATCAGCGCCGCGAAGCTCGCGAGCAGCACGTCGTCCGGCACCCACGCGGAGGCCCGGGCGCCGATCACCGCGCCGCCGATCCCGACGGCGCCGAAGACCACACCGCGGCCGAGCAGCACATGTCCGGCGCGGTGGGCCGCCACGGCGCCGACCACCGAGGTGGCCGCGACGATCACCAGCGACCCGGTGGTGGCTGCCGCCGCCGACTCGCCCACGAGGTAGACCAGCACGGGCACGGCGAGGATCGACCCGCCCCCGCCGAGCGCGCCGAGGCTCACCCCGATGAGGACACCGGCGGCGACGGCGAGGACGAGCGCCCCCACGGTCACGCGGCGGGGCGGATCAGCGGGAGCCCGGCGACGCCGGCGTTGTCGTACTCGTCGTCGACGGCGACCAGCCGGTGACCGGCAGCCGCCAGGAACGACGCCGCGACGCTGGCACGGTAGCCGGCGGCACAGTGCACCCACACCTCGCCCGGCGGCACCTCGGCGAGCCGACGCGGCAGCTCGTGGATCGGGATGTTGAGCGAGCCATCGATCGCGCTCTCGACGTACTCGTCCTCGCGCCGGACGTCGAGCACCACGACCTCGCGGTGGTGACGCACCTGCGCCAGGTCGGCGAACGTCGCCGTGGGGAAGGAACCCAGCTCGCCGAGCGCCCACTGCTCCGGGCCGCCGGTCGCGTGCGCCGCCGGCCGGTCGATGCCGATCCGGACCAGCTCGCGCTGCGCCTCGGCGACGTCCTCGGCCGTCTCGCCGAGCAGGGTCACCGGGGTGCCCCACTCGATCAGCCAGCCGAGGTAGGTCGACATCGCGCCGTCCAGCCCGAAGTTGAGCGTGCCCGGCGCGTGTCCGGCGGCGAAGGCCGTCCGCTGGCGCAGGTCGACCACCCACTCGCCGGCCTCGATGCGGCGCCGCAGCTCGTCGGCGTCGGCCAGCGACGGCGGGGACAGGTCGGGGGCGCTGGGACCGGCGGCGTTGGCCGGGCCCATGTGGGCGTAGTACGCCGGATATGCGGCGAGCCCGGCCAGGAGCTCGCGGACGTAGGTCTCCTCGTCCTGGGTGAGCACCGGGTTGGCGACGCGCTCGTCGCCGATGGTCGAGGCCGACGCCTCCGACTGGGTGGCCGAGCAGAACGAGCCGAAGCCGTGGGTCGGCATCACCTCGGTCTCGTCCGGCAGCGTCGCCGCCAGCTTGTGGGCGGAGGCGTGCTGGTGCCGCACCAGGTCGTGGGTGTGTGCCTCGCCGAGCAGGTCGGGCCGCCCGGTGGCGCCGTAGAGCAGTGAGCCGCCGGTGAAGACCGCGACGGCCGCGTCGTCCCGCGCGCCGTCGGAGAGCGCGTAGGAAAGGTGGGTGAAGGTGTGGCCCGGGGTGGCGATCGCGCGCACGCGCATCCGGGAGCCGACCTCGATCATGTCGCCGTCGGAGATCGGCGTGCGCTCGTAGGCGACGTCGTCGGCCGCGTTGACGAGGTAGGCCGCACCGGTCTCCGCGGCGAGGGCGAGGCCGCCGGTGACGTAGTCGTTGTGGATGTGGGTCTCGAAGACGTGGGTGAGCCGGACGTCCTCGGCGTCGAGCAGGGCGAGGACCCGGTCGATGTCACGCTGCGGGTCGACCACGAGGGCGACCTCGCCGTCGTGGACGAGGTAGCTGCGGTCGCCGAGCGAGGGTGTCTCGATGGTCCGGATCGTCAGCCGCGTCGGCTCGCGGTCGGCCGCCCCCGGCTCGCGGCCCGCCGCGGTCGGCCGGCCGGACCGCTGCCAGGCCACCGTGCCGCCGGTGACGTTGACGGCGTCGAAGCCGGCACCGGTGAGCACGTCGGCCATCGCCCCGGAGCGGTTGCCGGTCGCACAGACGAGGTAGACGGGGGCGTCGCGCTCGAGCTCGTCGGCGCGCGTCATCAGCTGCCCCATCGGGATGTTGACCGCGCCGGGGATGTGGCCGGCGACGTACTCCTCACGCTCGCGCACGTCGACCACGGTCGTGGTGCCGGCGAGCACGTCGGCGAACTGGTCGGTGGTGATCTCGCGCATGGCTCCTCTCTCCGGGCCGTCCGGCCCTGAGTCGTATCCCCCTAGGGGGTTATGGGTGTCACCGTAGCACAACCCCCTGGGGGGTTATCACATTCCTGCGGGGGTAGCGTGACGGCGACGGGTCCCGGTCGGAAGGATGGTCCGCGCGCGTGTCGGAGACGCAGCACGACAGCCAGGGCGCGCTCGACCGGGGCCGGCGGATCCGGCTGCTGTCGGGGGACGGGTTCTGGACGACCGCGCCGGTCCCCGAGCAGGACCTGCCGGCCGCCGTCCTGACCGACGGGCCCCACGGCGTACGACGACAGTCCGGGCGGGACGACCATCTCGGGCTGACCAGCAGTGAGCCGGCGACCTGCTTCCCCACCGCGGCGGCGCTCGCCAGCAGCTGGGACGAGTCGCTGCTCGCCGACGTCGGGGCCGCGATCGGCCGCGAGGCCGCGGCGCTCGGGGTCGGGCTGGTGCTCGGCCCGGGCCTCAACCTCAAGCGACACCCGCGGTGCGGCCGCAACTTCGAGTACTTCTCCGAGGACCCGCTGCTCAGCGGGCGGCTCGCGGCCGGGATGGTGCAGGGCATCCAGTCGGCGGGCGTCGGCGCGTGCCTCAAGCACTTCGCGGTGAACAACCAGGAGTCCCACCGGTTCGTCGTGGACGCGCAGGTCGACGAGCGGACGCTGCGCGAGCTCTACCTGACCGGCTTCGAGCACGCCGTGCGTGAGGCGCGGCCGTGGGCGGTGATGGCGGCGTACAACTCCGTCAACGGCACCGCCTGCACCGAGCACGCCGAGCTGCTGACCGGCATCCTGCGCGACGAGTGGGGCTTCGACGGTCTCGTCGTGAGCGACTGGGGCGCCACCGGCGACCGGGTCGCCGCGGTGCGGGCCGGGATGGATCTCGAGATGCCCGGGAGCCGCGGGATCAACGACGGCGTGCTGAGGGACGCGCTCGCCGACGGGCGGCTGGACGAGGCCGACCTGACCCGCAGCGCCGGCCGCGTCGTCGAGCTCCTACGACGCTCGGCCGACGTGCCGAGACCGGCCGACCCGGCTCACGATGAGCACCACCTCCTGGCCCGCCGCGCCGCCGCGGCCGGCACCGTGCTGCTGACCAACGACGGAGCACTGCCGCTGGCCGACGACACCCGCCTCGCCGTGATCGGCGGCTTCGCGGAGGACCCGCGCTACCAGGGCGCGGGCAGCTCGCGGGTGACGCCGACCCGGGTCGACACGCTGCTCGGCGATCTCGACCGGCGCGGGACGTCGTACGTCCATCGGCCGGGGTACGACCCGCAGACCGCGGCCCCGGACCCGGTCGCCATCGAGCAGGCCGTGGCCGCCGCACGGGACGCCGAGGTCGCCGTCGTGGTCGTCGGACTGCCCGCGGCCTGGGAGAGCGAGGGCTTCGACCGTGACCACATCGCGCTGCCGGCGCAGCACGACGACCTGGTGCGGGCCGTGGCCGCCGCCAACCCGCGCACCGTCGTCGCGGTCTGCGGCGGCGGGGTGGTCGAGCTGCCGTGGGCCGACGACGTCGCCGCCGTGCTGGCGTGCCATCTCGGCGGGCAGGCCGGGGGCAGCGCCCTGGCCGACGTGCTCCTCGGCGACGCCGAGCCCTGCGGGCGGCTCGCCGAGTCGTGGCCGCACCGGCTGGCCGACCTCGCCGCCGACGCGTGGTTCCCCGGTGAGCCGCACCGCGTCGAGCACCGCGAAGGCCTCTTCGTCGGCTATCGGCACCTGGTCACCGCCGGCGTCGCGCCGCACTTCGGCTTCGGTCACGGGCTCGGCTACACGACGTTCGCCTGGGACGAGATCTCCGTCGACCGCGACGAGGGCCCCGCTGGAGGGGGCGAGGCCCCGACGGTGTCGCTCCGGGTGCGCAACACCGGCGAGCGGCGCGGCAGCGACGTCATCCAGGTCTATCTCCGCGACCGGACCGGGGTGGTGCTGCGACCCGCCCTCGAGCTCGCGGGGTTCGCCCGCGTCGAGCTCGATCGCGGGGAGTCACGCACGGTGTCGGTGCCGCTGGCGCCGCGCGCGTTCTCCTACTACGACGCCGACCGCGGCGCGTGGTGCACGCCGTCGGGGGAGTACGACGTGGTCGTGGCCCGGTCGAGCGTCGACGAGGTCGCCGCGCTGCCGGTGCGGGTCACGGGCGGGGTCACCTCGGCCCGGGAGCCCGCGGACACGCCGCCGGTGAGTGTGACCGACGGCGAGTGGGAGCAGCGGCTCGGCCGACCGGTGCCGGCCCCTCGTCCGGTCCGGCCGTTCACGCGCGACAGCACGCTGGGCGAGCTCGCCGCCCACCCCGTCGGGCGGCTGCTACGCGCCGGGGTGTTGCGGGCCTCCCCGGTCGACGCGGACAGCACGGCCGACCCCGCGACCCGGCGGATGATGGAGCGCGCCATCGACGAGCTGCCGCTGCGGGCCGCTGCGGTGATGTCAGGTGGCCGGCTCCGCTGGCCGATGGTCGACGGGCTGCTCGACGTGCTCGACAACCGGCCGCTCGCGCTGGTGCGACGGGTGGGTGGCGGACTCCGGTCGTGGCTCCGCCACGGTGGTTGAGGCGCGACGGCCGCCCGGCGGCCGAGCCTCGGCACCACGGCAGCCACCGCTGCCGCTGAGCGCGCCTCCTACGTCCAGGACCCGGCCAGCTCCAGCAGCCGGTCGTTGGCCTCGGTCTCGGCGACACTCACCCGGCAGCCCTCGCCGGCGAAGGGCCGGACCGAGATGCCGAGGGCCTCAGCGGCGGCGGCGAACTCCGTGGTGCGCTCGCCGAGCTCGAGCCAGACGAAGTTGCCCTGGGGGACCGGGACGTCCCAGCCGGAGAGCCGCAGACCGTCGTACACCCGGGTGCGCTCGTCGACCAGGGCCTCGACCCGCTCCAGCAGCGCGCTCTCCGCGTCCAGCGAGGCGACCGCGGCGGCCTGGGCGATCGCGTTGACGCCGAAGGGCAGCCCGACGGCTCGCAGCGCGGTGGCGATCGGGTCGGCGGCGACGGCGTACCCGACCCGCAGGCCGGCCAGGCCGTAGGCCTTGGAGAAGGTGCGCAGCAGCACCACGTTGGGGTGCATCCGGTAGGTCGCCAGCCCGTCGATCGGGTCGTCGAGCCGGACGAACTCGCGGTAGGCCTCGTCGACGACGACCAGCACCCGCGACGGTACGGCGGCGAGCAGCTCGTCGAGCTCGGTCTGGGTGACCGCCGGGCCGGTCGGGTTGTTGGGGGTGCAGACGATCAGCACCTTGGTGCGCTCGGTGACCGCCGCGGCCATCGCGGCGAGGTCGTGGCGGCCGTCGGCGGTGACCGGCACCTGCACCGAGGTGGCGCCCGCCGCCATCACCGCGATCGGGTAGGCCTCGAACGACCGCCAGGCGTAGACGACCTCGTCGCCGGGGTCGCAGAAGGCGGCGAGCAGGTCGTAGACCAGCGCCACCGACCCGGTGCTCGCCGCGAGGTGGCCGACCTGCACCCCGAGCCGGTCCGCGAGGGCGTCGTACAGGGCGGTGTTGCCCATGTCGGGGTAGCGATGCATCCGCTCCACCGCCGCGGCGGCGACCTTCAGTACGCCGGGCAGCGGGGGGTAGGGGTTCTCGTTGGACGAGAGCTTGTAGGTGGTGAGACCGGGACGGGCGGCCGGCGGTCGGCCGGGCACGTACGCCGGGATGCCGGACACGTGGGATCGAGGCTGAGGGTGGGCCATACCCGGACCTTAGGACACGCCTGCCCCCTGTGGCACAGGCCTTCACAATCGGTGCCGCGAGGAGGATTCTGGAAGAAGCCGTCTCGGGGATCCGTGCCATCGAGGAGGTGGGCCATGACAGCTGTCGCCAGTCGCTTTCGACGCCCGACCCGCACCGTGCGGGGGTGAGTACGGCGGCGAGGAGTTCCGGACCGAGGATCGGCAGGGACTGGTCACCGACGACGTGCGCTTCTCCTGCGGTTGTCGCACCAGCAAGGAGGAGTTCCACGACGGCAGCGTGCACCTGATGGTGGTGCACCACAGCGGCAGAGTGCTGACCGACGAGGAGCTGCGCGGTGAGTGACGGCGAACCCGTCGCCGCCCACGACGTGCTCATCGTCGGGGGCGGCGGCGCCGGACTGCGCGCGGCGATCGGGATCGCCGAGGCCGAGCCCCGGCTCGACGTGGCCGTGGTCTCCAAGGTCTATCCGATGCGCAGCCACACGGTGTCCGCGGAGGGCGGCGCGGCCGGCGTGATCGCCGAGGAGGACACCCTCGACGAGCACTGCTACGACACGGTGTCGGGCAGCGACTGGCTGGCCGATCAGGACGCGGTCGAGGCATTCGTCGAGGAGGCGCCGCGTGAGCTGCTGCAGCTCGAGCACTGGGGCTGCCCGTGGAGCCGGCAGTCGGACGGACGCATCGCGGTGCGCGCGTTCGGCGGCATGAAGCGGAAGCGGACCTGGTTCGCCGCGGACAAGACCGGCTTCCACCTGTTGCACACGCTCTTCCAGACGTCGCTGCGGTACGGCGAGGTCACCCGGTACGACGAATGGTTCGTGACCAGGCTGCTCGTGGACGACGGCCGGGTGCACGGTGTGGTGGCGATCGAGCTGAGCACCGGCCGGATTCGCGCCATCGCGGCGAAGGCCGTCATCCTCTGCACCGGCGGCTGTGGCAAGGTCTTCCGGTTCACCACCAACGCCGCCATCAACACCGGCGACGGGATGGCGCTCGCCTACCGTGCGGGCGCGCCGTTGAAGGACATGGAGTTCGTGCAGTACCACCCCACGGGGTTGCCGTTCACGGGGATCCTGATCACCGAGGCGGCGCGTGCCGAAGGTGGCTGGCTGCTCAACAAGGACGGTGATCGCTACCTGCAGGACTACGACCTCGGCACCCCCACGGCCGAGCCCGTGCTGCGCAGCATGGAGCTCGGTCCGCGCGACCGGCTGTCGCAGGCGTTCGAGCACGAGGTCGAGAAGGGCCGGACCAGCGACTCGCCGTACGGCCCGGTCGTGCATCTCGACCTGCGCCATCTCGGCGCCGAGCTGATCGACGCGAAGCTGCCGTTCGTGCGGGAGCTGTGTCTGCGGTACGAGCGCATCGACCCCGTCGTGGATCTGGTGCCGGTGCGGCCGGTGGTGCACTACATGATGGGCGGCGTCGACACGGACATCCATGGTGCGACCCCGGTCGCGGGGCTGTTCGCCGCGGGGGAGACCGCCTGCGTGAGCATCAACGGCGCCAACCGGCTGGGCTCCAACTCGCTGCCGGAGTGTCTGGTCTTCGGAGCGCGCGTCGGCCGTTCGGCCGCCGCGTACGCGGCGGCCGCCAGCGGGCCTCCCGCCGTGATCCGCGCCCAGGCCGCCGACGAGGTGCGCCGGGTCGAGGGCCTGTGGGAGCGGGACGGCAGCGAGCGAGTCCCGGAGGTCCGCGACCGGCTCCAGGCGACGATGGAGTCCACGGCCGGCATCTACCGGAACGGAGCCGACCTGGTCGCCGGCGCCGACACCATCGCAGAGCTGCAGGAGCGGTCCTCCAAGGTCGGCGTGACCGACACCGCCCGATCGTTCAACACCGAGCGGGTCGCGGCGTTGGAGCTGGCCAACATGCTCGACGTGGCGGAGTGCATCCTCGCTGCCGGTATCGCTCGCGAGGAGTCCCGCGGCGCCCATCAGCGCACCGACGTCGCGGCGCGCGACGACGAGCGCTTCCTCTGTCACCTGCTGGTGCAGCGCGAGTCCGACCGGGCCCCACGCGTGGAGCGACGGCCGGTGACGATCACCCGGTGGCCGCCGGGTGAACGGGTCTACGGGAGGTAGTCGATGGCTGCAAGCATCACGCTCCGGGTGGCGAGGTACCGGCCGGATGGAGACGACGAGCCGCACTGGCAGGAGTACGACGTGCCGTTGCGGGACGAGTGGACCGTGCTCGACGGCCTCAACCACGTCAAGAACCAGGTCGACCCCACCTTGGCGTTCCGATGGTCCTGTCGGATGGGGATCTGCGGGAGCTGTGGGATGAACGTCGACGGAGAGCCCGAGCTGACCTGCGGATCGTTCCTGATCGATCACGCGCCGGGTCCGGTGCGGGTCGAGCCGATGGCCAACTTCCCGGTCGTCCGCGATCTGGTGGTCGACATCGAGGACTTCATGGCGAAGCTGCCGACGGTCAAGCCGTGGATCATCCGGGACGACGACGTCACCGAGATCGACGGCGAGTATCTGCAGACGCCCGACGAGCTGGACGCCTACCGGCAGTTCAGCATGTGCATCAACTGCATGCTCTGCTACGCGGCCTGCCCCGTGTACGGGCTCGACCCCACGTTCACCGGTCCGGCCGCGATCGCGCTCGCCGAGAGGTACGACCTGGACTCGCGCGACCACGGCGCACGCGAGCGGCTCGACGTGCTCATCGAGCACGAGGGGGTGTGGGGCTGCACCTTCGTCGGTGACTGCACCCGGGTCTGTCCGAAGCACGTCGACCCGGCCGCCGCGATCCAGCGCTACAAGCTGAAGGCCGCGACCGAGTCGGTGAAGGCCTTCCTGCTGCCGCGGGGCGCGTCATGACACAGGTGCGGGTCTACCGACCGCGGGTCTCGATCTGGTGGTGGGTCCGGAAGCGACGCCACTTCGTGTTCGTGATGCGCGAGCTGAGCAGCGTCTTCGTGGCCTGGTTCGTGGTGTTCCTGCTGCTGCTCGTCGCCGCCGTCGGGCGCGGGGCGGCGGCGTACGACGACTTCCTCGACTGGGCCGCCACGCCGTGGGTGGTCGTGCTCAACGTCGTCGCGCTCGGCTTCGTGCTGCTGCACATGGTGACCTGGTTCAACCTCACACCGCAGGCGATGGTGGTGCGGCTCGGGTCGCGCCGGGTGCCGGCGTGGCTGGTGATCGTGTCGCAGTACGCCGGCATGCTCCTGGTCTCGGGCTTCGTGCTCTGGCTGGTGACGTGATGACCGCGCGGAGGGTCGAGCCGATCGTGTGGCTGCTGTTCAGTGGCGGCGGCGTGGTCGCCGCGGTGCTGCTGCCCGTGGTGGCCGTGCTGTCGGCACTGGTCTTCCCGCTCGGGTGGGTCTCGCCGCCCGAGCACGACCACCTCGTGGCCGTCCTCGGGCATCCGGTGACCTTCGTCGTCCTGCTCGGGGCCGTCGTCCTGCTGCTCGTGCACAGCGCGCATCGGTTCCGCTACGCGTTGTACGACGGTCTGCTGATCAAGCGGCAGCGGCTGGTCGCCGTGCTCTGCTACGGCGCAGCGGTCGTCGGCTCGCTGGCGGCGGTGGCCGTTCTCTGGTCGGTCGGCTGAGCGGGGCGCCGGACACCTGCGTCAGAGGACGGCCGTGCCGTACATCTCGCCGAGCGGGTCGGCGAGCAGCTCGAGCCGCTCGCCGTCGGGCCCGCGGAAGTAGATCGAGGTCGTCGACTCGACCAGGTAGTCGACGCCGGCCGCGTCGAGCCGGCCGCGCAGGTGCTCCCACTGCTCCGGGGTGACGGAGACGGCGAGGTGGTGCAGCCCGCCGAGGACCTCGGCGTACTCCCCGAGGTCGAGGCCGGGCAGGTCGAAGTAGGCGAGCAGGTTGCCGGCGCCGACGTCGAAGAAGAAGTGGCTGGAGCCGGGGTAGTCGCGGTTCTCGACGATCTCGGTGAGGGGGAACTCCAGCACGCCCTGGAAGAAGTCGACCGTACGACGCACGTCGGAGCTGATCAGGGCGGTGTGGTGGATGCCGCGGGCGCTGCTCTCCGGGCGCTCGTCGGCGACGTACTCCCGGCGGATCCGGTCGCGGTCCGCAGCCAGCTGGTCCAGGTCGACGTCCGGCATGTCGCTCTCCCTCGCTCCGAAGGTAGTTGCTATGTCAACCATTATTTCGGCGATTTAGTGGATATGTCAACCAAACCGGGTAGGATGATGCCATGACCCGGTGGCTCGACGATGACCAGCAGCGCACGTGGCGCGCCTGGCTCGACGTCAACGCGAAGCTCTCCGCCCGGCTCGGCCACGACCTGCAGGCCGGGAGCGGCCTCTCCCTCGCAGACTACGAGGTCCTCGTCGCGCTCACCGACGTTCCCGAGCATCGGCTGCGGATGTTCGAGCTCACCGACGCGCTGCAGTGGGAGAAGAGCCGCCTCTCCAAGCAGATCAGCCGGATGGTCGGCCGCGGCCTCGTCACCCGCACCGAGTGTCCCGAGGACCGTCGCGGCGCACACGTCGAGCTGACCCCCGAGGGTCTCGCCGTGCTCGAGGCCGCCGCGCCCGGCCACGTCGAGCTGGTGCAGCGGTTCTTCTTCGACGGCCTCGACGCCGAGCAGGTGCGCGCGCTCGGGTCGTTCTGTACGACGATCCTCGGCCGGCTCGACGAGCCGGCCGGCTGAGCCGTTCCGGAGCCTGCGCTCAGCCGGCGGGCCGCTCCCGCAGCGCGGCCGGCGGCCCGGCGTACCGCTCGAGGTGGCCGCGGATCTCGTCGTCGATCGGCCAGGAGACCTCGGCGGCCTGGTCCCAGCACACGACCGTGGTCTCGGCGACGAGCGCCGGCGGGTGGTCGGCCGCGACCCGCAGCTCGGTCGCGACGATGAAGCTCGACCGGCCGACCCGCGGCACCCAGAGCCGGGCGAGGAACGGCTGGAACGCCGCGAACCGCATCTCGGCGTGGTAGTCGACCCGCTGCGAGCCGACCAGCTCGGTCACCCCGGGCGGGGCCGGTGCCAGGAGTCCGCCCCCCGCTCGGTGGGGCGCTGCCTCGGGGTGCTCCAGGTCGGCGAACCGCAGGAAGAGCAGCCGCGCCTCGTCGATCACCCGGATCGCCTCGACGCTGTCGACGTGGCCGCCGAGGTTGATGTCGCGCAGCCGCACCTGGATCTCGCAGTCGAAGGTCGTGCTCACCCGGGCATCGTGCCAGGTGCGGATGCGGCACTCCGCCCACCACCGGCGAGAATGACCCGCGCACCACACGACGGGAGGAGTCACCGTGGGACACGGGCACAGTCACCGGGCCGGTGACCTCGACGACGAGGTACGCGTCGGCCGCACCGAGCAGGTGACGCTGCTGGCCGCGCTGGGCCTGGTCGCCGTGGTCACGGTGGTCGGCCTCGTCGTGTGGTGGCCCGCGGGCGACCCGGCGGCCGACATCGCCGAGCAGGGCGAGAGCACCACGTCCTACGCCGTCGCCGGGTCGTCGTTCGTCAGCGGCGAGGTCGTCGAGGTCGGGGAGCCGTGCCCGGAGGACGCCCAGGGGGCCGAGGGATGCGGCCGGATCCGGGTGGACGTCGGCGGCGCGGACGCGGTCGTGGAGGTCGGCGTACCGCCCGAGGTGCTCGACTCCGGGCTCACGGCGGGCGACACCGTCGAGCTGTTCCGGCCGCCGTCGGCCGACGGCGAGGAGGGGACGACGTACTCCTACTTCGCCACCGACCGCGACACCACGCTGGTCTGGCTGCTGCTGCTCTTCGTGGTGGTGGTGATCGGCATCGCGCGCTGGCGCGGTCTGTTCGCGCTCGTCGGCCTGGCGTTCGGCGGGGCCGTGGTGTGGTGGTTCATCCTGCCCGCGCTGCTCGACGGAGCGCCCGGCGTCGGCGTCGCCCTGGTCGGCGCCTCGGCGATCATGTTCGTGGTGCTCTACACCACCCACGGGTTCTCGATGCGCACCAGTACGGCGCTCGTGGGCACGGTGCTCGGCATCCTGGTGACCGCCGGGATCGGGGTGGTCGCGATCGCGGACGCCCGACTCACCGGCATCTCCGACGAGACCGGGTCGCTGCTCGGCGCCTTCGCCACCGACCTGGACTTCCAGTCGCTGCTCGGCTGCGCGCTGGTGATCGCGGGGCTCGGTGTGCTCAACGACGTCACGATCACCCAGGCGTCGGCGGTGTGGGAGCTGCGCGCCGCGTCGCCGGTGGCCAGCCGTCGCGAGATCTTCGCCCGGGCGATGCGGATCGGCCGTGACCACATCGCCTCCACGATCTACACGATCGTCTTCGCCTACGTCGGTACGGCGCTCTTCGTGCTGATGCTGCTGCAGATCTACGCCCAGCCGCTGCTGCGGCTGCTCTCGACCGAGCAGCTCGCCCAGGAGATCGTGCTGACCCTCACCACGTCGGTCGGGCTGGTGCTGGCGGTGCCGCTCACGACCGCCCTCGCGGCGGCCGTCGCTGCGCCGGCCGACGCCGCCGACCACGCCGAGCAGGACCACGACCACGCTGCAGATCACGTCTAGAGTGCGGCCACCATGACCACCCCGACCCAGGCACCGCCGCGTCGCCGGATCGACCCGCAGGTCGTCGCGTTCCTGGCCGTGCTGGTCGCGGCCGTCCCGCTGGCGCGTTGGCTCGGCCCGCGTCTCGACTCGCCGGCGTTGCAGACCTGGGCGACGGTCTTCTTCGCGATCGTCGTGCAGTCGATCCCGTTCCTGGTGCTCGGCGTGCTGCTCTCCGGCCTGATCTCGGCGTTCCTGTCCGAGCGGCTCGTCGCGCGGATGCTGCCCCGGCACCCGGCGCTCGCGGTCCCCGTCGCCGGTGTGGCGGGCATCGGGCTGCCCACCTGTGAGTGCGCCGCCGTGCCCGTCGCCTCCGGGCTCGCGCGGCGTGGCGTCCCCACCGCGGTGGCCCTGACCTTCCTGCTGGCGGCGCCGGCCGTCAACCCGGCGGTGATCGTGTCGACGGCCGTCGCCTTCCAGGGCCGCACCGACATGGTGGTCGCCCGGTTCGTCGCGTCGATGCTGGTCGCGGTGATCGTGGGCTGGATCTACGTGCTGGCTGCGCAGCGGTGGCCGTCGCTGCGGATGCCGCGGATGGGGCGTCCGGGCGGGCACCACGACAGCGACACCCGGCTGGGCACGTTCCTCGGCGCGGCCTGGCACGACTTCCTGCCCGCCGCGGGGTTCCTGGTGATCGGCGCGCTGATCGCGGCCTCCGTCAACGTGCTGGTGCCGGTGGGCATCGTCGAGACCGTCGCCGGACAGTTCCTGCTCTCGGTCGTGGTGCTCGCGGCGTTCGCCTTCGTGGTCGCGCTCTGCTCCGAGGCCGACGCGTTCATCGCGGTGAGCCTCACCGCCTTCTCCGACACCGCCAAGCTCGTCTTCCTCGTCGTCGGGCCGGCGATGGACGTCAAGCTCGCCGCCATGGAGGCCGGGCAGTGGGGACGACGGTTCGCCACCCAGTTCGTCCCGCTCGTGGTGGTGCTCGCCGCCACCGTGGCCAGTCTCGTCGGGTGGGTGCTGCTGTGAACCGCACCGTCCAGGCCCTCGTCCTCACCGCGATCGGTGGGCTCGCGCTGCGGGTCGGTTGGACCGATGAGTACCTCCGCTACGTCAACGAGTGGATGCGGTGGCCGCTGGTGGCGAGCGGGCTGCTGCTCGTCGCGCTGGCGTTCACCGTGGTGCTGTGGCCCTCGGAGGAGCGCCACCCCACCACCCGGGCGGCGTGGGCGCTGCTGATCCCGGTCGTGATCGGGCTGGTGGTGCAGCCGCCGGCGCTCGGCGGGTACGTCGCCGAGCGCGGCGTCAACCAGGTGGGAGCGACGTACGACGACGCGGCGGGTGCGCCGCTGGTCGACGGCGAGACGTCCGAGCTGCTGGTCTCGAACTTCGTCGTGCTGGCCGCCAACCGAGGCGAGGTGCTCGAGGAGCACACCGTCCGGCTGACCGGGTTCGTCACCAGCGACGAGGACGGGTGGTACGTGACCCGCGTCCGGATCCGGTGCTGCGCGGCCGACGCGGCCGCCTACCGTGTCCTCGCCGAGGGACAGGAGCCGCCGCCGGACGACCAGTGGGTCGAGGCCACCGGCACCTGGGTCTCGGGCACCGGCACGACGATGGCCGACGACGACCCGCCCGCGATCGCGATCGACGACCTGACCCTGATCGACGAGCCGCAGCATCCGTACGAATGAGCGAGCAGCAGCCCGTGGAACGCCATCCGTCCGCACCGGTCCGTGCCGGCCTCGCCGCCCTCCTCCTGGCGGTGCTGGCGCTGGTGCTGCTGGTCCGTCCGGGGGGCGCCGAGCAGACCGATGCCGGGCCGGCGGAGGACGGGTCGTCGCCGTCGGCCGTGGTGCCGTCGGCCACGCCGTCGGTGCCGCCCGGTGAGGAGTCGTTCTGCCGGGAGTACCGCCGGATGGCCGCGGCCCGCTCGGAGTACGACGTCAACCCCGACGAGGGGGG
This sequence comes from uncultured Nocardioides sp., assembly GCA_964544855.1. Classification (GTDB taxonomy): domain Bacteria; phylum Actinomycetota; class Actinomycetes; order Propionibacteriales; family Nocardioidaceae; genus Nocardioides. The sequence continues at coordinate 14,849 of CAZJDU010000026.1, forward strand.
CTACGACATCCTGCGCGAGTCCGCCGACCGGCTGCTGGCCACCGGCGTCCCGCGGTCGATGAGCATCACGGCGCTCGGCGGCCTCCACCGCGAGCTGACCGACGTCTACACCACCCTCGGGCTCACGCTCGACCCCGACGCGGTCCCCGGCGCGGCGGAGGCGAGCGGTCTCGAGGGGGCCGACGAGGACTTCGGTGCCTACCTCCGCGACTTCTGCCCCGGCTGGTGACCCCCCGCGCCCGTGGTCAGCCCTGGCGCGCCTTGAGGCGCGGGTTGCGCTTGTTGATCACGTAGGTCCGGCCGCGGCGCCGGACGACCTGCGAGCCCGGCTGGTTCTTCAGCGCCCGGATCGAGTTGCGTACCTTCATCGACTGCTCCTTCCCGTGCTCGGGTCGACGAGCCCCGCGTGCACGGCGGCGACCAGTCGGCGCGGCACCCGGTGGGTCGCGCCGTCGACGGTCACCGGCACCAGGTCGGGGGCCGTCGCCTTCCACTGCGCGCGACGGTGGCGGGTGTTGCTGCGCGACGTACGACGCTTCGGGACCGCCATCACGCCACCTCGCGGATCGGGCCGGGGAGTGTGCTGGACGATGCGGCCGTCGCGAGCGGCGCGAGGCGAGTGCGCTGGCAAGGCGCCGGAGTGATGGCAGGCTGGACGCCTGTTGAGCGACGGCAACGCCGCCAGCGTGCCGCCTCGCGGCGCGTAGTAGGTCGCATCGTTCAGCACACTCCCAGCCAGGGTTCGAAGCCGTCCTCGGCCACCCGCCATCCCTGCTGGCCGACCTCGTCGGGTCGCGCGAGCAGCACGTCGAAGGCGTCGCGCAGCCCGCTGGGCGCGATCCCGACGCCGGTGACGACGATCCGGGTGAACGGCGTCCGACGCCCCCATCCGGCGTGGTCGCCGATGCTGAGCTGGCCGCCGGCGCCGTCCCACTCGACGGCTCGGTCGGGCCGGGTGGGCAGCCAGAAGCACCCCCGCGAGCGGTGCGCGCCGCCGCCCAGCAGCTCGAGCGACTCCAGCAGCCGGTCGGGGTGGAACGGCTGGAGCGACTGCAGGTCGAGCCGCCACACGCCCTCGGCCCGCACCTCGGGGAGGGCGTCGCGGCGCGTCGGGCTGGTCCACTCGTCGGTGCGGGCCTGCTGGTGCAGCCGGCCGACGAGGGCGCCGGCGTCGATGTCGTGACCGCCGTCGATCAGGGTGGCGTCGGGGCGGGCCAGCATCTGCACGAGGCCGCGGGCGACCGGGTCCGGGGCGTCGTCGAAGACCACGACGTCGGCGTGCTCGATCATGCCGGCCAGCACCTCGCCGACCCCGCGCCGGTCGTCGTGGCCGGTGTGGTGGCCGCGGTCGGCGAGCAGGTCGTCGCCGATCAGGTCGCGCACCGGGTGTCGGCTGCCGACCGCGGTGACGACCGCCGAGATCCGCAGGAACCGGGCGAGCCGGGTGTCCCAGGACAGCGCCGCGCAGAGCTGAGCGGCCTCCGCCCCGGTCGGGAGGTGCGCCACGATGCTGCCCCAGCTGCCGTCGCGGGCGAGCCGCTCCAGCGTCGGCAGGATGTCCTCGCGGATCGCGCAGCTGACGCAGGCGTGCTCGAGGAGCGTCTCGTGTCGCTCGAGCACGCCGGTCACGTCGCTGACGGTGCGGGTCAGCACCTGGCGGTCGACGTCGATGTGGTGGCGTACGGCGACCGCGCCGGGCAGGTCGAACTGGAGGCCGACCATCACGGTGGTCATGGCGTCGGGGTCGACGCCGGAGAGCAGGACGACGGGGATCCTCATCGGTCCACCCCCGCCGCGCCGTACCGGCGCTGGAACCGCTCCACGCGCCCCTCACTGTCGACGACGCGGCCCCGGCCGGTCCAGAAGGGGTGGCTGTGGATGCTGACGTCGACGTCGATCACGGGGTAGGACGTGCCGTCCACATCGACGGTTCGCGTCGGGTCGATGCGGCCGGTCAGCGTGGACCGGGTGAGCATCAGATCACCGGTGGAGCTGTCCCGGAACACCACGGGCCCGTAGTCGGGGTGGATCCCCTGTTTCATCGTGCAGCCTCTCGTGTGGATAGAATGAGAATCGTTCTCAGATTATGCCAGAGAGGAACCAGCCATGTCACAGCTGTGCCAGGTGACCGGCGCATCGCCGCAGTTCGGGCACCGCGTCTCGCACCTGATGAGGAGGTCCACGGGAGCGCACGCTGCGCGACGCTCACCACGCCCGCCGGCGGCGTTGCCGACGCTCGACAGGCCACCAGCCTGTCGTCGCTCCGGCGCCTTGCCAGCGGACGCGTTGAGCGCCGCTCGCTGGCACGCTCCCGTGGACCTCCTCATCGCGCACCGGCGCACCAAGCGCCGGTTCGACGTCAACGGGCAGCGCAAGCGCTACTGGGTGCCCGGCCTGGGCCGCCACGTCACGCTGCGCGTGAGCGCCCGCGGCATCAAGACGGTCGACCGGCGCGGCATCGACGCCGTCGTCGCCGAGATCCGGCGTCGAGGGGAGCGGGTCTGATGCCGCGCAAGGGCAGCGACGTCCGGCCGGTCGTGAAGCTCCGCTCCACTGCCGGCTCCGGCTACACCTACGTGACTCGCAAGAACCGCCGCAACGATCCCGATCGGATGACGCTGCGCAAGTACGACCCGGTCGTCCGCCGTCACGTCGACTTCCGCGAGGAGCGCTGAGATGGCCAAGCAGAGCAAGATCGCGGCCGACGCCCGCCGCCGCAGGCAGGTCGAGCGGTACGCCGCCCGTCGGGCCGAGCTCAAGGAGCAGATCCGGCGCGCGGCGCCCGGGTCCGACGAGCTCGCCGCAGCGGTCCGAGCGCTGTCCGCGCTGCCGCGGGACGCCTCGCCGACCCGGCTGCGCAACCGCGACCAGGTCGACGGGCGTCCCCGCGGCTATCTCCGCCAGACCGGCACCTCCCGGATCCGGTTCCGCGAGATGGCACACCGCGGCGAGCTGCCCGGCATCCGCACGTCGAGCTGGTGACCGGTCACCCACCGCCCACCACCACCGCACCATCCAGCAGAGATCCAGGAGTGAGAGAGACATGATCAGATCAGCACGGGGGACCACCTCCCTCGCCGTGGCCGCGGCGACGCTGCTCGCCGCGACCAGCTGCGGGCTGGCCGACGACGGCCCGGCCGACGCGGCGGGTGGCGAGGACGAGGTCGCGGCCTGGCCCCGCACCGTCGAGAACTGCGGGGAGGAGGTGACGATCGCGGAGCAGCCGGAGCGCATCGTGGGCGTCGAGGGCGCGGCCGAGACGGTGATGGCGCTCGGCGCCGGTGACCAGCTGGCCGGGTGGTTCGGCAACGAGGCCGCCCAGCTGCCGGACGACCTGCGCGCCGAGGCCGAGAGGTCGGAGTACCTCGGCGGCTCGTTCCCCGCGCCGACGCTCGAGGCCGTCGCCGAGCCGGACCCCGACCTGGTCGTGCTCTACGGCTTCAACGAGGAGTCCGGGATCACTCGGGAGGCGTTCGCCGACCTCGGTGTGCCGGTCCTGGTGCTGTCCGAGACCTGTGCCGAGGCGCCGGACCCCACGGTCGAGGGCTACTTCGGTGACGTCGCCGTGTTCGCCGAGGCGATCGGTGCGGACGACCGGGGTGAGGAGCTCGTCGCGGGTTGGCAGGAGGAGATCGCCGCTGCCACGGAGGAGCCGGTCGAGGGCGAGCCGACGGTCCTCGTCAACGGCAACCCCGACCCGACCAAGCCCTTCGCCTCCGGAGGCGGCTCGCTGGCCGATGACCAGATCGAGATCGCCGGCGGGGTCAACGTCTTCGGCGACACCGAGGAGGCCTTCCTCGAGCCGTCCTGGGAGGAGATCGCCACCCGCGACCCGGACCTGATCGTCGACGGCTCGGGCGGGCTGGAGGAGTCCACCGCGGAGCTGCGCTCCTTCCTGACCGACGACCCGGCGCTGTCACAGCTGACGGCCGTCGAGGAGGACGCGTTCCTCACGATCGAGTACTACGACAACGTGCCCGGCCCGCGGGTGGTCGACGGTGTCGTCAAGCTGGCCGACCGCCTGCGCCAGTGACCACGCTGGCGAGCCGGCGCCCGACCCTTCCGCTCCGGAGGGCGGGTCGGGAGCCGGACGCCGGTGCGGCGCCCCGCCGGCTGCCCGTCCCGGCCGCGGTGGCCGGTGGTCTCGTGGTGGCGGCCGGGGGGATCCTGGTGTCGGTCACCGTCGGGCCGGCCGACCTGACCGACGCGGAGATCGTGCAGGCGGTCTGGACGCGCCTGACCGTCGGCCTCGACCCGCTCTCGCTGCCGGAGCGTCTCGTGACCGAGAGCCGGGTGCCGCGCACCCTGCTGGCCGCCGTCGTGGGGGCCGTGCTCGCGCTGGTGGGATGCATCCTGCAGGCGCTGGTCCGCAACCCGCTCGCGGACCCGTCCATCCTCGGCGGCACGGCCGGCGCCTCGCTGGGAGCCGTCGCGGTCATCGTGCTCGGCGCGGACGCCGTGGTGGGGCTCCCCGTCGGCGCGTTCCTGGGGGCCGCGGGCGGCTTCGGACTCGCGCTGCTGCTGGCCTGGAGCGGCACCGGCCTCAGCCCGCTCCGGCTGATCCTGGCCGGCGTCGCCGTCTCCTACCTGCTCTCGGCGGTCGCGTCCCTGATCATCGCCCGGGCCGACGACCGTGAGCTGCGCTCGGCGATGTTCTGGCAGCTCGGCTCGGTGGCGGGCGCCCGGTGGTCGGACCTGTGGTGGCCGACCCTGCTGATGATCGCCGGCTGCTGCCTGCTGCTGCTCCGCGCGCGCCGGCTCGACGTCCTCGCCTTCGGCGATCTCACGGCGACGTCGCTCGGCGTCGCGCCGAACCGGCTGCGGGCCGAGCTGTTCGTCGTGACCTCGCTGCTGACCGGCGTCGCGGTCGCCCTGGCGGGCGGTGTCGGCTTCGTCGCGCTCGTGGTCCCGCACATCGTGCGGATGCTGACCGGGCCGCGGCACGCCTCGCTCGCCCCGCTGTCGGTCCTGTTCGGCGCGGGCTTCCTGGTCTGGGCCGACGTCGCGGCCCGCACCCTCGCCGCCCCGTCGGACCTGCCGCTCGGTGTGGTGACCGCGCTGGTCGGCGCGCCCGTCTTCGCCGTGCTCGTGACCAGGAGGATGCGTGGTGAGCATGGCTGATCCCGTGGAGGTGCACGACCTCGAGGTCCGGCTCGGTGGCCGCCCCGTCCTCGTCGGCGCCGACCTGGCGCTCGGGCGTGGGCGGGTGACCGGCCTCGTCGGTCCCAACGGCAGCGGCAAGACCACGCTGTTGCGGGCGATGTTCCGCGGCGTCCGGCCGCGGTCGGGCGAGATCCTGGTCGACGGCCGCGCGCTGCAGGAGTACGGCGGCCGCGCGCTGGCCCGCGAGGTCGCCGCCGTCGTGCAGGAGAGCGGCCACCCGGTCGGGGTCACCGTGCGCGAGGCCGTCGAGACCGGGCGCTTCCCGCACCGTGGCGACACCGCTCGGCTGTCCGACCACGACCGGGACCGGGTGGCCCGGGCAGCCACGACCACCGGTGTGGAGCACCTGCTCGGCCGCGGCCTCGGCGAGCTGTCGGGGGGTGAACGCCAGCGGGTGCACGTGGCACGCGCGCTGGCGCAGGACACGCCGGTGCTGCTGCTCGACGAGCCGACCAACCACCTGGACATCCGGCACCAGTTCGCTCTGATGGAGACGCTGCGGGGGCTGGCCGCCGACGGCGTGACGGTGGCGCTGGCGATCCACGACCTGGGCCTGGCCGCGCGCTACTGCGACGTGGTCGTGGTGCTCGACGACGGTCACGTGGTGGCCCACGGCCCGCCGTCGGAGGTGCTGCTCGGCCCCGTCTCACGGGAGGTCTTCGGCGTCGAGGCCCGATGGGTCGACGGGCGGCTGCTGGTGGCTCCGCTTCCGGGCGGGTCATCCGGTGCGGACGTCCGGGTGGACGGTTCGTCGAGCGCGGACCGCCCGCACCACCGCGATCGTCACGAAGGTGGCCCAGAAGAGGTGGTGGGCGACCAGCACGCCGACGAGGCCCTGGTCGAGCAGCCGGCACAGCACGAGTCCCGCGGGCAGGAAGACGGCGTACTCCGCGACCGTGCTGGCCCACAGCGCGGCGCGGGTGTCCCGGCAGGCTCGGCAGACGGTGAGCGCCAGCACGCACCCGGCCTGCCACAGCACCTGGGCCCACGCGAGCCAGGCCCAGCCACCGACCACCGCGGCCACCGCGGGGCCGCCGACCGCGGCGGCGACGGGGCCGCCGACCACCCCACCGGCGAGGAGCGTCGCCACGGCGATCGCGACGAGCACCGCTCCCGTCGTCCGGACCGCGCGGTCGAAGACGGCGGGGCGTCCGGATCCGGAGGCCGCGCCGAGCACGGTGAGCGCCGCCTGCCCGACCGAGGACAGCAGCACCCACGCGAGGCTGACCTGGACGTCGAGCAGCCTGCTGGCGGCGAGCACACTCGGCGGTGAGCCGGCGAGCACGACCACCACGACCAGACCGGCGCCGGAGCTGAAGGCGGCCAGCAGCATCTCCGGCCAGCCCAGCCGCAGCAGCCCTCGCTCCGCTCCGCCCGCCGTGCGGCTCCATCGGGGCCGGCGCGCCGTCGGCAGCCGGCGGCTCCACGTCACCAGGACGCCGGCGCCGGTGGCATAGCCCACCACCGTCCCGGCCGCCACGCCCGGCCACCCCAGCGCGCTGCCGCCGGCGAGCGAGGCGGCGACGTCGACGCCCGCCGTCACGAGCCCGGCGGCGGGCACGATCCGGGTGCTGCCGGCCGCCGTCGCGTAGGCCCGCAGCACCGAGCTCACCACGGCGAAGGGCAGCCCGACCAGGGTGATCCGCAGGTAGGCGCCGGAGATCGCCGGGTCGCTGGCCGCGCCGCCGGCGAGGTCGGTGAGCCACGGGGCGGCAGCCCAGCAGAGCAGCCAGGGGAGGACGCCGATCGCCGCGGCAGTGCGTAGCGAGCTCTCGATCGTGATGCGCGCGGCCGCGTCGTCGCCCGCACCGAACGCTCGGGAGGCGTCGATCTGGGTGGCGATCCCCAGCGCGGAGAGCGTCATCACCAGGAGCGTGGTGAGCGAGGTGGCGACCACCGCCGAGGCGAGCACCGCTGGTGACTCCCGCCCGAGCAGGACGACGTCGTTGGAGGCGACGCCGACGGTGACCAGCCCGTGCAGCGCTAGCGGCCAGGCGAGCGAGAGCAGCCGGCGTACGGAGACGTCGGGTGCGCCCGTCACACCAGGGGGCACGGCAGCTCCTCCGGCGTGAGCCCGGCCGGACGGACGACCCGAGCGCCGGGCGCCAGCACGCGCACGACCGCGCCGGCCCCGGAGCCACCGGCCAGGTCGGGCGGGGTGAGGTCGACCGTGACCGTCTCGGCGAACCGTTCCCGCACCAGGTCCCGCGCGGGCGCGCCGGTGCGGTGGGGCGGCACCGCCGTCGTCGTACCGGTCAGCCGCCACCAGGTCCGCTCGGCGACGGCGGGGTCCAGCAGCAGCTGTGCGTGCCGCGCGATGTCGGTGACGTCGGACCAGCCGCCCGTGGCGTAGCGGCGATCCTGCCGCCACGGCGGGAGCCCGGCCGATGCGCTGAGCTCGGGGCCGCGGTCCGCGTCGTCGAGCTCGGCGGCCTGGGCGAGGGAGACCACGGCCTCCAGCCAGGCCTTGGTGAGAGCGATCGTGCGATCGCGCCGGTAGGCGGCACCGACGCCGAGGTAGCCGCGTCGGCGATCGCGGAGCGCGACGAGCGCCACCGGTGCTCGGCCGTGGGCTCCCGCCGGACCGGCTGACAGCAGATGACACACCGCGTCGAGCCCGTCCCGGTGTCCCGCGTCGAGCAGGCTGCCGGGGAGCAGCGACGACGGGACCGGGTGGAGCCGGCGACCGGCGGCCCAGGCGCGGGCGACCGCGTCGCGCTCGACGACCTCCGCGGCGGCCGCCTCCGTGGCCGCCGCCACCGTGCTCCCCGCGGCCAGCCCGGTGCTGCCCTGCGGATAGCGGTCGTGGGGGAGGGCGGAGCCGCGGAGGTCGCCGGCCGCGGCCGCGGCGGGCACGAGTCGCCCGTCGGTCCCGGTGACCCAGGCGATCGGCAGGGCGGGCCCCGGATCGCTCGCGACGCCGAGCGCCGACGGCGACAGGGACGGCGTTCCGGCGGCGGCCAGGTCGCGGGGGGCAGCGACGACGTCGGGGCGCCGGCCCAGGAGGCCGGCGTACCGCTCCACCGCCTCGCCGAGGCAGGACCGGCGGGCGGCCGTGGCGTCGAGGCCGGCGCCCGCGACGGTCACCGGCCCGTCGGGGAGGTGGACCACGGCGCGACAGCGGTGAACCGTCTCCGGGAGCGGCCACGGCCCGGGACCCGGCACCGGCTCCGAGCAGATCCCGGTGCGACCGTCGACGATGCTCGGCGCGGTCACGTGTGCGGGATCGGCACGCGGTTGCGGTTCGTACGACGCCGTGGGTCACGGGGCTGGAACCCGGCCGGTGCGTTGCCGTAGGTCCCCGGCGCGGTGACCCGGGCCACCGCGAGCCCCGCGGTCGCGACGTCGGGCGTGGTCACGTCGACGCTCACCGGATGGGAGCCGCCGATGCTGACGCACTCGTCGCGGTAGTGGGCGCGGACGTCCGCGTCATCGCCCGCGACGGCCAGGCGTCGCGCGACGTCGGCGAGCGGCACCTCGTCGCCCTCGACGAAGAGACGGTCGGTCCACTCCCGGGTGCGCGGGTCGAGATGGATCTGTGCCTGGCACAACAGGTCGGTGACGTCGTGGAAGTCGTCGGCGTAGTCGTCGAGGTAGGCACGGTCCTCGCGCCACGGCTTGAGCGCGGTCCCGTCGACCAGCCCGGCGTCGACCGCGGTGAGCGGACCGCCGCCGGGGTCCAGCAGTCCCTTGGCGAGGGAGCGCAGCGAGACCGCCTCGCCGGCGGCCTTGAGCACGGCCTGCGCCGGGTCGGGGCGCGCGGCGGATCCGAGGGCGACGAGATCGAGCTCCGGGTCGCGTACGACGACCGCGACCACGGGCACCCGCCACGGGCTCGGGATCTCGAGCGCGACGTACTCCAGGACGGGGTCGCTGCACGCCCGCATCCGGGTCTCGAGCGCCTCGGGGAGCCGCACCCGGCGCGCGGGCTCGCCGGAGTCCCACCACAGCTCGACCGCGTCGCGCTCGATGATCTCCTCGAGCGCCGAGAGCTCGGCATGGTGGCGGTCGCGGCCGGCTGCCAGGCCGGCATAGGCGACGAAGTTGGTGATCGGCTCGCCGATCCGCGGGCCGACCAGGTAGTTGATGTAGACCAGCGAGGCGGGCACCAGGGACGTCCCGCCGGTCACCAGATCCGTGCCCGGCACCCAGCACACGCGGAGGTCGGGGGTGAACGGCTCGAACGGGAGCCGCGGGTCGGCGTACTGCTCCGGGGAGTAGAGGCACAGGGCCGTCGGGTCGACCGCCGCTCGGCCGGCGCTGGTGAGCTCGTGCCGGCTCGCGCGCTCGACGGTGGCCGGCACGAAGTTGCCGCAGTAGCGCTCCACCGCCTCGCCGAGAGCCGATCGCGTGGCCTGCGCGGGGTCGGCGTACGCCGTGCCCGTCGAGACGCGGTCGGCGCACCATGGCCGGTCGTGACCGACGTCCGCGACCGCGGTGGTGACCAGGTGGAACGCGTCGGGCCACTCCGGCGGGTTGGCGTAGCGCTGGGTCTCGGTCACGATGCCGGTGCGGGCGTCCACCAGGAGGTCCCACCGCGGTGAGCTCATGCCGGCATCCGCTCGAGCAGGCCGGCCGGCACCGGCAGCACCGGGTGCGTGGTCGGCTCCCGCTCGCCGTCCAGCGGGACGACCAGCTGATGGTCCAGCAGCTGGTCGCCCTGCTGCGCGACGGCGGCCAGGAGGCGTCGTACGCCGTCGGCGATCACGGCCTCGTCGGGCTCCACGTCGAAGCGGGTGCCCTGGCTGCTCCACGCCCGCCAGAGCGTGGTGAGCTGGGGCCGCGCCGGGCTGGCCGCCATCCGGCGGAAGCGCACGTCCGCCCAGGTCATCGGCGACGCCGGGTTCGCGAGCACCGGCCCCCCGACCAGCGCGCCGAGCTCCCGGTGGACGGGCAGCCAGGGCTGGCCGGTGCGGGTGTCGCGGTCCTGGAGCGTCGTGTCGTCGAGCACCTCGGTGATCACCGGGACCGCGTCGATCGCGAGGTGGTCGCGGACGACCCGCTGGAGCTCGGCGACGTCGAGCTGCCGTCGCAGCCGTCCGGGCCCACGTCGACGCGGGGCCGACGTCGCGCTGGTGGCCGTGCCGAAGTCGACGGCGGCGGCGGCGATGTCGGCCGCGAGTCCGGTGGCGGGGATCGGGAGCCGGCCGCGGAGCACCGCCGCGACGTCGGTCAGCTCGACGGTCGAGCCGGTGATCGCGGCGAACCGCTCGTCGGGGCTCACCAGGAGCAGCGCGTCGCGGTCAGGGAGCAGCGTCGAGCCGACGGCGAGATGGACGTGGGGCATGGCACCTTCCGAGCGGGAACGGGGACGGAGACGAGGGAGCTGGGCGACCATGGGTGTGCACCGGCTGCGGCGCCCGATAGGCGCGGGCGTCGCAGCCGGCTGCCATCACACGTGGAGCGTCAGCTCGCGCTGTACGCCGTCGCGGCCACGCCGGCGTGGTTCGACGAGTGCACCGCCAGACCGGCCGGCTTGGCGCCGAGCACCGCGAAGTTCTTGGACTTCTGCATGAGCGTCCTCCTTCCCGAGGATGGGTGGGACCGCCCCGGACGAGGCGGAGCGACCATCCTATGCAAATGAGAATCGTTCTCACAAGTAGGTCCGCGTGCATCCCTGCCGTCACCCGCGGCGCGGGGAGTGGTGACGGCTCGCCCAGGTTGCGAATGAGAATCAATCACGCCGATCGGTTAGAGTCGTCCGACCCGTCCGTCGACCGAAGGAGAACAGCCATGAACCGCGCCACCCTCGCCAGCCTGCTCGCCGAGGAGACCGGACTGTCCACGGCCCAGGCGCAGCAGGCGCTGACCGGGCTGCTCGACGGCATCGCCCGCACCCTCGCCGAGGGTGAGTCGGTCGTGCTGCCGGGCTTCGGCACGTTCGAGGTGCGGCAGCGCGCCGCGCGCACCGGCCGCAACCCGCAGACCGGCGAGGAGATGCAGATCGCCGCCACCGCCGTCCCGGCGTTCAAGCCCGGCAAGGCGCTGAAGGACGCGGTCGCCGGGCGATGAGCCGGTGACCCCGCCACGCTGCCGGATCCGCCCGGCGGCGCGGCGGGCGGACCGGTCCACGCCTGTCAGCCGTCGGCCGTCGCCTCGTCGATGCCGAGCCGCAGCAGGCCGCGGCCCACGCCCACGGTGAGTGTCAGGCCGACGACTCCGCTCATCGCGACCAGTGCGGTCGGCAGAGCGCCTGCACGATGGCGCCGACCAGGGCGAGGCTCGCATCGACGCGGGTGGTCCGTCGTACCTGACGTTCTTGTTGCCTGGTCGGCCGTCAGCCAACGGTTTCGTCAGGTACGACGCGCGCCACGTCAGGGTCAGCGGCCGGCGTGCGCCGGTGGGCCGGCGTGGTCGGGCTTGGCCTGCGGCTTCGCGCTGGCCCCCGCACCCTTCTCGAAGGCCGGGGGAGCCGCCTTCTCGGCCGCCACCTGCTGGCCGCGATTGTCGACCGGCGGTTTGCCCGGGCCGCTCCGGGTGGTCGGCGCTGGCGGCGGTGCCGGTGCCGGGGGAGGGGCGCTGTCCGGCGGGGGCGCGGGGGTGTCGCCGCGGTCCTCCGGGGGCGGCGGGGCCTGGACGGGCTGCGGGTCCGGCGACGTGCGCGGTGCTGACGGAGGTGCCGGCGTCGGGTCGGGCGTCGCCACCGGTCGTGGGGGCCTGGGACTGCCCGCCGGTGCCGGGCTGCGGTCGGCGGGGGCGGACGGCGTCCCCGTTGCCGGGCTGCTTGACGCCGGAGGGGTCGCGGTGCCGGGACCGCCGCCCTCGTCGGGCGACCCGAGCGAGGCCACGGCGACCACGGCGGCCGCGGCCACGGCGCCGACGCCCACCGTGGCGGTGGTGGGGTTGACCGACCGGGGGCCGCGCAGCAGCGAGGCCGCACCGCCCGAGGCAGCCGTCGCACCGCCGAGGAGCAGACCGCCCTTGATGCCCTTCGCGACGCCGACCAGCAGGATCGGCACCACGAGCGCCGCCAGCCGGCCGTTGACCTGCTGCACCCGAGCGAGCGCCCCGGAGCACGGGCGGCAGGACGGCAGGTGGCCGTCGACCTTGGCGGTCGCTCGGTCGCCGAGCGTGCCCCGCACGAAGGGCGAGAGTCGCTCCCGCACCCAGCCGCACGGTCCGCCGACGGTGCCGGTCAGGGCGACCTGTGCGAGGTAGGCCGTCTTCAGACCCTCCCGAGCGCGGTAGGCGAGCGAGGAGACCGCCGCGGGTGTCGTGCCGAGGAGCTCGGCCACCTCGGGCACCCGGCGCCCCTCGATCTCGAGGTGCCACAGCACCTGGCGCCAGCTGGGCGGCAGGCTGGACAGCGCGGCGACCGCCTCCTCGTCGTCATAGGAGTCGAGCGCGTCCTCGAGCGGTGTGTCGGTGCCGTCCAGCAGCCAGGGGCGGTCCGACGCGGGCTGCTCCTGCTGGAGCACCGGAGCGATGTCGGTGTGTCGGTTGCGGATCGTCGTGCACAGGTAGGCACGGAAGTTGCTGGTCGGTCCCCGGCCCGCCCGGATCTGGGCGACCACGCGGGCGAAGGCCTCGGCGACCAGGTCGTCGGCGCCGTCGACGCCGGCCAGCCGTCGGGCCAGAGCGCGCGCGGTGTCGACGTACGTCGTGTAGAGCGACTCGAGGGCGCTGTCGTCACCCGCGCGAGCACGGCGGAGCAGCTCTTCCTCCGCGGTGGGCTCCGAGACGGTCGACATCGAGATCCTCATGCCACGACTGACAGGACGGGACAGGGTAGCCCGCCGAACCGCTCGGCGGCGATCCGCCACCCGCGCCAGCGGCTGGTGCAGCGGCCCCCGAGGGGCGGCGCCGAAGTTTTTTCCGATGATTTCGCGAAGTCGCGTCATGAAACGGGCCGGAGCGGGTCTTGGTCGGTGGCAGGTGCGGTATCCCCGCCCGGCGCGCCGGGCGGACAGGGGGGTGTACCGCACCTCCTCGCCACCGCGCGGCCGGCCGATCATGGGGGTGCCGGCCGTGCGGTGGCGGTCACGGACCGAGCCGCGAGGAGGACCATGCGACACCCGGTGGTCCTCGTGACAGGCGTGGACGGGGACGCGACCGAGTCGGTGGTCCTCCGGCTCGGTCAGGACCTGCCCGGGGCCGTGACCGTACGCCACCGGATCGATCGTGAGCGTCAGCGCCTGACCCGGCTGGTCGGCGACACCGACGGCGAGCTGGAGCGGGACCGGATGGCGACCGGCCATGTCTGTGCGGACTGCGCGATCGGAGCCGACCTGCTCCCCGTGATCGATCGGCTCACACGCACCGCCGGGCGGTTCCGGACGTTCGTCGTCGGTCTCCCGGTCGGTGTCGGGGCGCCCCGGTTCGCCGACGCGCTCAGCCTGATGCCCGGGCTGTCCCGGCGACTCCGGCTCTCCAGTGTCGTCACCGCGCTCGGCGGTGCGACCGCGGTGGACGCCCTGCTGGGTGCGGGCCCGCTGCCGGAGCAGGCGCCGGCCGTCCGGCTCGACGAGGAGTGCGGCATCGCAGAGGCGGCGAGCGCGATGGTGGAGCACGCCGACGTCGTGACCGTGGACCGCGATGCCGGGCCCGCGACCGTCGACCTGGTGGCGGCGCTCGCCCGGCCGGACGCCCTCGTCTCCCGGGGGCCGGAGCAGCTGCCGGCCGGGCTGCTGACGAGCGGTCGGCACGACGCCGACCGCACCGCGGGCTGGGCGTCCACCCACCGGTTCGTCCGCGAGGTGGCCGAGCTCCGCCCGCCGACGTCACCGTGGGTGTGGCGTCTCGACCTCAGCTCGCCCCGTCCGTTCCATCCGCGGCGCCTCGGCGCGCAGCTGCAGCGTCTCGCCGCCGGGCGGCACCGCGCCCGGGGCTGCTTCTGGGTGCCGACGCGTCCCGGCCGCGCCCATGTGTGGGAGGGCGCCGGCGGGCGGGTCGCCCTCGGGGTCAGCGGCATGTGGGGGCGCCGTACGCCGCAGACGAGGTTGGTGATCACCGGCATCGGCGACCCGCCGGCCGACCTCCCCGCCGCGTTCCACGAGCTGCTGGCCGGGCCGTTCGAGCTCGCCCTGCGCAACTGGCGTGTCGCCGAGGACGGCCTGGAGCAGTGGCTGGGACCGGTCGAGGAGGCCGCCTAGCGTCCCGAACTTGAAATCCGCACCAGAAGTCGCACCCCGAGCACGCGCCTCGCTGTGTTGGCATCGCTCGAAAGACCCCGGTCTGCCAGCGCGACGCCGCCTTGCGATGCACGCACTCATGGCACGACTTCTGGCACGGACTTCGCGTTCGGGACACTAGGATTCCACCGCGCCGTTCAGAGTGCGGGGTCGCACCAGGCGACCTGCACCACCTCGGTGCCGCCGTCGCGGGTGATCAGCCGACCGCGGCCCGGCTCGGCCGGAGCGGGGCGGACGTTGCCGATCAACGGTCCCTCGTCGGGACTGCCGGAGAGCAGCAGACCGGGGGTGGCGAGGTCGCGCAGCGTCTGGATGACCGGCTCGTAGAGCGCACGGGAGGCACCACCGGAGCGCCGGGCGACCACGACATGGAGGCCGACGTCGCGAGCCTGGGCGAGCAGCGGCTGCAGCAGCGTGACGGGGGAGTTCTGCTGGGTGGCGACCAGGTCGTAGTCGTCGACCACGACGAAGACCTCGGCCCCGGTCCACCACGACCGGTTGCGCAGCTGCTCCGGCGTGACGTCCGGGCCGGGCAGCCGGTTCTCGAGATAGCCTGCGAGGTCCTGGAGCGCCGGCTGTGCCTGCGCCGCGGAGGTGAGGTAGTTGAGGAGGTACTCCTCCGGCACCTCGCCGAGCAGCGACCGGCGATAGTCGACCAGCACGATCTGCGCCTCGGCCGCGGGGCGGGTGCGCATCACCTCGTGGATGTAGCTGCGCAGCGCGGTGCTCTTGCCGGACTGGCCGTCGCCGAACAGCAGCAGGTGTGGCTCGGCGGCCACGTCGAGCGCCACCGGTGCCAGCTCGCGCTCGTTGATGCCGAGCAGGATCCGCGTGGTGGCGGCGGCCGACGTGCGGACGTCGTCGAGCCGCACCCGCGCGGGCAGCAGGCGCAGCTTCGGCCCGGTCGGGCCGTCCCAGGCGGCCGCGACCTCGCGGACCAGGCCGGCCACGCCGTCGCCGGCCGAGTCGCCGTCGGGGATCCCGTCGATGCGCGGCAGCGCGGCCAGGAACTGGTGCTTGCTCGCGACCAGGCCGCGGCCCGGTCGCCCCGCCGGCACCAGCTCGGCCGCCTTGCGATCGACCTCGGAGTCCAGCGGGTCGCCCAGCCGCAGCTCCAGCCGGGTGCCGAACTGGTCGCGCATCGCTGCCCGGAAGTCCGCCCAGCGACCACTGCCCGCGAGCACGTGCAGGCCGTAGGTCAGCCCGCGCGCGGCGAGCTGCTGCAGCTGCAGCTCCAGGTCGTCGTACTCCGCGCGCAGCGTGCCCCAGCCGTCGACGACGCAGTAGACGTCGCCGTACCCGTCGTCGACGGCGCCGTCGCCGCCGTGGGCGCGCCGCCGGCGGTAGGTCTCGATCCCGTCGATGCCGTGGTCGCGGAAGTACTCCTCGCGGCGGTCCACGATGCCGTCGAGCTCGGCCAGGATGCGTCGTACGACGTCCGGCTCGGCGCGGGTGCCGATGCCTGCGACGTGGGGCAGGTCGGCGAGCGGCGCGAACGCGCCGCCGCCGAAGTCGAGGACGTAGAACTGCGACTCCTGCGGGGTGGTGGTCAGCGCCAGGCTGGTCACCAGGGTGCGCAGCAGGGTGCTCTTGCCGCTGCGCGGGCCGCCCACGACGGCCACGTGTCCCCCCGACCCGGAGAGGTCGACGGTGAGCACGTCGCGGCGCTGCTCCCGCGGCCGGTCGACCGTGCCCAGCGGCACCGAGAGCGCGCCGCGTCCGCGCCACGACGGCGACACCAGGCCGAGGCCGGGGCGTCGGGTGAGGTCGCCGAAGAGCCGGTCGAGCGTGTCCGGGGTGTCCAGCGGGGGCAGCCACACCTGGTGTGCCGTCGGTCCGTGGCCGCGCATCCGGCCGACGGCGACGTCGAGCAGTGACTCGCCGTCGTCCTGGACCACGGGCTCCGGCTCGTCCGGCTCCGGGTCGGTGAAGGTCTGCACCTCCGAGATCGTGTAGGGCAGGATGCCCCGGCCGGTCGCGGTCTCGTCGCGGCGGACCCGCGGCCGCCCGCTCGGCGGCCCGGAGACGTAGGCCGCCTGGAACCGGGTGAGCGTCGCCGGGTCGGGCTTGAGATAGCCCAGACCCGGCACCCCCGGCAGCTCGTAGGCGTCGGGCACACCCAGCACCACCCGCGACTCCTGGGCGGAGAACGTGCGCAGCCCGACCCGATAGGACAGATGGGACTCCAGCCCCCGCAGCCGGCCCTCCTCGAGGCGCTGCGAGGCGAGCAGCAGGTGCAGCCCGAGCGACCGGCCGAGCCGACCGATCGCGACGAAGAGGTCGATGAACTCGGGCTTGGCCGTGAGCAGCTCGGAGAACTCGTCGACGACGATGAAGAGCGACGGCAGCGGCGGCAGGTCCTCACCGGTCGACCGTGCCCGGTCGTAGTCCCGCACCGAGGCGAAGTTGCCCGCCTGGCGCAGCAGCTCCTGGCGGCGCACCATCTCCCCGGACAGGGCGTCCTGCATCCGGTCGACCAGCGTGAGCTCGTCGGCGAGGTTGGTGATCACGGCCGAGGTGTGGGGCAGGTCGGCCATGCCGGCGAAGGTGGCGCCTCCCTTGAAGTCGACGAGCACCAGGTTGAGCTGCTCGGGGGAGTGGGTCAGCGCGAGCCCCAGCACCAGGGTCCGAAGGAACTCCGACTTGCCCGAGCCGGTGGCGCCGACCACCAGGCCGTGCGGACCCATGCCCTGCTGGGCCGACTCCTTCAGGTCCAGGTGCACCTGGCCGCCGCCCTCGGCCAGCCCGACCGGGACGCGCAGGCGGTCGCGGGCCGGCCGAGGGCGCCACGCGGTGCCCGGGTCGTAGGCGTGCACCTCGTCGAGTCCCAGCAGCACCATGTAGTCGCTCGGCCCGGAGATCTCCCCGCCGGTGTCGTGCACCAGGGTGCCGGCGGAGGTGTGGAGCGGTGCCAGCCGCCGGGCCACGGCCTCGGCGGAGGCCAGGTCGCACTGGTCGGCCCGTGCCGGCACCGGTGCGGCCCGCAGTCGTACGGCGTGCACCGGCACCTGCGCCGAGGTCGTCGCCGACGGGTCGATCTCCAGCCGGAGACTCGCGGCATCCTGCAGCTCCGGCCGGCGCCGGGGGAAGTCGAGGACGGTGAGCCCGTGCAGGCCGTCGGGCGGGACCACGTGGTTGCCCGGCGGTAGCGCTGCGCCGTCGGTCACGAGCAGGACGTGCGGGAGCACCGGCCGCTCGTCGCTGCCGAACCGCGGCCGGTCGCCGAGGTCGGCCGGCAGCATCGCCGCGACCTCGTCGAAGGTGGTGGCGACCATGCGGGCGGGGCCGACGGCGTCGCGCTGGTGCTGGCTGTGGGCGTGCGGCAGCCACTTCACCCAGTCCCAGTGGGCGATGCTCTCCTCGCTCGCGAGCACCGCGATCCGCAGCTGCTCGGGGGAGTGGAAGGTCGCCGCCTGGCAGACCAGGGCCCGCGCCAGGCTCCGGCCGGTCCCCGCGTCACCGCAGATCTCGACCTTGTCGAAGGCACGCAGGTCGATCGACGTCGGGAGGTCCGGCTGGCTGCGGTGGACGGCGAGCAGCCGGTGCAGTGCGGAGACCGCGGCGGGGTCGAGGTCGTCGGCGGCGGTCGTGTCGGGCGGCACCAGCTCCACGGCGAGCGGCTGGGTGCACACGCCGTACCGGACGTGGAGGAAGGCCGGCGTGCCGCTGGTGCGCTCCCAGACCCGCGAGCCCTCGTCGGCGAGCGCGGCCAGCGCCGTCGCCGCCGGATGCCGCCAGGTGAGCGCCTGCCGTTGCTGGGTCGCCGCCTCCCGCGCTGTACGACGTACGCCGGCGAGGTAGCGCAGATAGCCGTTGCGGGTGCCGTTGACCTGCTGGTGCCGCTGCTTGCGCTGACGGTCGATCTGCACCGCGACGAAGCCCAGGGTGGCGAAGAGGAACATGCCGGCCGCGACGAAGCGGGTCACGACGTTGTCGGTGCCTCCCATCGAGGCGACGAGGACGATCGAGCCGAGGCTGCCGAGCAGCGGGATGGCGTTCATCGCCAGGCCGGCGGCTCCCTCGCTGGGTTGCAGCCGGGGCGGTGGGTCGATCGCGATCCGTCCCGACGGCAGCTCCGGGCGCTCCGGGCCGTCGCCGCGCAGCGTGAGGTCCGGCGTGGCGCCCGGATCGCCCAGCTGCGTCGTACTCACCCGTACTAGCGTAGGGGTGGTCGTCCCCAGGATGGGGGGAGGCAGGTCCGAGCCTGGCTCCGACGGCTCGGGTCCGAGGAGGCGCGGATGACGACGACACCGTCCCGGCCTTCCCCAGCGGGCGAGGCCGTGCCCCTCACGGTGCACGGCCCCTGGGGAGCGGTCGACCTGACCGTCCCCGCCCGGTCGCCGTTGGCCGCGGTCGCCCGCGAGTACGCCGCGCACGCCGGGCTGGCGTCACCGCCCGCCCTCGCCTCCGGCGCGGGGACGCCGCTCGCGCCGACGACCCTGGTGGCGGACGCCGGCCTGCTGCCGGGGGCGCTGGTGGTGGCGCTGGACCCGGCCGCGCCCCCCGCCTCACCGACGGCCGCCGCGGACACCGCGGACGCGCGGACCCGCTCCGGACCACCAGCGGCCTGGTGCTCGGCAGCGGTGCTCCTGGCGCTGGCGGGGGGCGTTGCGACGGCCTGGCTGCCGCACGGCACCGACCGGCTCGTCCCTGTCCTGCTGCTGGCCGGGTGCGCTGTGCTCGCCTGCGCGCCCGTCGGTGCACTGGGTGCCCACCGCGCGTGCGCCGCCCCGGCGTTCGCGGCGGCGGCCTGCTTCGGGTGGCTGTGGCAGCCGCGACCCGAGGAGCTGCCTGCCCTCGTCGGAGCGGCTGCGCTCGCCGCCGCTGCGACGGCCGTCGTCGCGGCGCTGGTCGCCGACGTCGCGGAGGTCGCGCGGGTCTGGGTCGTCGCCGGGCTGCTGGTCTGCGCCGTCGCCACCGTCGGCGTCGTCACCGACCGGTCGCCCTCCGTGGTCTGGGCGCTGCTGCTGGTGGGAGCGGTCCTGACGGCGCGGTGGCTCCCGGTGCTCGCCGTCTCGGTGCCCGACCGGTATCTGCTGGACCTCGACCGACTCGCGGTGACCGTGTGGTCCGCGCGCGACAGCGCGCCGGCGCCGAGCACGGCGCCGCCGTGCGTGCCCACGGCCACGGTCGCCGATGCGGCCGAGCGCGGGACGCGGCTGGTCACCGCCGGAGCGGCCGCGGTGATGGTCGTCGTCGCCGGCGCGGCTCCGCTGCTGCTGTGGACCACGCCGGTGCGACTGGACCAGATCGGCGCGCGGTGCCTGGTCGGCTTCGGCGGCGCGGCCGTGCTGCTGGCGGCCCGCAGTCACCGCCACCGCAGCGCGCGGCGGCTGCTGCGACTCGGCGGACTCGCGTGCCTGGTCGTCCTGGCGGTCACGCTCCTCTCCGTGCTCGATCCGGACCAGCGCGGTGTGCTCGCCGGCGCGGCGGTGCTGACGGCCCTGGTCGTGCTGACGGTCGCCGTGCTGGTGGGCCGTGGCTGGCGCTCCGCCTGGTGGTCGCGCAACGCCGACATCGCCGAGGTCGTCTGCGGTGCCGCGGCCATCGGCGCGGTCGTCGTCGCGACCGGCCTCTTCCGCTACCTGTGGACGACCACGAGCTGAGGTTTCCCGGTCTCCTCGGCCCGGGTAGGTCGACGGCACTGTCACCGACACCGAAGGAGTCGACCATGTCCACACACGCACCCGAGTTCGGCCAGGGGGAGGGCACGCTCTCGCGAGCGGCCGGTCTGGTGGCCGAGGCCCGGCAGGACTTCGACCGCCTCAGCACCAGGCTCGACAGCCAGATCGCCGCGGTCCGGGGCAAGTGGGGAGGCCAGGGCGCCCAGGCGTTCTTCATCCTGCAGCGCTCCTGGTCGGAGAAGCAGCGCACCGTGGTCGGTGCGCTCGACGGGTTCGACCTCGCGCTGCGCCGGACCGAGCGCGACAACGTCCGCACCGACGACGCGCAACGCCAGACCTACGGCGCGCTCGCCGCGCGGCTGGGCTGAGAGGAGCGGTGATGAGCAACCTCGACGGCATCCGCGTGCAGCACGCGGCCCTCGACCAGGCGGCGGCCGACATGTACCAGACGGTGCGGGACATCGACGCCCGGATGGACCGGCTGGAGCGCGAGCTGGCCCCGCTGCGCAGCGACTGGACCGGCCACGCGCAACAGACCTACGTGTCGGCGAAGGCGACGTGGGACCGCGCGATCCAGGAGATGCGGGACCTGCTCGACGAGAGCCATCGCACCGTCGATCAGTCCAACGCCGACTACCGTGCGGCCGACCGCCGCGGGGCGGGGGCGTTCGAGCTGTAGCAGGCGGTGGTTTCGAGGCTCGCCAGCTCGCACCTCAACCACCGTCCGGGCTGGCCAGCTCGCACCT
>CAZJDU010000027.1:0-35059 GCA_964544855.1 uncultured Nocardioides sp.
GAACGAGCGGCATGGCACTATTTAGTGCGACCTATGGACTAAATGTCAACCCCTGCCCCCCGATCGGGAGGGACGCAGCGTGGGCGCCTGGACTCACCGATCTGCGGCGTCGCGAGCGACAGCAGATGGGTGCGATGGCAAGGCGCGTGCGCGACGGCGGTCTGGTTGACCGTCGAGCGTGCGCAACGTAGCCAGCGCGCCCATATGGTGGCGCGCAGTAGGCGCAGATCGGTGAATCCAGGCTCAGCGCAGGTCCGCCCAGACCAGCCGGTGGTCGGAGGTCGGGAACGGGTAGCTGCCGGTCAGTCGGTAGAGCGGGTCGTCGGTGGTCGGCCAGAAGACGCCCGCGTCGAGGACCCGCATCCGGCGGGCCGGCAGCACGTAGTCGACCCGCAGGTTGCCGGGCGCGCCGTCGGCGAAGTCGGCGGTGTCGTACGCCGGGTCACCGAGGTGGTCGTCGTTGGCACCACCTTGGAGCGCGGCGGCCTCGGCACCGCCCGCCGACGTCGGGCCGGGGTCCTCGATCCTCGGGTGGTCGAGCAGCTGGTCGATCGCGTCGCCGGTGGAGTCGCCGTCCACCGGGTCGGCGTTCTGGTCGCCCGCGATCACGAACTCCGCGCCCGGTTCGAGGCCGCCGTACTGCCCGTCGTCGTCGTAGACGTAGGACGAGTGCCGGCCACCGCGCACGTAGTCGGCCCAGAACCGGATCTCGTCGTGGTTGCGGGTGCCGTTGCGGTCCTCGGGGCCGTCGAAGGTCGGCGGCGTCGGGTGGGAGGTCAGGAAGTGGACCGTCCGACCGCCGATCTCGATCGGCACGTCCCAGTGGGACTTCGAGGACAGCCGCACGTCCTCGAGCTCGGCCGCGGAGTACCAGTCGGCGGGCTCCGGGGTCGACGGGTCGTCCGGCAGCATCGCCCCGGGCATGTCGGCCCACCGGAAGGTCTGGAAGGTGCGCGCCGCGTCGGTGTCGATCGGGTGCTTGGAGTAGACGACCATGCCGTACTGCCCCGGGAACAGCCCGAAGCCGTAGGCGTCGTTGCCGCCACCCACCTCGCCGTTGTTGTCGAGGTCATGGCCGCTCGGGATGCCGGTGTTGGACGGCGCGACGAACGCGTAGGGGTAGGTCGCCGGATCGGCACCCTGCTGCCCGACCTCGAGATAGTTCTCGCGGAACAGGTCGACCGCCTCGGGCGCGTAGTCGAACTCGTTGATCAGCACGACGTCCGGATCGACCCGCTGGATCGTCTCCGCGACGTTGCGGGCCTGCTCGTTCTCACCGGTGGAGAGGTCGGCGACCAGCTCGCCCTCGCTGCCGCGGTTGAGCGATGCGTTGAACGTCGCGAACCGGATCGAGTCTCCGGCGCCGGGACGGTCCGGAGCGGCCGCGGCCGGAGCCGTTGCCGCAAGGCCGGTGCCGAGCAGGGCGCCGGCGGCGATCAGGGTCAGCGTGGAACGCACAGTGGGCATGACACGACGGTACGACGCTTCGCGCCCCCGCGGGAGCCCCCCGCGGTGACGGCTCCATGAACGACAGCGCGACCGGATCGGGGTACGTTGGGAGAACGACCCCGGGAGGTGGAATGAGCGGCGACCCCGAGACCTATGGCGACTACAGCGTGGACGACGAGACCCAGCTGAGCGCCTCTGACACCCTCGACGACCCGGACGTGCCCGACGAGCTCGACCGCGGCTACTCACCGCCCGACTACTACTCCTCGACCCAGCACTACGGCACCACGGCCTGGGAGGAGGAGCACCGCGAGACCATCGACCAGCGGATCCGTCAGGAGGAGCCGGACGCCGACCCCTACACCGAGGACGAGCCGTCCGAGCCGGAGGACGGCGAGCTGGAGTGCGAGGCCGGCGGACAGCGAGCCGGGCGGCTCGGCGAGGACGGCGACTCCGACGTCTTCGGCCACGACGTCGGCATCGACGGGGCGGCGGCCAGCGCCGAGGAGGCAGCGGTCCACATCCTCTCCGACGAGGAGGAGTGAGGCGTTGACGCCGACCGGGGACGCCTGGTTCACCGACGCCTTCCAGAAGGCCTGGCAGGAGCAGGACCAGCGCTTGGGGCGCTTCAACCTCGCGATCTTCGGCAAGACCGGCGTCGGCAAGAGCACGCTGGTGAACGCCATCTTCGGCGAGGAGGTCGCCGAGACCGGCATCGGTGAGCCGGTCACCCGCGCCGAGCACCTCTACCTCCACCGCAGCGGTCACCTGGGCGTGCTCGACACCCGCGGCCTCGAGGTCGGCAAGGACAACGCGCAGATCATCGCCGAGCTGCGGCGCTACGTCGGTGAGATGCGGCACCGGCCGCTGGAGGACCAGATCCACCTGGCGTGGTACTGCGTGCGAGCACCGGACCGTCGGTTCGAGGCCACGGAGGCCGACTTCATCCGCGAGCTGCACGGACTCGGGCTGCCGGTGGTCGTCGTCCTCACCCAGGTGCCGACGGCCGGCGACCGCGTCCACCCCGATGCGCTCACCCTCGCCGAGCAGATCACCTCGCAGCGGCTGCCGATCGTCGAGGACCGGGTCTTCCTGACGATGGCCGAGCCCGACGACTTCAACGGGCACCCCGCCCACGGCCTCATGGAGCTCCTCGATGCCACCTTTCGCGGCGCGCCGGACGGCGTAGAGCAGGCCATCACGGCGGCGCAGCGGATCGACCTCGGCCGCAAGCGCAAGCAGTCCAGGTCGACCATCGACGGCGCCTCGGCGGCCGCCGCGGCGGCGGGCGCGACGCCGATCCCGTTCTCCGACGCCGCGATCCTGATCCCGATCCAGATCGGCATGATGGCCGCGGTCGCCAACATCTACGGCATCGGCATGGAGCGCGCCACCATGGCCTCGGTCGCCGCGACCGCGGCGGCGACGACGGCAGGGCGCACCATCGTGACCAACCTGATCAAGTTCGTGCCCGGTGTCGGCTCGGTCGTCGGTGGCACGATCAACGCCGGGGTCGCCTCCGCGATCACCTACGCGATGGGCAACGCCTGGGTGGTGGTGTGTGAGCAGATGGCGGCGGGCAGGCTCGCCGGCGTCGGCGCCACGATGGACACCGAGGCGATCCACCGGGTGTTCATGGACGAGTTCAAGTCGCAGGCCCGCAGGCGGCTGCGCGGCTCGAAGTGACGCAGGTGCGGGCCTGCGACGCGGCGATCAGCCGGCGACGTACTCCTCCCGCAGGCGGCCCTTGACCATCTTGCCCGTCGGGGTGCGCGGCAGGCTGGCGCGGAAGTGGAACTCCCGCGGCACCTTGAAGTGCGCGATCCGCTCCCGGGCGTAGGACGTCAGCTCCTCGGCAAGACCGGCGCCGGTCTCCACGCCGGGCGCCGCCTGGACGAAGGCGACCACCCGCTCGCCCATCTCGTCGTCGGGCACACCGATCACGGCGATGTCGACGACCGCCGGGTGGAGGCTGAAGAGGTCCTCGACCTCCTGGGGGTAGATGTTGACGCCGCCGCTGATGATCATGAACGCCTTGCGGTCGGTCAGGAACAGGAAGCCGTCGTCGTCGACGTAGCCGAGGTCGCCGACCGTGGTCCAGGTGGGGTGGTCGGGGTGCTTGGTCTGCTCGGTCCTGGCCGGGTCGTTGTGATAGGCGAAGCTGTGGTCGTCGCGCTCGAAGTAGATCGTGCCGACCTCGCCCGCCGGCAGGTCCTTGCCCTCCTCGTCGACGATGTGGGGCGTGCCGAGCATCGGCTGGCCGACCGACCCGGGCTTGCGCAGCCAGGTCTCGGAGTCGATCCTGGTGGCGCCGTTGGCCTCGGTGGAGGCGTAGTACTCCTCGATGATCGGGCCGAACCAGTCGATCATCTGCCGCTTGACGTCGATCGGGCACGGGGCTGCCGCGTGCACCACCCGGCGCAGTGAGGAGAGGTCGTAGGACGCCCGCACCTCCTCGGGGAGCTTGAGCATCCGGACGAACATCGTCGGCACCATCTGGGTGTGGGTCACGCCGTGCTGCTCGATCGCGCGCAGCGCTCCCTCGGCGTCGAACCTCTCCATCATCACCAGCGTGCCGCCGAGCGCGTGGATCACCCCGCCGAACCGCAGCGGGGCGGCGTGGTAGACCGGCGCCGGCGAGAGGTAGACGGTGCTCTCGTCGAAGCCGTAGAGCGTGCCGAAGATCGTGACGTAGGAGTAGCCGGGCTCGTCCACGGAGATCGCGGGCAGTGGCATCTTGATCCCCTTGGGCCGACCGGTGGTGCCCGAGGAGTAGAGCAGGTCGTCGCCGTGCGGCTGCTCGGGCAGCGGATCGTTGCCGGCCGCGGCGAGCACGGTCTCGTAGTCGTCGTGGCCCGACAGCTCGCCGCCGTAGGCGATCCGGTGGGCGACGTCGACGTCGAGTCGGGCGACCGTCTCGACCCGGGCCGAGACGACCAGGGCCTTGGCCCCGCAGTCCGCGACGATGTAGGCCATCTCGTCGGCGGAGAGGTGGTTGCTGACCGCCGTGACGTAGAGGCCGGAGCGCAGCGCGGCCCAGTAGACCTCGTAGCTCTCCGGGCAGTTGTCGCTGATCAGCGCGACGACGTCGCCGGTCTCCAGGCCCTGGTCGCGCAGGTGGCGCGCCAGCCGGAGACTGCGGTCGTCGAGCTCGCCGTAGGTGAGGGTACGGCCCGAACCGGCCATGATCAGGGCAGGTTTGTCGGGAGTGCGCTGGGCCCAGGTACCGGGATACATGTCGGCAGTCTGCCAATAGAGCGGTTGGGGGCTGGTTGGTGCTCCCCTCACTCCCCCGCGAGCCGGGTGGGGCGGGCGCTGACGACCCGCTCGTTCCTCGCTCTCCTCACTCCCACTCGATGGTGCCCGGAGGCTTCGACGTGATGTCCACGGCCACCCGGTTGATCTCGGGCACCTCGTTGGTGATCCGTGTCGAGATCCGCTCCAGGACGTCGTACGGCAGCCGGGACCAGTCCGCGGTCATCGCGTCCTCGGAGGTGACCGGGCGCAGCACGACCGGGTGGCCGTAGGTGCGGCCGTCACCCTGGACGCCGACCGACCGGACGTCGGCGAGCAGCACCACCGGGAACTGCCAGATGTCGCGGTCGAGGCCGGCGTGGGTGATCTCCTCGCGCGCGATCGCGTCGGCCTGCCGGAGGATGTCGAGCCGCTCCCGGGTGACCTCGCCGATGATCCGGATGCCGAGGCCCGGTCCGGGGAACGGGTGGCGCCACACGATCTCGGGCGGCAGCCCGAGCTGCTCGCCGACCAGCCGGACCTCGTCCTTGAACAGCCAGCGCAGCGGCTCGACCAGCTCGAAGTCGAGGTCGTCGGGCAGGCCGCCGACGTTGTGGTGGGACTTGATGTTGGACGTGCCCGCTCCCCCGCCGGACTCCACGACGTCGGGGTAGAGCGTGCCCTGCACCAGGAACGCGACCTTGTCGTGGACCTCACCGGTCGTCGGGTCCGCGAGCACGTCGGCCTCCGCGGCCTCGAAGGTGCGGATGAACTCCCGGCCGATGATCTTGCGCTTCTGCTCCGGGTCGCTCACCCCGCTCAGCGCGTCGAGGAACTGCTTCTCCGCGTCGACGACCTTCAGCTCGGCCCCGGTGGCGGCGACGAAGTCGCGCTCGATCTGCTCCGACTCGCCCTGCCGCATCAGGCCGTGGTCGACGTACACACACGTGAGCCGGTCGCCGATGGCCCGCTGGACGAGCGCGGCGGCGACGGCCGAGTCGACCCCGCCGGAGAGCCCGCAGATCGCATGGCCGCGCTCGCCCACCTGGGCGCGGATCGCGTCGACCTGCTCGTCGACGATGTTGACCATGGTCCAGGTCGGGCGGCACCCGGCGATGTGGTGCAGGAAGTGCTCCAGCACCCGCTGACCGTGCTCGGTGTGCAGCACCTCGGGGTGCCACTGGACCCCCGCCATCCGCCGCTCGGTCGACTCGAACGCGGCGACCGGCGTGGTGTCGGTGGCGGCGAGCACGTCGAAGTCGGTGGGCGCCGCGGTCACCGAGTCACCGTGGGACATCCACACCGTGTGCTCGGCCGGGATGTCGGCGAGCAGTGTGCCGGGCGCTCCCACCCGGACCTGGGTCCGGCCGTACTCCCGGGCGCCGGTCGCCGAGACCTGCCCGCCCATCCCCTGGGCCATGAGCTGGAAGCCGTAGCACATGCCGAACACGGGGGTCCCCGCGGCGAAGATCGCCTCGTCGATGCCCGGCGCGTCGTCGGCGTACACGCTCGACGGGCCGCCGGAGAGGATGATCGCGGCCGGCTCCTTGGCGAGCATCTCGGCCACGGGCATCGTGTGCGGCACGATCTCGGAGTAGACCCGCGCCTCGCGCACCCGGCGGGCGATCAGCTGGGCGTACTGCGCGCCGAAGTCGACCACCAGAACCAGATCGTGCTGCACCTCGGTCGCCGTCATGGCGAAAGCCTAGCGAGGGCTGGCGGATGGGGGCGCGGGAGGCGGGTCGCACCAGATCATCGCGCCCACCTACTGGGAAGTAGTGGGCGAATACCTCTGGTACGACGGTCGCGCCGGGCTCACCCGCCCCTGCGACGCAGCCAGCGGGCGCGCCGCTCCGCATCGAGTGCTCGTCGAAGGGCGACCGTCGAGGTGTCGACCCACCAGGTGGGCTGGTCAAGGGTCCACGTGCGATGCGCGTGATGCCGGGAGGCACGCCGGTACGCGGCGTCGAGGCGCCGGACGAACGCGGTGACGCCACACAGGTCGGTCGACATCATGGTGACGAACTCGATGCCGTGCTCTCGATAGAGCTCCTCCCGCTCGAGGTCGCGACGTCGGACCGGCCAGCTGTCGTGGACTGCTCCGTTGTACTCCCCCGCGACACCCGCTCGCGGGTCGAAGAGGTCGGGCGTCAGCAGATGGTGGCCCGCGAGATCGAAGATCGGGACGTTGCACCACGGCGCCGGCCTCCCGCCGTCGGTGCACCAGACGACCCGCATCGTGGCTTCCTGCGGGGACCAGACGTTCTCGTTCCCGAATGCGGCCGCCGCGCGGGTCAGGCGGATCCCGGCACGCGCCGGCAACCGAGCGATGTAGCTGTGCAGCTCGTCGAGATCGACGACGTCACTCGCGAGCGCCATGTCGACGATCTGGACCGCACGGATCAGCCGTCGCGCGCGCCGCGTCTCGAAGGTGACCGACCGCTCGGGGCGGGTGACCACAATGCCGCCGTACTCGATGAGGTCGTCGGCGAACAGCCAGTCCTCCGACCGCCTGACCCCGGGGCGGTGGGCGATCGTACGGCGGTCGTGGAGCGCCACCGGCACCGGAAGCGGCGTCATGCCGTCCGGCTCGACGCCCTCGAACCAGGGCACCCCCACCCAGTGGAGCGCCGCCCAGCCGGTCACCCCGGCACCTGCCGGCAGGCCTGCCGCCGCCTCGACGATCCGCTGGTCGGCCGCCGTGGAATCGGTCGTCGCCGGGACATAGAGCCCAGGCGACGTACGCCGCCACCGCTTGCCCCGCACCTGTTTCGGCGTGGGTCCGGCTCGCCCGGTCGGGTCGGGACGGACGGGGACGACGACACCCGAGCGGTGGATCTGCATCCGTCGAGGTCACACGGCGCGACCTCGACGGCGCGACCACGAGATCCGTTGTCCACAGGTGGCGCTGCGCGGGCGGCGTCGTACCAGATGCATTCGCCCGTTACTCACGAGTACGGGGACCAGATCATCTGGTGCGACACACCCACCCCGCGCCGCGCACGACGCGGAAAACTGAACCAGGGCCCGGCCGGGGAGGGAGGGTGGCCGGGCCCTGGTCGTCCACGCAGCTGCTGGACAGTGCCTGGACCGAGCCCGGACTTCGGGAGGGAGCGTTGATTTCCGGGCTCGTAGGCGACAACGACGCCTGTCAGAACGGGTTACGGCGATTCACGAACAGTTCTCGACCGCTCCGGTCCGGGCGGCTGCCCGCGCACCGATCAGCTGACTCCGACGATCGGCAGCCGCAGGGCCGCCGGGGCGTCCTCCGGCACCGCAGGGGACGACGGGGCGACCGGCGCGACGCGTTGGTACGACGCTCCCAGGGCGGGCCGCGGGTCGGACTCCCCCTTGTTGGGCCACAGCGCCATGGCGCGCTCGGCCTGGGCGGTGATCGTGAGCGAGGGGTTGACCCCGAGGTTCGCCGAGATCGCGGAGCCGTCCACCACGTGCAGGCCGGGGTGGTTGTACAACCGCTGATAGGGGTCGACCACGCCGGTCTCGGGGCTGTCGCCGATCGTGCAGCCACCGATGAAATGCGCGGTGAGCGGACGGTTGAAGGGCTCGCCGATGTTGCCGCCGGCCAGGCTCCCCTCCCCCATCACGTCGGCCATGCGTCGGACGGCCTCGTTGGCCGCGGGGATCCAGGTCGGGTTGGGCTCGCCGTGGCCCTGCCGGGACGAGAGCCGCCACCCGAGCCCGGGGATCCGCTTGGGGAAGGTGGTGATCGAGTTGTCCAGCGACTGCATCACCAGGGCGATCACCACCCGCTCCGACCAGTGCTTCAGGTCGTAGAGGTAGCCGACCCGGCGCCGCTGGCGCCACATCTCCTGCAGCCACGACCGCCACCGTGGGCCCGGACCGTCGCCGTCGGTGAGCACGGTCTGCAGCATCGACATCAGGTTGCTGCCCTTGCCGTAGCGCACCGGCTCGATGTGGGTGTGCTCGTCGGGGTGCCACGACGACGTGATCGCGACACCCTCGGTGTAGTCGGTGCTCGTAGCGGGGCCGATCGCGCCGAGGATCGACTCGGAGTTGGTGCGCGTGAGGTGGCCCAGCCGGTCGGAGATCCGGGGCAGGTCACCGGTCGCCTTGAGCTGGTGCAGCAGCTTCTGCGTGCCGAGCGCGGCCGCGGAGAAGACGACCTGCTCGGCGGTGAAGGACGTCACCGCGCTCCGGCGGGACAGCTTGGCCTTGGTCCACCGCGCGTCGACCCGGTAGCCGCCGCCCGGCAGCGGCCGCACTCGGGTGACCGTGGTCAGCGGGTGGACGACGGCCCCCTGCTGCTCGGCGAGGTAGAGGTAGTTCTTGACCAGGGTGTTCTTGGCGTTGTGCCGGCACCCCGTCATGCACTCACCGCAGTTGCGGCACGGGTTGCGCCGAGGCCCCGCACCGCCGAAGTAGGGGTCGGCCACCGCGTCGGACGGCTCCTGGCCCGGACCACCGAAGAACACGCCCACCGGCGTCGGGTGGAAGGTGTCACCGACCCCCATGTCCTCGGCGACCTGCTTCATCACCCGGTCCGACGGGGTCATGTCGGCGTACTCGACGACGCCGAGCATCCGCTTCGCCTGGTCGTAGTACGGCGCGAGCTCGGTCCTCCAGTCGGTGATGTGCGCCCACGACGGGTCGGTGTAGAACGCGTCCAACGGCTCGTAGAGCGTGTTGGCGTAGACCAGCGACCCGCCGCCCACGCCGGCGCCGGCGAGGATCAGGCAGTCCTTGATCATGTCGATGCGCTGGATGCCGTAGCAGCCGGCCGCCGGGGCGTAGAGGTACCTCTGGAGGTCGAAGGAGCTGTCGGGGAGGTCCTCGTCCTCGAACCGGGCGCCGGCCTCGAGCACGCCGACGCGGTAGCCCTTCTCGGTGAGCCGCAGCGCGCTGACCGAGCCCCCGAAGCCCGAGCCGATGACGAGGACGTCGTAGTCGAAGTCGCCCGTCCGTCCGTCGCTCATGCGCGACCCAGCTTCTTCATCAGCCGGAGGTTGAGGGTCATCACCTTGGCGTAGGTCTCGTCGGACATGCCGAGCATCGGCGCGAAGCGCAGCAGCCGCTGCGTGCCCACGGACTGGGTCTCGGTGTAGCGCAGGATGCCCTCGGCGCCCTGCCGCCGTCCCATGCCGGACTCGCGCATGCCGCCCATCGGGGAGTCGACGCTGGCGAAGGTCGCGGCGAACGCCTCGTTGATGTTGACGGTGCCGCACTTGATCTGCCGCGCCATGCTGCGGGCGCGGTCGCCGTCCTGGCTGTAGATCGAGCCGTTGAGGCCGTACTCCCCGTCGTTGGCCCGGGCGATCGCGTCGGCCTCGTCGTGGAACCGGTAGAGCGACACGACCGGACCGAAGGTCTCGTGACCGAAGCAGGTCATGTCGGGGCTCACGCCCTCGAGGACGGTCGGCTCGTAGAAGTACGGCGCCAGGTCCGGGCGTGCCTTCCCGCCGGCCAGCACCCGCGCCCCCTTGGCGACGGCGTCGTCGACGTGGGCGGTGACGGTCTCCAGCTGGTCGGCCGAGATGAGGGTGCCCATGTCGGACTCCCAGCCGAGCGTCGCGCCGAGGCTCATCGCCTGGGTGCGGGCGACGAAGCGCTCCACGAACCGGTCGTAGACCTGGTCGGCGACGAACATCCGCTCGGTGGAGACGCAGAGCTGGCCGGCGTTGGAGAAGCTGGCCCGCACAGCTCCCTCCGCGGCGCGCTCGACGTCGGCGTCGCGCAGCACCAGGATCGGGTTCTTGCCGCCGAGCTCCAGCGAGCAGCCGATCAGTCGCTCGGCACACTGCCGGGCGATGTGCCTGCCGGTCGCGGTGGAGCCGGTGAAGCAGAGGTAGTCGGCGCGGTCGATGATCGGGGTGCCGAGCTCACGGCCGGGGCCGGCGACGACCTGCCAGAGGTCGCGCGGGAAGCCGGCCTCCTCGAGCAGCTGGGCACCCAGCAGGGCGGAGAGCATGGTCTGCGCGTCGGGTTTGGTCACCACCGCGTTGCCGGCCAGCAGGGCCGGCAGGCCGTCGCAGAGCGCCATGGTGAAGGGGTAGTTCCACGGCGAGATGATGCCGACGACGCCCTTGGGGACGTGGTTGACCTCGACCCGGGTGAGGCCGGGGACGACGCCGATCTTGCGCTCGGTGTCGAGGTGCTGGTGGGCGGTGCGCGCGTAGTAGCGGGCGGTGAGCGCGATGTGGAGCGGCTCGTCGAAGGCGTGCTTGCGCGCCTTGCCGGACTCCAGCTGGATCAGGTCGAGGATCTCGTCCTGCCGGTCGAGCACGATGTCGTGCAGCCGGAGCAGCGCCTCGGCGCGCTGGTCGAGCGGGGTCCGAGCCCACCGCGCCTGCGCGGCCCGTGCCCGACGGTAGGCCTCCGCCACGTCGTCCGGCGTGGACTGCGGGATGTGGGCCAGCGGAGCCCCGTCGAGCGGCGAGCTGACGGGCACGCTGCCACCGCTGGTGGCCAGCACCCGCTCGGTGAGGCCCGCGACGTAGTCGGGGGCCAGGGCGTACGACGCCCGCGGGTCGTGCTCGGGGTCGTGGGGTCCGTCGACGAGGGGCCCGCCGGGCGTGGGATCGGAAGCGCTCATGTGGCGAGCCTAGGTGACCGGGGTCACGCCGTTCTACCCATCGGTAGCATTTGTGGCGCTTTACACACGAGATCTTGATGTCAAGACGCTGTGACGGGGACAGGGCCCCGGGGTGTGAACCGGGCGGCCCGGGGTAGGAGATGTCCCGTGATCCAGAGCCTCCGCACCCTCGCGCTCGCCCTCATGGGCGCCCTCGTGCTCATCCCGGTCGTGCTCTTCCTCGCCCTCGGCGGTGAGGACGACGCCTTGGCACTCCCCGACACCTGGGCGCTGGCCATCGTCCTCGTCGTCGGCCTCGGCGGCAACGTGCTGATCCCTGTCGTGGGCTACCAGACACCGGCGGTGCCGCCCGGCGCTCCCCGCGAGAGCCACGTCGCCGCTCTCCAGTCCGCCATGATCCTGCGCTTCGCGCTGGCCGAGAGCGCCGCGCTCGTCTCGATCGTGCTGGCGTTCGTGGTCACCGCCGGCGGCATGCTGCTCGTCCTGGTCGGGTGCGCGATCGCGCTGCTCACCATGGCGCTCCACGTCTATCCGTCCGAGCGCCCCATCGAGCGCTACCGCCGACAGCTCGAGCGCGACGGCGGGGTGTCGTACCTGCGCGAGGACCTCGGGCTGCCGCCCAAGCTGGGCGGCGCGATCCGGGAGCTCTAGCCTCGCTCGCCACCCGACGGGTGGGCGCGGTCGGAGATCCACGCGGCGAGATCGCCGAGCACGGCAGGGGAGATCCCGTGACCGCCCGGGTCGCGCCGGGCCGTCAGGACCGCTCCCGACATGTCGCGCAGGTATCGCCAGGTCCGGTCGAGGAGCTCGGGCGGGATCACCCGGTCAGCATCTCCCTGGGCGACCAGGACCGGCACCTGCGCCAGGCGATCCGGCTCGACCGGCACCCCCGCGTCGAAGGGCAGCGTGCCGTAGAGGATCGCCGCGCCGGCGAACCGCTCGGGGTCGGCGAGCACGAGCCCGCCGGCGAACGCGGCGCCGCCGCTGAAGCCCACCAGCACGACCGACCGACCCGCCGGGGCGGCCGCGTCCAGCCAGGTCCGGAACCAGCTCATCGTCGCCGCCAGCGAGGCGGCCACCGGGCGCCCGATCCCACGGTTGGCGAACCAGGCGTAGCCCCCGCCCTCGGCGATCGGCGCGCGGACGGCGACGTACTGGACACCTCGGGGCAGCCCCGGCGCGAGGGAGAGGATCTCCTGCTCGTGCGACCCGCGCCCGTGGAGCAGCACGACGAGAGGCGCGGCCGGGTCGGTCGCGCCGTACGTCGCGACGACGGGCCGGCCGAACCCGCCGCTCACCGAGCGACCTCCTGGTTGAGCTCGGCGGCCGTGCGTACGCCGGACCACCGCGCGACGTCGGTCGCCAGGTCGAGCCGCTCGACCGGGGCGGCTCCTGCGTGGTCGCCCCAACTGTCGCGCGGCAGCATCCACATCACCTCGAACTCGTTGCCGTCCGGGTCCTTGCCGTAGACGCTCTTGGTGGCTCCGTGGCTCGACTCGCCGGTGTAGGCGTCGAGGTGCGCCAGGGTCATCCGCGCGCCCTCCAGCTCCTCGACCGTGTCGACCTGCCATGCGAGGTGGTACAGCCCGATCGCCCCCCGCGGGCGCGGGGGCTGCGCACCGACCGCGAAGAGACCGAGGTCGTGGTGGTTCCCGGAGCGCGGGAGCCGCAGGAAGGCGGCACCGGCCCGGGGCTCGCGCGCCATCACGGACATGCCGAAGGCCCGCTCGTAGAACGCGACGCTGCGCTCGAGGTCGGCGACGAACAGGACGGCATGGTTGAGACGGACCGCCTCGATGGGCATCGTGTGCTCGCTCTCGTGCTGAGGGGCCGGTGACGGGGACGGGTCGTCGCCCGCCCGGTCGGAGGATTAGTTGTCGCTACAAGTACGACGGTACCCGGCTGTTAGTTGTAGCGTCAACTAAATGTCGTACACTGTGGGCGTGGACACGCGCTGGCTCGACGACGACGAACGAGCGGCCTGGCTCCGACTGGTGGCCATCGTGGAGCTGCTGCCCGGCGTGCTCGACGCCCAGCTGCGACGGGACTCGGGCCTGACCCACTTCGAGTACTTCGTGCTCGCGATGTTGTCCGAGGCCCCCGACCGCACCCTGCGGATGTCCGCCCTCGCGCAGCGCACGAACGCCACGCTGGCCCGCCTGTCCCACGTCGTCCGGAGGCTCGAGGAGCGCGGCCTCGTGACGCGGTTCCCCTGCCCGGAGGACGCCCGGGCCACCAACGCACGCCTGACCGACGACGGCTGGGAGGTGGTGGTCGACGCCGCACCCGGGCACGTCGAGAACGTCCGGCGGCACGTCGTCGACGCCCTCGACCCCGCCCAGCTCCGCGAGCTCCGGACGATGGCGGACGCACTGCTCGCCCGGCTGGACGCGGACGGCCGGATGACCGGCCTCTACGACCCCCAGGAGGCCGCACGCGACGGCGCAGACCGGTCCTGAGGGTCGGGCGTCACGACGACAGCTGCCAGGACCCGGGGCGGTCCTTGGTCATCACGCCCTCGTCGATCAGCATCATCCGCGCCCGGCGCGCCGCGGCCTGCCAGCGCAGCTCACCCTGCGGTGTCTTCTCCCGGTCGCCCTCACGCAGCTGACCCTCGACACGGATCTCCAGCTCGAGGAACATCTCCTCGGCGTCCAGCTCGCCACCGGCGTGCTGCAGCACCTCGACGATGAGCGGTTTGAACGACTCCGGCGGCGTCCAGCGCCGCGCCATCGGCGCCGCCGCGGCTCCGGGCGTACGACGGGTGGCCGGCCGCTTGCGCGGCTTCGGCGCGGCCGTGGCAGCCGACTGCGGCGCCGGTGGCGGCTGCCCGTGGATGCACTGGGCCTTGGGGAGGTCGCAGAAGTCGCAGTACTCGGACGCGGTCATCAGGAACCACGATAGCCACCCGTCCGCGGCCGGTCCTCCACCGGCTCGACCGACCGCAGGAACCGGCGCAGCGCTCGGGTGACGTCGTCGGGCGCCTCGACCCCGCACTCGTGTCCCGGTCCGTCCAGCACCACGAGCTCCGAGCCGGGCACCGCGGCATGGATCGCCTCACCGACCGCGACCGGAGCCCGGGTGTCGTGGTCCGCGTAGACCAGCAGCATCGGGACGTCGACCTCGGCCAGCACGTGGCGCTGGTCGTCGACGCTGGCGCGTGCCATCGCACGAAAACCGGCCGGGTGGAACGCCCGGACGCTCTCGACGAAGGCCGCCACCCGTGGCCCGTCGGCCGAGGGCGAGAACATCCCCGGCACCATCGCCGCCACGAAGTCGTCGGGCGTCCCGTTCGAGAGCTCGACGGAGCGGGCGAGCCGCTGCTCGGCGATCTGCGGGCCCAACGAACCGGCCCACCCGGCGTAGGCGCTCACGAGGATCAGCGAGGACGCCAGCCCGCGATGCCGGTGGAAGGTCGCGAGCGCCAGCGCTCCGCCGAAGGACAGCCCGCCCAGATGCGCCGGCCCGACCTCCAGCGTGCACAGGAAGCTGGCCAGACAGTCCGCGTAGTCGGCCATGCCGAAGCCCTCGGGCGGGTCGTCGGAGTCGCCGGCGCCTGGCGCATCCCAGAGGACCACCGTGAACTCGTCGGCCAGCGCGTCGGCCTGGCTGCCCCAGGTCGATCGGCCGTCGCCCACGAATCCGTGGCTCAGCACCACCGGGGGACCACTTCCGGCGCGCTCGTAGGCGATCTGCAGCCCGTCGACATCGACGCGCATGGCCGCAGTCTAGGCGGGACCGTCAGCGCCCGACCGGCGATCGATCACATCGCCTGGGTGAGCACGAGCAGCCCGCCGCCGTACACGGCGAGCACACCGATGCCCTCGAAGCCGATGCCGCGGCGCTGCCGGCGGACCAACCCACCGCCGAGGATGCCGACGAGCAGCATCGCCCAGGCGAGCGTGAAGAGGTCGGCCTGCGACAGGGCGGCATACACCGATCCGGGCCGGTAGGCCACGTCGGCCGCGGCGATGAAGAGCAGGTCGAAGGCGTTGCCGCCGACGATGCCGCCGACCGCCAGCGTCAGCGCTCCCGCCCGTACGGCGGCGAGGCTCGTCACCAGCTCGGGCAGGGACGTCGTCACGCTCGTGGCGATCGTGCCGACCACGGTGCCGGAGACGCCGGCCTCGGTCACCAGCGTGAGCCCGGCCTGGGCGACGAAGAAGCCCGCGACGAGCACGACGCCCGCCATCAGCAGGAAGCGCCCGACGAGGCGGCGCAGACTGGTCTTCGACGCCTCCGGGTCCGGGACGTCCTGGCGCGTCTCCTTCGTCATCGTGGGCCGCCACATCGGCTTCTGCTCCACCCGTCGGACGAGCACGGTGCCGTAGGCGTAACAGCCGACCAGTGCGAGCGTCACCGGGGCGACCCCCCACACCGCGTACCCCGGCCCGACGGCACCGATCACCACGATCGCCAGCAGGACCAGCAGCAGGAAGCAGTTGAACACGTTGCCCAGCGACGCCGCCGCGTGCTCCAGGTTGGCGCGCCGGTAGGCCACGTCGGCCACGACGATGAAGGCGGTCTGCACCGCGATGCCGCCCACCGAGTTGGCGACCGCGAGGCTGGCGTTGCCCTCCACCGCGGCGACGATGCTGACCACCAGGCCCGAGAGCGAGGTGGCACCCCCCATCAGGACCGCCCCCGCCACCGCCTCGCCGATCCCGAGCCGGTCGGCCAGCTCGTCGACCACGTGGGCGAGCCGGGTGCCGGCGACGCCGATCGCCGCTGCCGCCAGCAGCAGCGCCACCAGGGCGACCGGCACCGAGAACGCGACGTCCAGGCCCACGGGCGGCCTCCTCCAGGCGCGGTGACGAGCGGTCGACGCCGGTTGGGGTCGTTCTCATCGTGCCAGGTCGCCGGACACTCCTGCTCCCGTGTCCCACCGCACGTCGTGCTCGGGTGCGTAGCTGCAGTAGACCCCCGTGTGCACCGAGTGGCGGAGATGCCGGCCGAGCGCCGGCAGCGCCGTGTCGATCCGGTCGAACGCTCCCACGATCCGACGCCGGACCGCCTTGCGTGCGCGCTCCACCTCGTCCGGGATCCGGCGCGCCCGGCCGCCCACCCCGTACGCCGACGCGAGCTCGCCGACCAGCCACTCGCGCTCCTCCCGGGCGGCCGCACGGCCGGCGGCGTCGCCGCGCTCGTCCGCTGCGACGATCTCCCGGTCGAGGGCATCGACCCGTCGCCGGTAGCGCTCCCGGGAGACCTCGTCGAGCACGGTGTCTGGCGCAGCGGGCACGCCCATCGCGGCCACGTCCGCATCTGGGGGCCCCTCGGCGGGTGTGCCGGCACCTGCCCACAGGTCGAGCACGTGGCGCTCGCGCCCCGGGTCGGCCAGCAGGGCCCGCAGGTCCTGCATTCCCTTGGAGTCACGCAGCGTCACGACCTGCCGGTCGAAGGCGACCGTCCAGTACTCACCGTCGCGGCGGAACACGCCGGAGCGGTCGCCACCGTCCCGCGAGGTGTCGGCTCGGGTCGCCGTCGGATCCAGGACGGTCAGTGCGACGAGCTCGCCCGGGACGCCGCGGACGGTGAGCCTCCGCTCGTCGGCGAACCGGAACCCCGACCCGGGCACCAGGTCGCGCACCGTGCCGGAGACGACGACCTGGCCGGGCCCGGCCAGCCCGAGGAGGGCACGCGGCACGTGCGAGGCCGGGCCGCGGACGCCGGTCGGGCCGATCTCGCACTCGCCGGTGTGGATGCCGACGCGGAGGCCGGTGCCCCGCCGCGCCCCGGCGTCGGCGATGCCCAGAGCACACCGGATCGCGCGGGTCGCGGTGCCGAACCTGGCGAGCACGCCACCGTCGCCGGTGACCTCGATGCCGTCGAGGCGGCGCAGGTGGCGCCTCACCAGCGCCTCCGCGTCGGGGTCCGTGGGCTCCGTGGCCAGCAGGGTGACGAGCTGCCGGTCACCAGGGGCGGTCAGCCCCGGCCCGGTCGGCTCCGCGAGGAACCGACGCATCGCCTCGACCACCGCATCGGCGTCGCCGACGTAGGGCAGATGGTCGTGTCCGGGCACCTCGACCAGGGTCGCTCCTGGGATCTGCGACGCGACGCGACGGGCGCTGCTCGCCGGCACCGCGGCATCGTCCGCGCGATGGATGACCAGGGCGGGCACCCGCACCGCCGGATGGATGTCGTCCAGGTCGTAGTCCGCCACCGTCGTCATGAACCGCACGACGGCGTCGCGGCTGAGCGCATGGCGCTGCTGGCGGGCGAACCAGGCGAGGTAGTCCGGGTCGTCGGCCAGCGACGGTGCGACCACGCGCACCATGGCGGCGGCGCCGGCGGCGGTCCCCCAGTGGTCGAACACGGGCTGGTAGACGGCCTCGAGCTCGGCCGGCTCCATCAATCCCCAGGGGTGCTCGGCATCCTTGATGAGCCGGCTGATCCCGCCGTACAGGATGATGCTCGTGGTCCGCTGCGGATGCATCGACGCGAACAGCGCGGCCACCGCGCACCCCTCGGACACGCCGAAGATCGACGCCCGCCGGGAGCCGACGGCGTCCAGGACGGCGACGATGTCCGCCACCCGCTCCTCGAGCGTCGGTGCCACGTGCCGGTCGCCGCGGTCGGACAACCCGCACCCGCGACGGTCGAAGAGGATCAGCCGCGAGAACCCGGCCAGCTGCTCGAGCATCGCGGCCAGCGACGGCTCCTCCCACTTCACCTCGAGATGGGTCATCAGCCCGAACGCCCAGACCAGGTCGACCGGGCCGTCCCCCACCGTCTGGTAGGCGATGTCGACGTCCCCCGCGCGGGTGAATCGGGTCTCGGGCCGGGCCATGGCGTCGCCCCCTCCGGCTCCTATTCTCCGACAGCGGATCGCTCCGGCGGAAGACGCGCCGCGACACATCCGCCGGCCGCGACGCACCGTGTCGCGATGCGACACCGACCGTGGCGCCTTCCGGGTGTCCCTTCACCCGAGAGAGGTGCCTGTCATGTCCCCCACGATGCTTCAGCAAGCCCCGGTCGGCGACACCACGCTCGCCTATCGGTCGATCGGTGACGGCGATCCTGTCGTCCTGATCCACGGCGGCCTGGTCGCTGACACGATGCTGCCGATCGCCACGGCGCCCGAGCTCACAGCGCTCCACCGGATCGTCTACCACCGGCGAGGGTACGGCGACAGCCCTCGGCCGACCCCGGTCCAGCCGAGGACCCTCGACGAGCACGCGGCGGACGCACTGGGCCTGCTCGACCATCTCGACGTCGGTGCCGTGCACGTCGTCGGCCACTCGCTCGGTGCGCTGATCGGGATGGTCCTCGCCGCCCGGCATCCCGACCGGGTGCGGTCCCTCGCACTCCTCGAGCCGCCCACCGCCTTCGGCCGCGACGCGGCTGCTGCGTGGCTGGCCCGGGTGCTGCCGTTGGTCGAGGTCTACGCCGCCGGCGACGCGACCGCCGCGGTGTCCGGGTTCTTCGACACCATCTACCGGCCGGGCTGGCCGGACCGGATGGAGCGCGCCCTTCCCGGCGCCTTCGAGCAGTCCGTCCAGGACGCCTCGATGGGATTCGGCTCGGACCTGCCCGGACTGGAGTGGCAGGAGGGGCTCGGAGCCGACGACGTCGCCGCGATCCGATGCCCTGTGCTGTCAGTGCTCGGGACCGCCACCATCCCCTTGTGCACCGACGCCCGCACGCTCCTACACGGCTGGTTCCCGTGGTGCCAGGACGTCGACGTCGAGGGCGCCGACCACATGCTGCCGATCGAGCACCCGAGGGTCGTCGCGTCGGCGATCGCCTCGTTCCTCACGCATCCCGCCCGGAGCTGACCGACGCGCTTCGCAGGGTCAGTCCTCGGTCAGGTCCGCCGGATCACGCTGGTCGCGTCGGAGCGGGTGGTCGCCGGGGACCTCCACCAGCACGATCCGTACGTCGTCGGGGTCAGTGATCCACATCTCGACCAGGCCCCACGGCTCCTGACGCGGCTCCCGCAGGATCCGCACGCCGGCGTACGACAGCCGCTCGTGCTCGGCGTAGACGTCGCGGACCTGGAGCCACAGGGCGACCGACTGCCCGGGCGGCTCGTCGGCCCGGCCACTGACCTCGAGCAGCCCGTTGCCGAGGAAGAACACCACGCCGCGCGCGTCCGGCGGGCCGAACTCCCGGTGGACCGCGAGGCCCAGGGTGTGCCGGTAGAAGTGCTGGCTGCGGTACAGATCGGTCGGGTGCACCAGGACGCGACTGCTCAGGACCTCCATGCCTGCCCATCCTGCCCGGTCGGGCGTGACGACGGGGGTCATTCGCTCCCCCGCACGGGTGTCAGGTCCCCCGGCCGGTGTGGTGCCAGCACCCTCGTGTGTCCGGCGGCCGCGGCCGACGCTGGACGCATGACCCGATCCGCTCCGACCGACCACCGCCAGGGCAGCGACTTCGCCGAGCTGCGGCGCCGCGTCGCCGCCGCCGGACTGCTGGACCGCCGCCCTGCCTCCTACGCCCTGCGCATCGGCGCCGTGATCACCGCGACCGTGGCCGGCTGGGTGGCCTTCGCGGTCGGCGGTGACAGCTGGTGGACCCTGGTGCCGGCCGTCCTCCTGGCGATCTGCTTCGCTCAGACGGCACTGGTCGCGCACGACCTCGCCCACCGCCAGGTCTTCCGCACCCGCCGTCCGACCGAGCTCGTCGGGCTGGTGGCCGGCAACCTCGGCATCGGCATGAGCTACGGCTGGTGGATGGACAAGCACACCCGGCACCACGCCAACCCGAACCACGAGGAGCTCGACCCGGACGTCAAGGCCGAGGTGCTGGTGTGGTCACAGCGGCAGGCGCTGGCGAGCGAGGGACTCACCCGGTTCATGAGCCGTCACCAGGGTCGGCTCTTCTTCCCGCTGCTGCTGCTCGAGGGCTTCAACCTCCACGCGTCGGCCGTCCGTGCGGTGGCCCGGCCCGGGCTGCGGCACCGCCGTGCCGAGGCCACCCTGCTCGCCGGCCATGTCGCCGCCTATCTCTCGGCCGTCCTCGTGGTGCTCTCGCCGGGAAAGGCGATCGCCTTCGTCCTGCTCAACCAGGCCGTGTTCGGTCTCTACCTCGGCTCGACCTTCGCACCGAACCACAAGGGCATGCCGACCGTCGTGGGCGAGCACGACCTGGACTACCTCCGCAAGCAGGTGCTGACCTCACGCAACGTCACCGGCGGCCCGCTCCTCGACGTCGCCATGGGCGGGCTCAACCACCAGATCGAGCACCACCTCTTCCCCAGCATGCCGACCCCGAACCTGCCGCGCGCCCGTCCGATCGTGCGGGACTACTGCCGCGAGATCGGCGTGCCGTACGTCGAGACCGACCTGGTGACGTCGTACCGGCTCGCGCTGGCGCACCTGCACGAGGTCGGTGAGGTCACGCGGCGGTGACGCCCGGGCCACGGTGGTTGAGGTGCGAGCCTGCGAGCCTCGAAACCACCCTCAACCACCGTCGGCGGCGAGGTAGACCGACTTCACCTCGGTGTACTGCGCCAACCCCTCCGGGCCGAACTCGCGGCCGATGCCCGAGGCCTTGAAGCCGCCGAACGGGGCCGCGAAGTCCATGGTGTAGGTGTTGACGCCGTAGGTGCCGGTGCGTACTCGGCGGGCGACGTCGAGCCCGGCCTCCTGGTCGGCGGTCCAGACGGTGCCGGCCAGGCCGTACTCGGAGTCGTTGGCGATGCGGACGGCGTCCGCGACGTCGTCGTACGGGATCACCGACAGCACCGGGCCGAAGATCTCCTCCTGCGCGATCCGCATCCGGTTGTCGACGCCGGCGAAGACGGTGGGCCGGACGTACCAGCCGCTGTCGAGGCCGGCGGGAGGGCCGGAGCCGCCGGCGACCAGCCGGGCGCCCTCCTCCTGGCCGAGCGCGATGTACTTCTCCACCCGCTGCTGCTGCCGCTGCGCCACCATCGGACCGATCTCGCTGGCCGGGTCGGCCGGGTCGCCGACCTGCAGGCCCGAGACCATCTCCGCCAGCGCCGCGGCGACCTCGTCGTGCCGCTCGCGGCTGACCAGGATGCGGGTCTGTGCGACGCAGGCCTGACCGGAGTTCATCAGGCCGGTGAACTTCAGCCCCTCCACCGCGGCGTCGAGATCGGCGTCGTCGAGGACGATCGCCGCCGACTTGCCGCCCAGTTCCAGCGAGCAGCGCTTGAGCCGCTCCCCGCACAGCGAGCCGATCCGGCGGCCGGCCGCGGTGGAGCCGGTGAAGGCGACCTTGTCGATGCCGGGATGGGTGACCAGGTGCTCGCCGACGTCACGGCCCGCGGCGACGACGTTGACCACCCCGGACGGTACGCCGGCCTCCTCGAGCAGCTCGACCATCAGGTAGGTGTCGAGCGGGGTCTCCGGCGCCGGCTTGACGACGACCGTGCAGCCGGCCAGCAGCGCCGGCACCACCTTGGAGATCGTCGTGAACTGCGGGACGTTCCACGGCGGGATCGCGGCGACCACACCGACCGGCTCCTGCCGCACCAGCACGTCCGAGCCGAGCGCGCCCGGCCGGGTGGCCTCCCAGGGGTACTCCTCGGCGACCTTGACGAAGGCCTCGATCTGCATCCACGGGGCAGGCGCCTGCGCGAGGTTGCTGAAGGAGATCGGGGAACCCATCTCGGTGGTGATCACCTCGGCCATCTCGCCGAGTCTGCCGGCGTACAGCGCGGAGAACGTGCGGATCACCGCGGTCCGCTCCGCCGGCGTCATCCGCGGCCACGGGCCCTCGTCGAACGCCCGGCGAGCCGCAGCGACCGCGGCGTCGACGTCGGCCGTCGCGCCCTCCGGCACCCGCGCGACCACCTCCTCGGAGTGCGGCGAGACGACCTCGATCAGGGCGTCGGTGGCGGGCTTGGTCCAGGTGCCGTCGATGTAGAAGGCGTCGCGGTCGAGCGTCATGGGGTCTCCTTCGGGTTGCGTCTCGATACGCTGCCTCGTTCCTCGGCAGCTACTCGACGAGCGGCTGTCGGCCTCAGCCGGCCACGTCGAACCAGTCGGCGAAGCCGCTCGGGTCGTGGCGACCGAGCACGCCGTGCTCGAAGAGCCCCCACCCCTCGGCGCCGTCGGCGCCCGGCCCGTGGGCGATCGTGCGGGCGACGTGGTCGATCATCCCGAACATCACCCGGCCGGCGACGTCGGGATCGGTCAGGTCGTAGGTGCGGCGCTCGGTGAAGCCGGCGCCCTGCCACATGCCGTGGGTCCAGTCGGAGTCGCCGCCGTAGCCACCACCGAGGTGGATCGGGACGCCGAGCCTGGACTCCACCTCGAGGACGAGCGGCTTGCCCTCCGGAGTGGTGCAGGTGACGGTCGCGCCCGTCGGCTCCCGGGTGCCGGAGGCGTAGCGGACCTCCACCCGCGGCCAGCCGAGCTGCTCGACGCGGCCGTCGGGCCAGATCCGGCTGCA
Source organism: uncultured Nocardioides sp. (assembly GCA_964544855.1). GTDB lineage: Bacteria > Actinomycetota > Actinomycetes > Propionibacteriales > Nocardioidaceae > Nocardioides. The sequence continues at coordinate 22,622 of CAZJDU010000027.1, forward strand.
GTCGTTGAGACTGCGGTAGCCGTCGGGCTCCTCCTGGATGATCAGCACGATCGCGAAGTCGTCGAACCGCATCGGGAGGTACATCCACCACATGCCGTCGAAGGGCGGGTCCGCCGGCCGCCCGGCGGGCTCGGCCTCGCCGACCGGCCGGATGCCCCACGACCGGTCGCGGGTGCCGACCCACCGGTCAGGGGTGACCGCGATCTCCTCCCCGTCAACCACGATCACCCCCGACCAGGTCCCGACCTGGGCGAAGCGCTGCGCGTCGAGCGTGGTCCTCGACCCCTGCCGCATCACGTGCGGCTGCTCCTGCAGCACCGGGAACGAGCCCTCCCAGGCAAGGTCCAGCGAGATGCCCTCGGTCTGCTCCATGACCACCCGCAGCCGCTGCAGCGGCTCGGTGACCTCGATCCGGTAGCCGCCGACCTGCTGGTGCAGCCGGTCGGCCCGCGGGTCGAGGGCGTCGCCCAGGTGGACCGCGGTCTGCTCCTCGCCCCGCCGGAGCAGCACGAAAGCGTCCTTGGTGCCGAGGTTGGGGTAGACGCCGAAGCCGGTGATCAGGAAGAGGTCGCCGGTGCGGTCGTGGGCGTTGAGGTAGCAGCGGTCGTAGAAGTTGCGGTCGCTGTGCATCGGTCGGGCGATCGGCCCCGGTGCCTGGTGCACGGGGTACTCGTCGGCCGGGCCGATGCTGTCGTAGACACCCATCAGGCGTTCACCTCGTCCAGGATCCGCTCCAGGAGTGGTCGGTGGTGGAAGACGCTCTCGACGTCCTCGGGCTGCTCGATCTCGCCGAACTGCACCTGCCGCACGCTGGTGCGCAGGAAGACGCAGCACCACTGGACCGCGGCGTGCACCTGGGACCAGGTCAGGTCGCCGACCTCGACGCCGCTGAGCTCGGCGTACGTCGCTCGTACGTCGTCCTCGCGCAGCACGTCCGGCAGGCCGGGCAGCCCCATCATCGAGGCGATCTCCTGGAAGACCCGGTGCGCGAAGACCATCCAGCCCAGGTCGAGCTCGCGCGGGCCGAGGGTCGCCATCTCCCAGTCGAGCACCGCGACCGGCGCGAAGTCGTCGTACATCACGTTGCCGATGCGGGCGTCGCCCCAGCAGAGCACCGGGTCGCCGGTCTCCCCGGGCAGGTTGGCGGTGAGCCAGTCGAGGGCCCGCTCGGCCAGCGGCGACCGACCGAGGCCGGCGGCTCCGAACTCGTACCACTCGCGGGTCCTGGCGAGGTTGCGTGCGAGCAGCGTGGCGCCGTCGTGGCCGGTGACGGCGGGGTCGAGGAAGTCGAAGACCTGGGCGGCGTCGGGGATGCCGTGCAGCTGCGCGACCACGTCGACGGTACGCCGCTGCAGGGTCTGCTGCTGCTCGGGCGCGGCGTCGAAGAACCAGTTGTCGCCGAAGGTGTAGGGCAGCACGTCGGGCGGGACGACGCCCTCCACCCGGTCCATCAGGAAGAGCGGAGTGCCGAGCACGTCACCGGTCGGCTCCAGCCAGCGCACCTGGGGCACCGGGACGTCGGTGAGCTCCCGGGCCAGCCGCATCGCGTGGTACTGGTCGCCGAGGCGGTAGCGCGGGAAGACGGGCACGTCCTGCTCGGCCGGCGCCACGCGGGCGACGTACTCCCCGGTCCCGCGCCGGCCGTCGTGCTGCCAGCTGACGTCCAGGACCACCGTCTCGCTGGACATCCCGTTGCTGTCGACGCCGGCGTGGAGGGTGACCTCGGGCTCGGCGCCGCCCGGGAGCACGGTGGCCAGCCACGCCTCGAGGCGGTCGTGCACCGCGCCGGCATCGCGACTGGATCGCTGCATCGTGAAGTCGGCCGACAGCGGCGTCTGCGACACGTGTCCTCCCGGGGGGTGTGAGCGGTGTCACGTAGGGATCAACCTTGGTGGAACGTGTTCTAGTTTGTCAATGCCCCGGCAACCCGAGGGTGGTCGAGGCGCGAGCTTGCGAGCCGGACGGTGGTTGAGGTGCGAGCTTGCGAGCCGGACGGTGGTTGAGGTGCGAGCTTGCGAGCCTCGAAACCACCTCCGGCGGCGGTATCGCGGCTCGTCGCCAGGGCTCCTCGCACCTCCACCACCGTGGAGAGCGCCAACGGCCCGCGAAGTGGGGGACTTCGCGGGCCGTTGGACGGTGGGGGGACCTACTCGGGGATCCCGCTCTCCGGCGGGGCGTCACCGGCGGCGGAGTCGTCCTCGGTGATCTCGGCGTCGCCGATGTCGGTGACCATGACCGGCGTCAGCGGCTCGCCGACCCCGTTCTTGATCTCGACGATCGACATCCCGGAGATGCCCATGTGGCTGTCCTCGGAGTAGCGGAACGGCGCCACCCCCGGACCCTCGAAGTCGCCGCCCTCCTGCTCGAGCGCCTCGACGATGCCCTCACGGGTCACGTCCTCGCCGGCCGCGACGAGCGCCTGCACGAAGGTGTAGGCCTGCGACATGCCGTAGATCTTGTAGTTGGAGAGCTCACCCTCGCCACCATGCTCGTCCCAGACCTGCTGCCAGAGCTGGACCCAGGGGTCGTCCGGGGCGTCGGCGCCGGGGATGTACTCGGTCGTCATCACGCCGTCGAGCATCGCGGCGCCGTCCTTGACCTTGCCCTCGGAGAAGTTCGCCAGCAGACCGCCGACCAGCGTCGGGTCCGAGCCCACGTTGCTGTAGAACCACTGCGTCTCGAAGCCGAGCGTGAGCGCGGCGAGCTGGCTCAGCGCCGTGTACGACGGCGTGTTGAACCCGAGCACGATGTCGACCTTCGCGGCCTGGAGCGCCGCGATCTGCGGGCCGATGTCGGTGTTGCCGGAGGTGTAGCGCTGCACCTCGACGATCTGGTCGTCGAGGAACTGCCGCACGCCCTTCTCCCCGTCCTCGCCGAAGTCGTCGTCCTGGAGGAACAGGCCGACCTTCGCGTCGGGCATGTTCTCGGCGACGTACTGCCCGATCACCTTGCCCTCGGACTCGTAGTCGGTCTGCCAGCCGAAGGTCCACGGCTTGCTCTCCGGGTCGTCGCCCCACTGCAGCGAGCCGCTGGAGACGAAGAGGTCCGGCACCTCCTCCTCGTTGAGGAAGTCGACGACCTGACGGTGGGTCGGCGTACCGAGGCCGCCGACCATGCCGAAGATCTCCTCCTGCAGCACCAGCTCGTTGGTGACGCTGCTGGTGTTGCTCGGGTCGTAGGCGTCGTCCTTGAACACCCACTCGATCTCGCGACCGTTGATGCCGCCGCCTGCGTTGACGTAGTCGTAGTACGCCTGGTGACCGAGCGGGATCTCGCTGTAGCCGGGCGCCGCGACGCCGGTCAGCGGGAAGTGCCCACCGATCTTGATGGTCTCCTCGGTGATACCGACCGTCGACCCCGGGGACTCCTCGCGGTCCTCCCCGGCGCCACAGGCTGCCGTGACCAGCGCCAGGCCGGTCGCGACGCAGGCGAGCGTGGTCGCCCTGCGGGCCTTGCTTGTCATGTCGACTCTCTCCTCCTCGGTTGTGCCACGGTCGGGCCGGCCGTGGGCGTTGCGTGTCGTCAGGCGGCTGCGGCAGCGGCGCGACGGCGTAGGTAGCGGTTGCGGATGGACCCCATGAGGCCGGCGGGAGCGAGGATGATCACCAGCACGAGCGTGATGCCGTAGATCACCGGCGCGACCTCGAACGCCGTGGTCTGCTCCATCCCGGCGTCCACACCGAGCTGGCTCACCACCTGCTGCAAGAAGGTCAGCAGGCCGGCGCCGATGAGCGCACCGGTCAGACTGCCCAAACCGCCGAGCACGATCGCACTGACCAGCAGCAGCGACAGGGTCAGCCCGAACGAGCCCGGTGCCGCGCCCCGGCTCGCGAGGCCCATCAGCGCACCGGCGAGCCCGGCGCACGCCGTGCTCACCACGAAGGCGAGGACCCGCGAACGCCCGAGGTGGATGCCGGCGATCTCCGCAGCGACGTCGTCGTCGCGCACCGCCGACCAGCGCCGGCCCGCGCGGCTGCGCATCAGGTTGGCCAGCAGCACGTAGGTGACGATGAGCGCGGTCCAGCTGAGATAGGCGACGTACTTGTCGGAGCTCAGCTCGGTGCCGGTGACGAAGAACGCGGCGTCCAGCAGCCACTCCGGCGGATCGGGACGGCCGATCGTGATCCCCTGCTCCCCGCCGAGCGAGCGCCAGGCGCGGGCGATGCCGGGGACGGCGACGGCCAGGGCCAGGGTGGCACCGGCGATGTAGGGCCCATGGAGTCGTGCGGCCGGGATCCCGACCACGACACCGACCAGCGCCGCCACGACGACGGCCGCCACGATCGCGAGCAGCATCGTCAGCGTGGTCGCGTCGGGGGTGTCGAGCAGCAGCACCGTGGTGTAGGCGCCGACGGCCATGAACGCGCCGTGCCCCAGCGAGAGCTGCCCGCTGATGCCGGTGAGCAGCGTCAGGCCACCGGCGGCGATCGCCAGGTAGGCCATCTCGGTGAGCTGGGTGACGCGGAACCGGCTGGCGGTCTCGAGCATCACCACGACGACCACGAACCCGAGGGCGGCGATCAGCAGGTGGCGGTAGAGCGGGGTCCGCGGAAGCCGGAGCCGGCGGCTCCGCCGCTCCGTCGTCGACCGCTGCTCGGCGTCGGTCCGATCGATCTGGGCAGTCATGTCAGACCCTCCGCTCTGCGACGTGGGAGAAGAGGCCGCCGGGGCGCACCAGCAGCACGAACATCAGGATCAGCAGCGCCGCGAGTGAGACCAGCTCGGAGCCGAGGTAGCCGCTGACGAAGCTCAGCGACACCCCCAGGAGGAGTCCGCCCACGACCGCTCCCGCCGGACTGTCCAGCCCGCCGAGCACCGCCGCGACGAACCCGAAGACCACGACCGCATCCATGTAGCTGGGGTGGACGAGGAAGTCGTTGGTGGCGATCAGGATCCCCGAGATCGAGCCGACCGCTGCGGCGAGCGCCCATCCGAGCGTGAGCATCCGCCCGACGTTGACCCCCTGCAGCCGGGCGACCTCCGGCTCGAACGCCGACGCCCGCATCTTGAGCCCCAGGTCGGTGTAGCGGAACAGCGCCACCAGCAGCACCATCACCACGCTCACCAGCACGATCGTGAAGATGTTGGTCGGGCTGATCGGGACGGTGACGTCGCCGGCCTCGATGCCCCGGACGCCGAACGGCGTCGGGAAGGCCTCGTAGGTCGACCCGAAGAGCACTCCGGCCAGACCGTGGAAGGCGACGAAGAGCCCGAGCGTCACGATGACGGCGTTGATGTGCTCCTTGCCCTCGACCGGACGGATCACCACCCGCTCGACCACGGCGCCGAGCAGCAGGCCGGCCGCCACCGCACCGACGAAGCCGACCCACCAGGGCAGCCCGCTCTCGATCAGCGTGAGGGCGACGTACGTCGTCAGCATCGCCATCGGCGCCTGGGCGAAGTTCACGATCCGGGTGGAGCGCCAGATCAGCACCAGCGCCAGGGCGAACGCGGCGTAGACCGCGCCGATGGTGATGCCTCCGAGGAGGATGGCGAAGAACTGTTGCACGTCGATCTCCCGATCAGAATCCGAGGTAGGCGTGGCGGAGCTGCTCGTCGGCCGCGAGCACGTCGGCGGGCTCGTCGGCGACGACCCTGCCGAGGTTGAGCACCACGCCGTGGTCGGCGATGGACAAGGCGCTGCGAGCGTTCTGCTCGACGAGGAGCACCGTCAGCCCCTCGGTCTCGACGAGGGTCCGGATCAGGTCGAGGATCTGCGCCACGATGCGCGGCGCCAGCCCGAGGGACGGCTCGTCGAGCAGCAGCAGCCGCGGCCGGGCCATCAGCGCCCGGCCGATCACGAGCATCTGCCGCTCGCCGCCGGAGAGCTGGTGGGCGACGGCGTCCCGGCGCTCACCGATGCGGGGGAAGAGGTCGAAGACCTCCTCCAGCGCCATCGGCTCGGTGCCTTCGGCGCGGTGGAGACCGCCGAGTCGGAGGTTCTCGACCACGGTGAGCTCGGCGATGACGCCGCGGCCCTCGGGGACGTGGGTCAGCCCGAGACCGGTCATGGCCTCGGTCGGCGTACGGGTCAGGTCGGTGCCGGCCAGCGTGATCGAGCCCGACGCCGGACGGACCAGTCCGGAGATCGTGCGCAGCAGCGTGGTCTTGCCGGCGCCGTTGGCACCGAGCACCGCGGTCACCTTGCCCTCGGCGGCGGTGAAGGACACGCCGTCCAGGGCCGTGACCGGGCCGTAGCGGGTGGTGAGATCGGCGACGTCGAACATCAGCGGGCCTCCTCCGGGGTCGTCGCGGCCTCGTGCTCGACCTCGTCGCCGAGGTAGGCGGCCTGCACGGCCGGGTCGCGTCGTACCTCGTCGGGCGTGCCCTCCGCGATGACCTTGCCGAAGTCCAGCGCGGTGATGCGGTCGCACACGGCCATGACCAGGTCCATGTGGTGCTCCACGAGGAGCACAGCGGTGCGGCCGGCCAGGCTGCGGATGAGCGCGCCGAGCTCGTCCATCTCCTCGGCCGACAGGCCGCTCGCCGGCTCGTCGAGCAGCAGCAGCTCGGGCTCGACCACCAGCGCGCGGGCGAGCGCGACCCGCTTGCGGATCGGGTAGGGCAGGCTGCCCGGGTAGGCCGGGGCGTAGCGGTCGATGCCGAGATCGGTGAGCACCGCGTGGGCACGCTCGGCCAGGGCCTGCTCGTCCCGCGGGCTGCGGCCCACACCGACCAGCGCGGCCAGGAACCCCGCGTGGCCGCGCCGGTCCGCGCCGACCATGACGTTCTCGAGCACGGTCATTCGGTCGAAGAGGCCCAGCCCCTGCAGGGTGCGGGCGATGCCGTGCTCGGCGAGCAGGTGGGGCTTGATGGTGCGCGCCGCCTCGCCCTTCCAGACCAGGCTGCCGGTGTCGGCGGTCACGAAGCCGCAGGCGACGTTGAACAGCGTGGTCTTGCCGGCGCCGTTGGGGCCGATCACGCCGTGCACGGCGCCGGGCCGCACCGCCATCGTGACGTCGGCGAGCGCCTGCACACCCCCGAACGCGACCGAGATCCCACTCAACGCGAACAGCGGCTGCTCGGCTTGTGCCGCAGACTCCATCGACCCTCCCGGTCCACTTCGGTGACCGGGATCACTTTGGTCGGTCTGCACAGGCGGTGGCATGGTCGGAGTGCACAAATCTGGTGGTATCGAGCGCCACGGCCTTGCGCAGGAGGTTGGGCGGACTGTGCAGTTCGTGGCACAGTGCGGTCATGTCTGTGACCTCCGCCGCACCGGTCGGCCGGGATGACCCCGAGCTCCGGGAAGCCGTCGAGCAGGCGTGGTCCTCGCTGCTGCACCGGGCCGACGCGATCGCCGACGAGATCACCCTCGAGGTGCTCGACCGGGAGAAGGAGTGGTACGACGCTGCGGGCCAGCAGATGCGTGCCGAGCTGCGCATCAGCACCCGCGAGCACGTCCGCACCGGCCTCGGGACGCTCGCCGGCCTGCCCGGCCGCGAGCAGGACGCGCGCAACATCTGGCGTGAGACCGGGCGACGCCGGGCCCGCCAGGGCGTGCCGATGGAGCAGGTGCTCGCGGCCTACACGATGGGCAGCCGGGTGCTGTGGCAGGCGCTCCAGTCGCTCCAGCAGCAGGAGGACGACCGGATCGACGACCGGGTGCTGGTGGCGGCCGGCAAGCAGATCTGGTCAGCACTCGACACGCAGAGCGCCACGATGATCGAGGCCTTCCGCCGCGAGAGCGCGCTGATGCAGCGCCGGGACCTGCAGCGGCAGGGCCGGGTCCTCGACGCGCTCGTCGAGGGCCGGGGCAGCGACCCGGCGTTCGCCGCCGAGGCGCGTGAGGCGCTCGGTGTCGAGCCCGACGAGCCGGTGATCTGCGTGGTCTCGCTCTTCGACGGCACCCTGGACAACCCGCTGCGCAACCCCGAGGAGCAGCTCGACTCGGCCGGGCTGACGTCGTACTGGCACGTGCGCGGCGACACCTATCTCGGCCTGGTCCAGCTCGGCAGCCACGAGCCCGAGCAGGTGCACGACCTGCTCGGGCCGATCTCCCAGGGTCGCGTCGGCATCGCGCCCGCGCCCGACGGCCTCGCCGGCTTCTCGATGGCCTACCAGCTGGCTCTCGGCACCGCCGAGACCGTGCCCCGCGGCGAGCCCCGGGTCGCCCGTGTCGAGGAGCGGCTCCCCGAGGTGCTGCTCGCCACCAACCCCGCCGTCTCGGCGATGCTGGTGCGCACCACGCTCGGGCCGGTGCTCGCGCTGCCCGAGCGGCAGTCCGGCGTGCTGATCCAGACGCTGCGCGCCCTGATCGACCACAACGGCTCCCCGACGCACGCCGCCGAGGAGCTCTACTGCCACCGCAACACGGTGATCTACCGGATGCGCCAGCTCTCCGAGCTCACCGGCCGCGACCTCACCGACGCCCGCGACCGGCTGCACTGCAACCTGGCGCTGCTGGCCCACGAGGTGTGATCGCGGCGGGCCCGTCGTACCAGACGTGTTCGCCCACCTACGCGTGAGTAACGGACGAATTCGTCTGGTACGACAGTCCCTCAGGCCGGCGCGGGCAGGTCCACCAGCTGCGCGAGACGGGTCTTGTGCGCACCCGAGGTGCCAAAGGCGAGCTGGTCGGCCTTGGCGCGCTTGAGGTAGAGGTGGGCAGGGTGCTCCCAGGTCATGCCGATCCCGCCGTGGAGCTGGATCGCCTCCTCCGCGGCGTGGACCGCAGCGTCGCCGCAGAACGCCTTGGCGACCACGGCCGCGACCTCGGCGTCGGGGTCGCCGGCGGCGATCGTGGCAGCGGCGTAGCGCGCCGCGGCGGCCGCCGACTCGACCTCGACGTAGAGGTCGGCGAGCCGGTGCTTGATCGCCTGGAAGCCACCGACCGCGCGACCGAACTGCTGCCGCGTCTCGAGGTACTCGGTGGTGGCGCGCAGGCACCACTGGGCGATGCCCAGCTGCTCGGAGGCGAGCAGGCCGGCGCCGGTCAGCAGGCCCTGGCGTACGGCGGCCGCGCCCTGACCCGCCGGGACCACGACCTCGCCCGCACTGCCGTCGAGCGTCACGTCGGCGAGCTGTCGGCTCATGTCGAGCGAGACCACCGCCTCGACCCGGGCCTCGACCGACGGCACCGCCACCACCGCAGGCCCCCGCTCGGTGACCACCGGCGCGAGCAGCACGTCGGCCGCGAGCGCACCGGCCACGCTGGTCGCCCGGCCGGCGACGCCGCCCGAGCCGTCGACGGTGAACTCCGGCGGCCGCTGGTCGGGCGCGGTGGAGAACGGCACCAGCAGCGCGGCCGACCGCTTGCCGGTGGCGAGGTCGCGCAGCAGCTCGCCGGCCGCGTCGGTGGGACCGCCGGCGAGCAACGTCACCGTCGCCACCACGGCACTGGTGAGGAACGGCGTCGGCGCCACGAAGCGCCCCGACTCCTCGAGGACGACGGCGGCCTCGCGCGCACTCGCCCCGGCTCCGCCGTACTCCTCGGGCACCAGCAGGCCGGCGGCACCGACCTCGCCGGCGAGCGCCGGCCAGAGGCCCTCCAGCCGGGTCAGATCACCGTCGTACGCCGCCCGGACCGCGTCGGCCTCGCAGCGGTCGGCGAACAGCGATGCGACCGCCCCCCGGAGGTCGTCCTCGACGTCTTCGTAGAGAAGGTTCATGTCGTTCACTTCGGCAACTCCTTCCAGGGGATGTCCTTGTCCGCCCGCGGCTCTGCGGGCAGGCCGAGCACGCGCTCGGCGACGATGTTGCGGAGGATCTCCGAGGTCCCGCCCTCGATGGAGTTCCCCTTGGCACGCAGATAGCGGTAGCCCGCGTCGCGCCCGGTGAAGTCGACCCGCTCGGGGCGCACCATGGTCCAGCCCTGCTCGCTCTCGTAGCGCAGCCCGTCCTCGCCGAGGATCTCCAGCTCCAGGCCGCTGAGCTGCTGGGCGAGCCGGGCGAAGCTGAGCTTCATCGCCGCCCCCTCGGGTCCGGGCTGACCCACGGCGAGCTTCTGCCGCAGCCGTTGTCCGGTCAGCCGAGCCACCTCGGCCTCCAGCCAGAGCTGGACCAGCCGCCCGTGCAGCTCGCCGGTGCGGCGCTCGGGGTGGGCGCGCCAGGTGTCGGCGACCACGCCGGCCATGCCACCCTCACGTGGCGCGGCACCGCCACCGATCGCGACCCGCTCGTTGTTGAGCGTCGCCGTGGCGACCCGCCAGCCCTCGCCCTCGGCACCGAGCCGGTGGCTGTCGGGGATCCGGACGTCGGACAGGAAGACCTCGTTGAACTCCGCCTCGCCGGTGATCTGCCGCAGCGGACGGACGTCCATGCCCGGGTCGTCCATCGGGCACAGGAAGTAGGTCAGCCCCCGGTGCTTGGGCTGGTCCGGGTCGGTGCGCGCCACCAGGATGGCGAAGGCCGCGTTGTGTGCCCCGGAGGTCCACACCTTCTGGCCCGAGACCACCCACTCGTCGCCGTCGCGGACCGCCCGGGTGGCGATCGCCGCCAGGTCCGACCCGGCGCCCGGCTCGCTGAAGAGCTGGCACCAGATCTCCTCGCCGGTCCACAGCGGCCTCAAGAAGCGGTCCAGCTGCTCGTCGGTGCCGAAGGCGAGGATCGTCGGGGCGGCCATGCCGAGCCCGATGCCGTTGGTGCGCGGGTTGTTGTCGGGAGCTCCGGCCTCGACGAAGCGCTGCTCCACCTCCGGGTGCCACTCCCGCGGCAGCCCGAGCCCGCCACGGCCGACCGGGTAGTGCACCCAGGCCAGCCCGGCGTCGTACCGGGCGCGGAGGAAGTCCAGCCGATCGGTCGTCGTCGGGTCGTGCTCGGACAGGAACTCCGCGATCCGTCGCCGAAGGTCCTCGCGCGTGATCGTGTCCGTCACTGTGCCTCCCGTCGCGCCGCCTGGCGGGTCAGCTCGGACTTCGCCAGGGCGTTCTTGTGCACCTCGTCGGGACCGTCGGCGAACCGGAGCGTCCGGATCGAGGCGTAGGAGCGCGCCAGCGGGAAGTCCTGGGAGAGCCCGCCGCCGCCGTGCACCTGGATCGCCTTGTCGAGGATCCACTGCACCGTGGTCGGGGTCGCGATCTTGATCGCCTGGATCTCGCTGTGCGCGCCGCGGTTGCCGACGGTGTCCATCAGCCAGGCGGTCTTGAGCACCAGCAGCCGGAGCTGCTCGAGCCGGACACGGGACTCGGCGATCCAGTCGCGCACGACGCCCTGCTGCGCCAGCGGCCGGCCGAAGGCCACCCGATCCGACGCGCGATCGCACATCAGCTCGATCGCGCGCTCCGCGACGCCGATCGCCCGCATGCAGTGATGGATCCGGCCGGGCCCGAGCCGCGCCTGGGCGATGCCGAAGCCGCCGCCCTCCTCACCGATCAGGTTGCTCGCCGGCACCCGGACGTCGTCGAACCGCAGCTCGGCGTGGCCGCCGTGCTCGTGGTCGTCGTAGCCGAAGACCTCCATGCCGCGCTCGATCCTCAGGCCCGGGGTGTCGCGCGGCACCAGCACCATCGACTGCTGCCGGTGCCGGTCGGCCTCCGGGTCGGTCTTGCCCATGACGATGAAGATCCGGCAGTTGGGGTTCATCGCGCCGGTGATCCACCACTTGCGGCCGTTGAGCACGTACTCGTCGCCGTCGCGGACGATCGAGGTCGCGATGTTGGTCGCATCGGAGGAGGCGACGTCGGGTTCGGTCATCGCGAAGGCCGAGCGGATCTCGCCCGCGAGCAGCGGGTCGAGCCACTCCTTGCGCTGCGCCTCGTCGCCGAACATCGACAACACCTCCATGTTGCCGGTGTCCGGTGCCGCGCAGTTGAGCGCGGGCGGCGCGAGGTGGCCCGCACGGCCGGTGATCTCGGCGAGCGGCGCGTACTGCAGGTTGGTGAGCCCGGCGCCGTGGTCGCCCGGGAGGAAGAGGTTCCACAGGCCCCGGCTCCGCGCCTCGGCACGGAGCTCGGCGAGCACCGGCACCGTGTCCCAGGCCCAGCGGTCGTCGAGAGCCGCGATCTGCTCCTCGAAGACCGGCTCGGCCGGGTGGACGTGGGTGTCCATGAAGTCGAGCAGACTCGCACGGAGCTCCTCGGTGCGGGCGTCGAACTGGAAGTCCATCGGTGCTGCCTTTCTGGTCGAGCCGCTGCCGGTCGACCCTCTATTGGTCGAGTGCGTCGAGGCCGGCGGCGAGGAGCGGATGGATCGCGTCGCCGACCGTGTCGAAGCCGGGCCCCACGGTCTGGCCGTGGAGGTACCGGTAGTGGATGCCCTCGAGGATCGCGGCCAGCTTGTAGGCCGCCAGCCCGAGGTAGAACCCGAGATCGCTCAGGTCGCGCCCGCTGCGAGCGTCGTACCGCTCCAGGATCTCGGCCTCGCCGAGGTAGCCGGGAGCGGCGGTGGCGTCGGCGACGGTGCCGCCGGCGACCTCCGCGAGGCGGCCGTAGAGCACCATCAGCGCGAGGTCGGTGACCGGGTCGCCGAGGGTCGCCATCTCCCAGTCGAGCACCGCGC